>JAJFJC010000327.1 GCA_021774385.1 Alphaproteobacteria bacterium
AATTGAACTAATTCCTCCGTCGCGAAAGAATAATCCCTGGACTGCGATGTGGCATCACGAGAAATTGCGTTGGTCCGGTATCCAGAATTCATTCAAACTGAATATGAATCGCATAAATGTCATAAATTTTGGGTAGGGAGAGACCAAAATGAGACGAACGTTTCTTGCAATCACGGCATTGGCCGCTGGCTTAACTTTCGCATCGGAACAAGCCGCTTTCGCGGCAAATGTAACGGTTACACCCCTTGGCGGTCAGGATGGCGAATTTTGTCGGCTCGACCGCGCGTTAGTCTTCGAGGACCCGAATGGTACCCGCATCCTTTATGATGCAGGTCGCACGGTTGCCGGCGCCGATGATCCCAGACTGGGGAAAATCGATGTCGTGCTCGTCAGCCATGTGCATGGCGACCATCTCGGCGATAAACACATCAAGGCCGTCAACGCGGGTACTTGCGCCAAACCGAAGTTCGAGGTCTCCGCGACGCCGAACTCCAACAGTGTCAATATCGCTTTCGCCAAAAAAGCAAAAATCGTGACCGGAAGCGAAATGCCGCGCATGCTGTCGGGTAAATTGAAAAGCCTAGGTGGTAATCCCAAGGACTCGATGTTGGCACGGTTCGGTTCTCTGAAAACCGTCGGTGGCGTGGGCATTACGACCGTCCCGGCCGCGCATAGCAACGGTCTTTCACCAGGATTCATTGGCGGTACGCTTGGCAAGGATTTAAAGGCTTCAGGCCTTACCGCCTATGTCGGGCCGCCAACAGGCTATGTTCTTAAATTCACGAACGGGCTCGTCGTATATTTATCCGGAGATACCGGTATTACGGCTGAACAGGATTTGGTCGTCAGAGGTCACTACAAGGCCAATCTCGCCGTCATGAATATCGGCGACACCTTTACGACGGGGCCAGCCGAAGCAGCGTACGTTATCAATTCGCTCGTCAAGCCCAACGCGGTAATTGCCTCGCACGCCAACGAAGAGGCGACAAGCGGTGGCAAGGTCCGTTCCGGCACACGGACCGAGAAATTCATCAAAGCCAGCAACGTGCCCGTGCATGTTCCATTAAGCGGGCGCACGATGCAGTTTAACGGTAGCGGAAACTGTGTCGCGGGCTGCTAAACTATGCCTTAACGAGCGACGAAAGGCCCCGCTTCGGCGGGGCCTTCTTTACGAGAGGACTTAGACATGGACTGCAGAATGGATGGCAGAACGGCCATTGTTACCGGCGGGAGCATGGGGCTTGGGCTAGCGATAGCCCATGAGTTCGCACGATCCGGCGCCAATGTCGCGATGATCGCGCGGCGCGCCGAAATGCTCGAAGAGGCGAAAGCAAGAATTTCGCCAGACGCGTCGGGCAAGGTTGGGGGCTTCGTCTGTGATATGAGCGACGCGTCAGCAATCCAACCGATGTTCGATGCCGTCACAAACACATTAGGACCGGTCGATGTCATTGTTAACAATGCCGGGTCATCGCAGCGTGGCGCCTTCCTCGAGGTCACCGACGAAATGTGGCAAAGCGATCTTGAACTGAAACTGTTCGGTGCGATCCGTCTAACACGTTTGGCTTTTCCCGGGATGATCGAGCGCAAATGGGGCCGGATCCTTAACGTCCTAAATATCGGCGCCAAGGCACCCCAGGCAACCGGTGCGCCAACCGTCGTGTCGCGCGCCGCCGGCATGGCCTTGACCAAGGTCCTGGCCGGCGAAGGCGCGCCGCACAATGTACTGGTCAACGGGCTATTGGTCGGTCGGATCGTCAGTGACCAAATCGCGCGGCGGCACGCCAACGCGGACACGAATGTCAGCCTTGACGATTATATCGCGGAAGCCGGCGAAGCGATTCCGATGGGTCGCATGGGAACCGCCGCGGAGTTCGCCAACATGGCAACATTCCTGGCTTCCGATGCCGGTTCTTACATAACCGGGACGGCCATCAATGTAGACGGCAACCTGTCGCCGGTGGTTTAACCCGTCATGGGCTGGGCCATATTGCGGGCGACTTGTATAGTTTGCGAAACAGATTAAGACAGGAATTCGGCCATGCGCCTAGACGTCGCCATACAGATGGACCCAATCGACAGCATCGATATCGAGGGGGACAGCTCCTTCGTTCTTGCGCTCGAGGCGCAACGGCGAGGACATAGCCTTTACTATTATTTGCCCAGCGCCTTGACCTTTCTCGACGGAAAGGTTTCAGCCCGATCGCAAACGCTGAAAGTGAAGCGTGAAGCCGGAAATCATTTCGAGGTCGGCACGATGGAGTCTCTCGATTTGTCGACGATGGACGTCATCCTCATGCGCCAAGATCCGCCTTTCGATATGTCTTACATCACCGCGACTCATTTGCTCGAACACATCCACCCCCAAACGCTTGTCGTCAACGACCCCGCGCACGTCCGAAACGCACCGGAGAAAATCTTCGTAACCCGTTTTCCGGAGTTGATGCCGCCGACATTGATTACGTCGAGCCGCGAGGAAATCCTTGAATTCCGCGCGGCGCACAAAGACATCATCGTGAAGCCGCTCTATGGCAATGGCGGCGCGGGCGTCTTCCACATCAAACCGGGCGACGAGAACTTAAGCGCGCTGCTTGAATTATTCACTGAACTTTACCGGGAGCCGATCATCGTACAGCGCTATCTTCCAGAAGTGCGCGCCGGAGACAAGCGGATCATCCTGGTGGACGGCAAGGCGGTAGGCGCGACGAACCGCGTGCCGCCGGAAGGCGAAGCACGCTCGAACATGCATGTCGGCGGCACCCCGAAGCCCACGACATTGACACCGCGCGAGGAAGAAATTTGCGAAACGATCGGACCGGATCTGAAACGATTGGGTTTGATCTTCGTCGGTATCGACGTGATCGGCGATTACCTAACAGAAATTAACGTGACATCTCCCACCGGACTGCAGGAGGTCAACCGTTTCGATAATGTTTGTCTGGAAGCCGAGATCTGGGACGCAATTGAAACGCGCCTGGACGGCTAGTTCAAAATTTAGGCGACAGCAAGACTTGATCAGGTCAGGGTTTGTTGGAATCGCCTTCGGCGATCAAAAAACCGTGTGAATCCGATCTAAGCTTCGAAGCCAAACGATGCCACATCCTGCAACAGTATTCCCAAACCCTGGCTGTTGTAGGAAAGCGCGGTCTGCAAGGCGCTCTCGAATAGCAGCTGGCGCTTTTGTTCTTCCAGAAGAAACCGCCGTTCCGCCCCTTCCTTCTGGGCGAGGATGGATGCCGCAACACTTCGATTATCTTCTATCTGACTCTGGCTGAAATTGGCCGCGACTTCGGCGCGCGTTTGTTTGCTTTCGAACAACGAGATTTGCACCCGCAATGTCGAAAGCGCGGCATCGGTTTCTTCCAACGCCTTGTCGCGTAACGCCGCGTCTTCAAAATTTCCATAAAAATACGAATGCAGAACGCCTATGCCCTTGCGTTCCAACGTACCCGAAAGGATCGGCGCACCGCCACCGGACCGGGTCACCGACAACGCGCCTGTATCATGATCGAATACAACCGTATCGTCATTCTTCAGCAGAACACCACTGTCATTCGCATCCGCATTGGGAAACTGGACCAGTGAAGAGCCAAAAATATTCGGCAGAAAGGTATCTCCGCTACCATCCGTGACGACATAGTCGGAACCAAGAAACTTTCCGGCATAGGTCGTGTTAACCAGCGATCCCGGCCGAATGGGAACTTCAAGATCATTGGCCGAAAATATATCCCGGATACTCGCACCGATTAAATTCACACCTAGATTACCCGCACCCTTCGCGCGCAAATTCAACTTTCCAATTTTTTGATCAAAACTATTCGCCAGATCTCGTTGCCCCTCAGCGGTCGCGCCGGGATCTTGCGCATTAATGATCAACTCCCGCGCTTCAAGCAGAATATTTTTCATATCGTTAAGGCGCTCAACCGCCTTATCGAGTGTTTTCACGGCGCGGTTCTGCTTGATTTTGAGCTTGGAGAACGCCTCGACCTGACGCGTCGATTCCCGCGCCCTGGCATCAAGTCGCGATTGATTGGCATCAAGTTTCGGGCCGCTTGGACCACTGTTTCGCGCGATCGCGGCCACGCGCGCCGTATGGGCCGCAGCCGCATTGCCAACGGCACTAAACAGGTTCTGGTTTAGATCCAGTAAGGTAGCGTTGATATTGAGCACATTGCCCGCCTATCTTTTCGATCAATTTTCGTTCAATAGGTTTACGAAATCCCTAAGAGCGGTACCGGCTTGCATTTTTATTGTTGCATATTCCATGCCTTTTCCGGCGGCACGACTATACCTGTAAGCCTCTGACGACGTGTCTGTTTTTCTTCACTCATCACATATTTTGGTCGGCACTATTGTCCACCCCGGCTAATTTTGCCGGGTAATAATTGCCGCCTCATCCGCTTAAACGGAATTTAGACCCTGGCGCTAAAGCACGAAGCCGTTTAAATCTCAATACGGGAAAAAGATTCATGGTTGCCAGAATAAATACCGTTGCCTTCCAAGGTGTCGAAACGCTCGATATCGACGTGCAAGTGCATATGGCGAACGGTCTTCCCACGTTCACCGTCGTTGGCTTACCGGATAAGGCGGTCGCCGAAAGCCGCGAACGGGTGCGCGCCGCGCTTGGTGCCCTTGGTCTGGCCCTGCCACCACAGCGCATCACGGTCAATCTATCGCCCGCCGACGTATTGAAGGAAGGCAGCCATTTCGATCTGCCAATCGCGCTGGGCCTTCTGGTGGCCATGAATGTCCTGCCAGGAGACGAACTCGCCGAATACACGGCATTGGGCGAATTGGCGCTCGATGGGGCTCTGTCCCCGGTGGCAGGCGTTTTGCCAGCGGCTCTGAGCGCCAGTGCCGCGGACCGTGGGATTATCTGTCCCGCGGCTTGCGGCGGCGAAGCGGCTTGGGCCGGCGAAATCAAGGTGCTGGCCCCAACGACATTATTGGCGCTTATCAATCACTTCAAAGGCGTACAGATCCTCTCCACACCCGAACCGAAACTGGCCGACGACATTGGCGCGATGCTCGACCTGGCCGATATAAAGGGGCAGGAAACCGCGAAACGGGCCTTGGAAGTCGCGGCCTCGGGCGCCCATAATCTGCTCATGATTGGCCCGCCGGGCGCGGGCAAATCAATGTTGGCGCAACGGCTCCCGGGTATCCTGCCACCGATGGATTCACGCGAGGCGCTGGATGTTTCGATGGTG
Organism: Alphaproteobacteria bacterium; assembly: GCA_021774385.1. Lineage (GTDB taxonomy): Bacteria > Pseudomonadota > Alphaproteobacteria > UBA8366. Next base: position 5,211 of record JAJFJC010000327.1, read on the forward strand.
CATAGTGTTGCCGGCCTACTCGATGAAGGCCGTATCAGTCGACGGCGACCTTTCCGCGATCCACATCATTCGGCATCGTTGCCCGCGCTCGTCGGCGGAGGACAACGCGCCCGGCCGGGCGAAATCTCGCTGGCCCATAACGGAGTCTTGTTCCTGGACGAATTGCCGGAATTCGCGCGGCCGGCCTTGGAAGCGCTGCGACAACCCATCGAAAGCGGCCGTGCCGTCGTCGCGCGCGCCAACGCTCACGTAACCTATCCAGCCCGATTTCAATTCATCGCGGCAATGAATCCGTGCCGTTGCGGCCATCTCGACGACCCTTCTCTGGCGTGCAGCCGTGCCCCGCGTTGCGCGCTCGACTATCAATCGAAAATTTCAGGGCCTTTGTTTGACCGTATCGACCTGCATATGGAGGTACCGGCGGTTAGCGCCGCGGACCTAACCCTGCCACCGCCCGCCGAAGGCTCGGCGGAGATCGCCGAACGGGTCGCGGCGGCACGCGGTATACAGGCCGAGCGCTACGCGGCGACCGATCCTCCAATCCGCACCAACGCCGAAGCGGACGGTGCCCTGCTGGGAGAAATCGCCGCACCGGACGAGGCTGGCCGCACGCTTCTCACCGAAGCCGCGAACAAACTTAAACTCTCCGCCCGGGGCTACCACCGCGTCCTGCGCGTCGCACGGACCCTGGCCGATATGGCGGCCGAACCGGGCGTCCGACGCCTGCATGTCGCCGAAGCCTTGTCTTATCGGCGTATAGCGCTGGTACGGTAGATACCAGCGCCTATTCGAACGGCGACACGACGCCTTTCGAGCCCGTGATCAAACCATAATGTTCCGGCTCGCGGTTACCGGCGAAGTCCCAGCGTTTGGTGTGCAGCATCGTGCACAAATCGAGATCGCAATTTGCGACAATCAGTTCGTCGCCAAGCGTCTGGCATTGCGTGATAATTTCTCCGGTCGGAGCGACGATGCAACTTTCACCGATCAGATCACAGCCTTCTTCCTCGCCCGCCTTGGCAACGGCGACAACCCAGGACCCGTTTTGATAGGCGCCCGCCTGGAGGACTAGATGATTGTGAAAATCCGCCATGCGGTTGAGGTCGGGCGCGGGGGCAAAATAGCGCGGCGTGTTGTAGCCGAGCATAATCAGTTCGACGCCCTGCATGCCCATCACGCGATAGGTCTCCGGCCAACGGCGGTCGTTGCAGATACACATTCCCACGACGCCATCGAATGCCTGGAATACCGGGAAACCCAGATTGCCGGGCTCAAAATAGCGTTTTTCGAGATGTTGGAAGGGGCGTTCGGGCTCATTCTCAGCGTGACCGGGCAAGTGAACCTTACGGTATTTTCCAACCAAGGCCCCATGCTCGTCGACCAAGATCGCCGTATTGAAGTGGCGCGTCTTTCCGTTTTCAATGACGAGTTCCGCATAGCCAAGATAGAAGCCGATACCCAAGCGCCGAGCCTCATCGAAAAGGGGCTGTGTCGAATTATTCGGCATTTCCGCCTCAAACCAGGTATCGACATCAGCTTGATCTTCCATGAAATAGCGCGGGAAGAATGTCGTCAGCGCCAATTCGGGGAAGACAACGAGCTTGCACTCGCGTGCCGCAGCCTGCCGCAATAAAGCCAATAACCGTTCGACGACAGCTTCACGGCCTTCGCTTTTTGAAATAGGGCCAAGCTGCGCGGCTCCGACAGTGAGGGATCGAGACATAATTATTTATCCACTGGTTTAATCATGCGGCCGAGATTCTTACCGCCGAATATGTGAATGTGAAGGTGAGGCACTTCCTGGTGTCCGTCCACACCATGATTTGAAAGAATCCGATAGCCGCTATCGACAATATCCATCATGCGGGCAACATCACCTACCGCGCGGGTAAAATCAGCGATTTCCACATCGGACGCGCTCACCGAAAAATCGTCCATGGATACATAGCGACCTTTCGGTATTACGAGCACATGCACCGGTGTTTGCGGATTGATGTCGCGGAAAGCGAACGAATATTCCGTTTCATGCACCTTGTCGCAGGGTATTTCACCGCGCAGGATTTTCGCAAAAATGTTGTCGTCGTCATATGCCATCGACCTGTCTAGTCCCCTTCCCGCGACGCTTTTTCAGCCAGCCCCGAAACGCCGTCCCGCGACGCCAGCGCCGACCAAACACGTTGTGGATCGAGACCACGCGCGGACCAAAGGACCAACAAGTGGTATAGTAAATCAGCGGATTCGGAAGCGAGCGCATCCTGATCTTCGCTCAATGCCGCAATCACCGTCTCGACCGCTTCTTCCCCGACTTTTTGTGCGATTTTCGCCGGACCTTTATCCAACAGCCGGGCCGTGTAAGATTGATTTGGATCGGCGCCACGCCTGCTTTCAATTACCTGAAACAAGCGTTCGAGTATTAGTGCGGTGTCGGGATGGCTGGTCATGGTGGACTGGTTAGCAGATTTTAGCCGGGCTGTCAGGGGCGCACCAAAACGCCCGCCGCGGCCATATGGGCTTTTGCCTCGCCAATCGAGTATTCACCGAAATGAAAAATCGATGCCGCAAGCACCGCGGTGGCATGGCCATCACGTATACCGTCAACTAGATGATCAAGCGTGCCAACCCCGCCGCTGGCGATGACCGGTACCGGAATCGCGTCGGCGATGGCCCGGGTAAGGGCGATATCGAACCCTTGACGGGTCCCGTCACGATCCATCGAAGTCAGGAGAATTTCACCGGCACCGTTCGCAACCATCCGCTCGGCCCATTCGATCGCATCAATGCCCGTCGGTTCGCGGCCGCCGTGGGTGAAAATTTCCCACCGGCCTCCTCCGACGCCCTTGGCGTCAATAGCGACAACGATACATTGCGCGCCAAAGCGCTCCGAGGCCTCGGCAACGAACTCCGGTCGATGTACGGCCGCCGTGTTTATCGACACCTTGTCCGCGCCAGCGAGCAGCAGCTTGCGAATATCGTCCGTCGTCCGCACGCCGCCGCCAACGGTGAGCGGCATGAAACATTGCGCCGCGGTGCCAGAAACCACCTCGTAAATCGTATCCCGGTCCTCGTGGCTGGCGGTAATGTCTAGGAACGTCAATTCGTCAGCGCCGGCAGCGTCATAGAGCCGCGCCTGCTCTACCGGATCGCCCGCATCACGCAAATCGACGAAGTTCACGCCCTTGACGACGCGACCGTCCTTAACGTCAAGGCAGGGAATGACGCGTGCCTTAAGCATGGCTCAAGGCGCCTGCAATATCGAAATCGCGTCGGCCAGATCGAGTCGGCCATCATACAGAGCCCGGCCGCTGATCGCGCCGGCGATACCGCCGCTCGCCTTCAGGGCGGAAAGATCTTCAATGGACGCGATGCCGCCGCTGGCGATAACAGGGATGGAACTCGCGCGGGCTAAATCCGCCGTCGCGTCGACATTGACACCCTTCATCATGCCATCACGGTCTATATCGGTATAGACAATCGCCGCCACACCCGCATCCTCGAACCGCGCCGCCAAATCAAAAACGGTGAGCGTCGATTGCTCGGCCCAGCCTTCAACGGCGACAAATCCCCCACGCGCGTCGATACCAACCGCGACACGCCCTGGCCAGCGGCGACAGGCTTCGATCACCATCGCCGGATCCTTGACCGCGACCGTGCCCAACACGATGCGCCGAACACCACGTTCGAGCCAATCCTCGGCCACCGCGAGCGACCGGATGCCGCCGCCCAATTGGACGGGAATTTCAACCGACGAAAGAATTGAATCAACAGCCGCCGCGTTTATCGGTCTGCCTTCGAACGCGCCATTAAGGTCCACGACGTGAATCCATTCGCAGCCCGCCTCGGCGAATTGTTTCGCTTGGGCGCCGGGATTGTCGTTAAACACGGTCGCGTCGTCCATATCGCCGCGCCGCAAGCGCACGCAAGCACCGTCTTTCAAATCAATTGCCGGGTAGAGGATCATTCCGCTGCCTGGAGGTTCTTGTAGTAATAATACCCCTCCACCCATTCATCGTTGACGCGTGCATAGTGCGGATGCACACCATAGCGGACATATCCGGCATTTTCGTAAAGCGATATCGCGGCTTCCTGTGTGGCCCGGACATCGAGGTTAAGCACCAAAAATCCATCGCGCCGCGCCGCGTCTTCCGCTGTCGCGGTCAGAGCGCGCGCAAGACCATGCCCCCGTGCCCAAGGCGCCACGAAATTGGTTGTCAGGGTCACGGAGAGCGATTGCGCTTCGTTATTCTTGGTCGGCCAGACCAGTTGCGCGGAGCCGACGATGACACCGTCCAGCCTGCCGATAAAAACCGACCGTCCCGGTACCATCAAGGCGCCGCGCCAGAAGTTTTCCAGCGTTTGTCTTGGTGGTGGCTTTAACCAACCAAACCCACCGCCCTCCTCGATCGCCGATTCCGCGGCATCACAAAGATCGTTAAGGTCGGGTCCAACGATTTCCGAAACCTTGCTGACCTCAATCGTTGGCTTTTTCTTCTTTGCTTGTTTCGCCATTACGGATTCCAATTGAGAAAATTTTCAATGACGCGCAACCCCTGCGCCTGACTCTTTTCGGGATGAAATTGCGTGCCGACCAAATTATCACGCCCAACAACTGCGGTGATGGCCCCGCCATAGTCCACCGTCGATAAAACCTCGCACGCCTTGACCACCTCAAGTTGATAACTGTGAACGAAGTACATATGTGGCCCCGACTCCAATCCCGCCAGTAGTGGATGAGGACGTTGCGCGATTAAATCGTTCCAGCCCATATGGGGAATTTTCAGCGCCGGATTATCCGGCCGAATGGCCTTTACAGACCCTTCGATCCAGCCGAATCCTTCATGTACACCATGCTCAAGTCCCCGCGTTGCCATCAGCTGCATGCCGACGCAGATACCCAGAAACGGTCGCGCCTTTTTCAGAACGACTTCTTCAAGAGCCGCGACCATGCCATCAATCGCAAAGAGTCCGCGCCGACAATCCGCGAAAGCGCCGACACCGGGCAACACGACGCGGTCGGCGTCCGCAACGATGTCGGGATTCGAGGTGACGAAAACCTTTTCTGTGCCAACATGCTGAAACGCCTTCGCCGCGGAGCGCAGATTTCCAGATCCATAGTCGATGATGGCGACCGTCATGAATTCGCTTGTCTTTCCGTTTTCCGCGGACCGGGCTTTAAAGTGAACCGCCGAGTACGCCTTTGGTGGAAGGAATCGCGTTTGCCTGTCTGGGATCAATTTCGATAGCCTGACGCAACGCCCGCGCTAGACCCTTGAAGCATGACTCGACGATATGGTGATTGTTCTCGCCATAGAGATTTTCAACATGCAGGGTCAACCCGGCCGATTGCGCGAAGGCCTGGAACCACTCCTTGAACAACTCGGTGTCCATATCGCCTAATTTCGGTTGGGAGAACACAACATCCCATACCAAGTAGGGCCGATTGGAGCAGTCCAGCGTGACACGCGTCAGGGTTTCGTCCATTGGAATGTATGCGGCGCCATAGCGGCGAATGCCGGCCCGGTCGCCCAGCGCCCGTGAAACAGCCTCGCCAACGGCATATCCGGAATCCTCCGTCGTATGATGAAAGTCGATATGGAGATCACCATTCGCCCGCAACGCAAGATCGATCAAGCTGTGTCGCGATAGTTGCTCGAGCATATGATCGAGAAAGCCGATACCAGTCTGCACGTCATAGGCTCCGGTTCCATCGAGCCCGACGCTCGCGGAGATTTTAGTTTCCTTGGTGTTTCGCTCAACCGTCGCGGCGCGCATGGCATACCCCTATTGGCAAGAACGCCGGGGTTTTAACAGTACGAACTGAAAAGAGCCAGCCTGATCGACCATCGCCTGAAAATTGTTAACGACCATCAGACCCTCGCAATACGCATACCTTTTCACTGATTCTTCCATTGGTTCCACTCGCAAGGTAATACCAACGAGCGATGATATAAGGTCGAAAAAGCATTCCCTCTTGACCTGACGGGTTCTTTCGCCACATGGATGGGGCCATTGGCGGCAGCGGTGGGATTTAGCACATTGGACATTGTAACATGAGCGACGCTACAACTTGGCATGGGACAACGATCCTGGCCGTGCGCAAGGGCGCCGATGTTGTTGTTGCCGGCGACGGACAAGTCAGTCTCGGCCAGACCGTCATAAAGGCGAATGCACGTAAGGTTCGTCGTCTTGCCGATGGCGCGGTAATCGCCGGATTCGCGGGTGCGACCGCGGACGCGTTCACCTTATTCGAGCGGCTTGAAGGCAAATTGGAGCAACACCCGGGACAACTCACCCGTGCCTGCGTCGAACTTGCGAAGGATTGGCGAACCGACCGGTATTTGCGCCGCCTGGAAGCCATGATGGCGGTCGCCGACAAGTCGGTGAGCCTCGTGTTATCCGGCACGGGCGATGTCCTCGAACCCGAAGACGGATTGATTGGTATTGGTTCCGGTGGATCCTATGCACTGGCCGCAGCCCGTGCCCTGATCGACGACGAAAGCCGCTCCGCCCGTGAAATCGCGGAATCCGCCATGCGCATTGCCGCCGGTATTTGCGTCTATACAAACGAAAACGTCACAATCGAGACCTTATGACATCCTTTAGCCCCCGAGAAATCGTTTCCGAACTGGACCGCTTTATCGTCGGTCAAAACGACGCCAAACGCGCTGTTGCGATCGCGCTGCGAAACCGATGGCGCCGGCAGCAACTCGACGATGATATGCGCGATGAGGTTTTGCCGAAGAATATCCTGATGATCGGACCCACCGGCGTCGGAAAAACAGAGATCGCCCGCCGCTTGGCCCGGCTCGCCAAAGCCCCTTTCATCAAAATCGAAGCGACTAAATTCACCGAAGTCGGATATGTCGGCCGTGATGTGGAGCAAATCATTCGCGATCTTGTTGAAACCGCCATCCACATGATCCGAGAACGTCAACGCAAGAGCGTCGTCGCGAAAGCGGAGCTGGCCGCCGAGGAACGTGTGCTCGATGCGTTGGTAGGCGATAATGCAAGCGACAGCACGCGCCAAACATTCCGCAAGAAACTGCGTGAAGGCGAGTTGGATGACCGCGAAATCGAGCTTGATGTCGTCGACCACGGTGGCGGCATGCCGAGTTTCGAGATACCCGGCATGCCCGGCGCGCAAATGAGCATGCTCAATATAAACGATATGTTCGGGAAAGCGTTTGGACAACGCACAAAGCCACGGAAAATGACCGTCAGTGACTCATATGACGTACTGGTCGACGACGAAAGCGACAAGCTTCTCGACGAAGAAACTATCGTCAAGGAAGCCATCGAATCCGTTGAGCAGGAAGGCATCGTATTCCTTGACGAAATCGATAAAATTTGCGCGCGCGCCGACCGGCATGGCGCGGATGTCAGCCGCGAAGGGGTGCAACGCGACCTGTTGCCCTTAATCGAAGGAACGACGGTTTCCACGAAACACGGGCCGGTGAAAACCGATTTCGTCCTGTTCGTCGCTTCCGGCGCGTTCCATCAAGCGAAGCCGGCCGATCTCCTGCCGGAACTGCAGGGCCGCTTGCCGATCCGCGTTGAGTTGAAGGCGCTGACACAAGAAGATTTCGGTCGCATTCTGCGCGAACCCGAAAACAGCCTAATTCGCCAATACACCGCGCTTTTAGCGACCGAGGAAATTACACTGAATTTCGATGAAAGCGCGATCGATGCCTTGGCGGCCTTGGCGGCGGATATAAACCAAAATGTGGAGAATATCGGCGCCCGCCGATTGCACACCGTTCTGGAGCGTCTGCTTGAGGAAATCAGTTTTACCGCTACCGACCGAGCCGGCGAAACCATCTCTATTACCGAAGAGCTTGTTCGTGAACGGGTCGAGGATTTGGCGAAAGACGCGGATCTGAGCAAGTTTATACTCTGAGCCGGCGATGCGGCAGCCACGTCGGCTAAAAATTTGACTGTCGGAATCGGTTTCTCCGTCCCCTGGCCGTTACGGGTTGCGAAGTTCCGTAAGCAAACGTTCGATCTTGGCGGATGGCAGTTTGCGTATAACCTGCGCCAGCCTATTAGCCAGTTCCGTGGCATCCGCGCCGAGACCTGCGGTATCCACGGTTACGCGGGGATGGCTGAGAGACGCCAGCCGCTCCAATTCTTCCGCATCTTCCCAGATAATATTAAAATACTCGCAAATTCGCTGCACTTGATTCCGGTTGGGACGGCCCCGGCGACCGTGTTCAAGAGCGGATAGGTATGCCGAAGAGACATCCAGCGCGACCGCCATCTCCGTTAACGTCACGCCCTTTTGCGATCGCAATTCGCGTATTTTTATCCCGAATGGCGTCATCGCCGCCGTCTTAGCAAGACATACAGCGCACCGCCGCCGCCGTCCTTCGGTTGCGCCTGCGCAACAAGCAAGATTCGGCCCCGGTTCGGCTGTTCATTGAGCCATCGCGGCACGGCGTCCTTCAGAATACCCTGTCCCTTACCCGTGACAATCAGGACAGCCCGCCGGCCAGTTTCCCATGCGGCTGCCAAAAATCCGTTCAAGGCGGTATGCGCGGATTCCCGGCTGTGCCCATGCAAATCGAGCCGCGCTTCGAGGGGCATTTGCCCGCGCCGAAGCCGTTCGGCCGTCCGGCGGTCGACACCCGGCGCGCGGCCGAGCGGAAGAGGAGCGGTGGCTGTTGGTCGATTGGACGGCAGGGATTTCGGCGCTGTCGGGCGCGTAGTTGAAGCGCCAGAATCCTTGTGCGCCGGCACGGCGGCAGGTTTACCTCGGCCCCGCAGAGGTTTCACGTCCGACGTTACGGACCGCCATACCGCCTTATCGGTTTCTGGTTTGGGTTCCGTTTTACGCGCCATATCAATCGTCTTCGACAAGAATAATATGCAAGCGTCGAGGACCATGCGCACCCAGCATAATGGTCTGCTCGATATCGCCGGTACGCGATGGGCCGGTAATCAAATTTACGGCGCGTGGCATCTTTCCCGCGGCGCGCAACTGATCCCAGGCGTCTTCGTATGCGCCGACGATCTGGCTGGCGCGCAAGACCACGATGTGATTTTCAGGTAGAAAATTCAATGTCGTCGGGCTCGATGGTCCGGAATGCAGCAACAATGTCCCGGTTTCGGCAATAGCGGCAAACGCCGCCGTTACGCTAACCTCGTCATTTCCGGCACTGGGACCGGACGTGATTGCGAGCGTCGGCCGTTTCGACCAATCAATTTCCGAGAGTCTATCATCCGGCGCCATGCGAATATCGGCACCTAGATTATGCCGCGCGAGGAAATCGCCCACCGCCCCGGGAACGAAATCGGCGGTTTCAACACGATCGACCGTCGTCGCCACCGCAGCCGCCATTTCAACAAACAACTCTTTTTGCCGACCGCGATCCCGGTTCACGCGCGCGGGTATAATACCGCGTGGATGTTTGTCCAACCGAGCCGATGGCTCCCCATGCGCATCCTCGCCATCGATGTCCCGACCAAGTGAGTTTCGCAAGCGGCCCAGTATGGCGTCACGGCTGCTCGTCATGTGCCAAGCGTCCGGCGGCCACTCCGTGCCGCCCATTGTTGTTGAAAGGATTGTCCTCGCGGCGCCGGCAGATCACGATATTGGGTCCAGCCCTTTGTAAATGGCAAGGAACGGAATCGGCCACGCCGCCGCCCCAGCACCCCAAGCACGCTAATTATCAGCCCCGTGGACCAGCGATACAGCGACGGGCGGCGCGCAAAAAAGGCCCAGAGGCCTAATCCAGCGCGCTCCGTCACGGGTGACAGTTTCTCCTCGAACGCCTTCTCCCGGTAATGGCGCATCAGTTTCGGCAACGGTATCCGCATCGGACAAACGGATTCGCAGCGCCCGCAAAAGGTCGACGCGTTCGGTAAATGGCGCGCTTCCTCAACACCGATCAGTGTCGGTGTCAGGACCGAACCTATCGGGCCCGGATAGACCCAACCATAAGCATGGCCCCCCACGGAACTGTATACCGGGCAATGATTCATGCACGCACCGCAGCGAATACAACGCATAACGTCCCGCACTTCCGTACCGAGAAGATTGGCACGGCCGTTGTCGAGCAACACGACGTGGTATTGTTCTGGCCCATCCGGATCCTGCGAGCGACGCGGGCCGGTGGAAAATGTCGTGTAGCTTGAGAATTCCTGACCCGTGGCGGACCGCGCCAGGAGCCGCAAGAGCGCCGTCGCGTCTTCCAGCGTCGGAACCACTTTTTCGAGGCTTGCGACGGCAATATGTATTTTCGGCAGCGTTTGGGTCAGATCGCCATTGCCTTCGTTCGTCACGATGACGCTAGAGCCCGTCTCGGCGATGAGATAGTTCGCACCAGTGATGCCAACATCGGCATCGATATATTTTTGCCGCAACATGGCTCTCGCCTCGTCGAGCAGAGCCTGCGGCTCATCCAAATTGCGGCCTGGATCTAGTTCAGTATGGGCCTCGTGAAATGCATCCGCGACTTCACTTTTCGAAACATGAATCGCCGGGGCGATGATATGGCTTGGTGGCTCGTTGCGGAGTTGGATAATATATTCACCTAGATCGGTTTCAATCGGCGCAATTCCGTTTTCCTCCAGAAAATCATTAAGTCCGATTTCCTCCGCGATCATCGACTTGCCCTTGGTTACGGTCTTGGCATCGACCGACCGGCAGATATCGAGAATAATGTTTCGCGCCTCTTCCGAGGTTGCCGCCCAATGCACGTGACCACCGGCTTCCTGAACCTTGGCCTCAAAGGCTTCAAGATAGAAATCCAAATTCTCAAGCGTATGGTTCTTTATGTCTCGGCCTTGATCGCGTAATGCCTCGAATTCCGGCAGTTTCGCCGCCGCATTGGCGCGATTGACAACAAACCCGGTTTCCATTTTTTCAAGGGCGGTCTGCAGCCCTACATCGGCCAAGGCCGCGCGAGCATTGTCCTTGAATTCCCGCGTTGTCGCCTTCATTCGGTTTGCCCTTCGCCGATCGCCGGTTCATCGGTCATGCCGGCGAGAATTTCGACAATGTGACGTGCCTGAACCGGCGACCCGTCTCGCTTCAACTTCCCAGCCATGTTCATCAAACAACCGAGATCACCTGCGAGAACCAAATCGGCCCCGGTTTTCTTAATGTCGGCGGTCTTATCGCCCACCATATTGTTGGAGATATCAGGATACTTGACGCAAAACGTTCCTCCGAAACCGCAACAAAGCTCCGCCCCCGGCAGCTCCGTCAATTGCAAATCCGCGACCTGAGCCAGCATCTTCCGAGGCTGTTCCTTGACCTCCAGTTCCCGCAGGCCCGAACAGGAATCATGATAGGTAACATGTCCATCAAAGGTCGCGTCGACCGCTGACATTCCGCGCACATCGACAAGAAACGAAATTAATTCGTGCGTCCGGGCGGCGAAATCATAGGCGCGATCTTTCATTTCCAGGTTATCTTCGAACAATTCGGGATAGTGCTTTGCGAGCATACCGCCACAAGAACCGGACGGCACGACGACATAATCAAATCCTTCAAATGCCTCTATGACCTGCGCCGCGATCGCCTTTGCATTACCCCTATCGCCACTATTGAAGGCGGGTTGACCGCAACAGGTTTGCGCCGCGGGTACCGTCACCCGGCAACCGGACCTTTCCAGTAGATCAACGGCCGCGAATCCAACCACCGGTCGAAACAAATCAACTAGGCACGTAACGAAAAGAGCAACTTCTGGACGTGTTTCCGGCATTGCCTCTTCCAACCCTATCAGTATGTGCGTTTTACAATGATGACAGTCGCTGTGAAAGGCAATGGCACTAATTCATCTCTAACGTCCAGCTAATCGCGCGGCGGCATCGCGGGGCAGCAATAAGAAATAGCGCCCGCGACTTTTCATCTTTCCCGCAAATGCCAACGCCTTCGGTCCGTAGCCCCAAAAGAAATCACCACGGACGGGTCCGCGTATCGCCGCGCCGGTATCCTGTGCGACCATCAAACGACGTAACGGTTGGGATTTTTCATTGGGCCACGACGTATCAAGCCAGATTGGTATGCCATATGGAATATGCCGATGATCCACCGCGAGGCTTCGCCTTGGTGTCAATGCAACGCCCGCCGCACCAATTGGCCCGTCACCGATAATTTCGCGAAAAAATATAAAGCGTTTGTTGATCGCAAAAAGGGATGCTGCTTTTTCCGGGTTCGCTTCAATCCAGGCACGAATTTCACCCCAAGACGCCTTACCGGGCTGCAATAATCCCTGTTTGATAAGATGACGGCCAATCGAACTGTATTTCAGTCCGTTATGCCCAGCGAAACCAACACGGGCAACCGTGCCATCGGGTAAAATTACGCGGCCCGACCCTTGAACGTGAAGGACGAAAGCATCGATTTTATCATCGATCCAAAATAATTCCTCACCCTTGTCCGCAAGAGCGCCACTTTCAATATCACCGCGCGGATAATACGGCCTAAGCTTTCCATCCTGCACTCTGCCTACAAGATTTTTCCCCGCCAGCGCCGTATCAAATTTGGATAGGTCCACCGCGACATGGTTGCCCGGCAATCGATAGATGGGCACTCGATAGCGACTATCAGGTTGGCGCGCACCGTGCAGTTCGGCTTCAAAATAACCTGTAAAGAGGCCATCCGTCTTGGGTCCGTTCGCGGCACGATAGGGTTGAAACCATTTTTCAAAGAAGGTGCGAGCATTAGCATCGTGATTGGATTGCACTTGGCGCGCCGCGCTACAAGGCGCTGTCCAGTCCGCTTGCGAGATGGGTATGGCACTCTTCGATGCCGTTGGTTTTGTACAAGACAAAAGAAAAGCGTTGAGGGCATCACGGTGCGTATCCGTCCGCCAGCCGGGCAAATCGGAAAAGGATACGGGCGTTAGAACCATCCGTTCCGGTTCCGGCGTCGGCGTACAATTGGAAACAGCCGACGCCAGAACGATGGCGGTCAGCAAGCCCCGCCATATCCGGTTTCTGTTCATCGGATGGGTTTTATGACGGGCTGCGTGTTGCGATAAGTTTCCAGTTCGGATCGCTTGACCCGGTATCACGGGCAAAGGTCCAAATATCGGTGACTTTGATAACCGTATTGCGATCGCCATCGACGACTTCGTCATTTTCGTCGATCGTGGCGTTAATCTGTTCGCTGACGAACTTGACGGTTACGGCGGCTATTCTGTCTTGCATTTCCGCTTCGAGCAAATCAGTGGCATCGATGCCGACCAGCGTCGATTCTTGCGTATTGTTGGCGAGTTCTCTGGATCGAATTGCACTCGCGAAATTTTCATAAACTTCCGGCGAAAGCAACATGTTGAGGGTTTTTCCATCTCCGGTGGCGAAGGCATTTATGATCATTTCAAATGCGGATTGAGCGCCAGCCAAAAACGGACCTGATTCAAAAGTCGGATCGGCGATCTGAATTTGCGTAATTCCCGCGGACAGCGGTGTATCGGGTGCAACTTCGGTAGGCGCATTTTCCGCTTCTCGGTCCGGAAGCGCGATTACGTTATCGTTGCCCGCATCCGTGGCACTGTCCTGCTGGGCAGGAAAGGGATCCGGCCGCTGGTTCTCGTGACCCGTGCGTTTGCCAAGGACACTTCTCAGCCTGTAGACGAGAAACGCCGCAAGCATTGCAAATATTATGATGTCGACAAAATCGAAACCGCCGCTCATGAATTAATTAGCTCCGTCCGTCACGTATCACGCCAGATCTTCACTTAGTCGATACGGTCGCGGTTGCCTGGAGGGGTCAGGAACCTTACCTTAACATTAAGGATGCCGTGATATCCTTAAGGGATTTTGGTCCGTACGCCTAAAAACGCCGCGCATCTTTAATTTAGATAGGCCTTCTCCCACAAAAGAGCAAGCATGGGACTATTACTTCTCATCGCGTTTATCGCCACGCCGATTGCCGAAATCGCTTTATTCATCGAAGCCGGTGATCGATTCGGCCTTTGGCCAACCCTTGCGGCGGTTGTTTTGACAGCCATCATTGGGACAACTTTGCTTCGTTGGCAGGGCTTAGCGACATGGGCACGCGCAACGCAAAATTTACAAAAGGGCATCTTCCCGGTGAACGAGGTTTTCACCGGACTGTGTCTTATCGCGGCGGGCGCCTTGTTGCTAACACCAGGGTTTCTAACCGATGGCATTGGTTTTGCGTTGTTCTTACCTCCTGTCCGAACGGCCATTCAGCAGCTGATTAAGCGCATGATGAAACGGGGAAAGGGTCCACAAGTTTGGGTTAACGGCGAAGCCGTGGATGTTTCCGGGTCAAACGATACGATTATCGATGGTGAGTTCACACCGTCCGAATCGGACGGTCCGCGAAAAAGTCTTCCAAACGATGTATCCGGACCACCGAACGACGATAGCCCATGGCGAAAAGAACGATGATACTCATTCGCCATGGTCAATCTGAGTTCAATGTCGTGTATGCCAAGACCCGCGTCGACCCAGGCATTCGTGACCCCAATTTGACCGCACTGGGCCGTCGTCAGGCGCTTGCCGCCGCGCAATCAATTCAAGAAAACGGTATTCGCCGGTTGATATCAAGCCCCTATCGGCGTGCAATACAAACCGCATTGATTATCGGCGAGACCTTGGGGCTTGAGGTCATGATAGACCCGCGAATTGGTGAGCGCGCGGCTTTCACTTGCGATATTGGCACACCGAGCTCGACCTTAGCGGAAAATTGGCCGCAACTGGACTTCAACCATCTTGAGGAGACCTGGTGGCCCACTCTAGAGGAAAGCGAGCCCGCGCTGGACAATCGCGGCCGCGAATTTCGGTCTCGCATGCAAGAAGGTGGCGACTGGCGCGGCACCGCCATAATTACCCATTGGGGCTTTATTCGTACGCTTACCGGCCATAAAGTCGGCAACTGCACGGTCATCCGATTCGACCCCACCACCGCACATCCTGGCGGTGGCATGGTTGTGTCGGAAACGGATGTGTGTTAGCCAGCCGCTCTTCTCTTCCAGGGCCTTTCGAAAGGATTACCAGCATGTCCGATACCAGTAACAGCGACAATACGGCCGCTCCAGGAACAGCGTCGCTGGGTATTGCCCAACAATACGTCAAGGATCTCTCCTTCGAGAGCCCTTCATCGCCGAAAATCTTCATGAGTCAGATGAAGCAGCCCGATGTGAATGCAAATTTCAATGTCGAGGCCACCGCGGTCGGCGAAGATTTACATGAAGTCGTTCTATCGATCGAGATCAATGCGGAAACGGACGGCGAGCCGGTGTTTGTCGCGGAGCTGGCTTATGCCGGAATTTGCCAAGTCAAAGGCGCGACACCGGACGTGATGAAGCAGGCGTTGATGATCGAAGTCCCACGACAGCTT
This sequence comes from Alphaproteobacteria bacterium, assembly GCA_021774385.1. Lineage (GTDB taxonomy): Bacteria > Pseudomonadota > Alphaproteobacteria > UBA8366. The sequence goes on from JAJFJC010000327.1 coordinate 20,527, forward strand.
TTTCCGTTTGCCAGGGCCGTAATCGCGGATGCCATACGCGACGGTGGTTTCCCACCACTTTTATTGAGTCCAATCGATTTCAATAAGCTCTATCAGGACCACGTAAAGGCATCCGTTTCGCAAACCGAAATTGCCTAACAGCTGGTAACTAACCCTTCGTCCAAATTGAGTCGGGGATTCGCGCGATTAGCGTTTCATGCTGTTCGCGCTCCACTGCGCTGGGTTCATGCGGCCGGGCCGGGCGCGTCACGCGCTCACGTCGGCTCTTCGTATCATTCGTGAATTTATTTTCACGCGCTGCGAGATCGAAACCAGGTTCGCGCGCACCTATGAGGTCGATATAAACATCTGCGAGCAGGCTGGAATCAAGCAATGCGCCATGCAGGGTACGCGCCGTATTATCGACTCCAAAACGGCGACATAAATCATCCAGGCTTGCACTCGCGCCCGGGTATCGGGAACGGGCAATTTGCACCGTGTCAATCGCTTGGCTCATCGGTAGTGGCGAAAATCCCAGCCGATCAAGTTCAGCGTTGAGAAATTTAATATCGAACCCTGCATTATGAATGACCAACTTGTCATCGCCTATGAAATCAAGAAAAGAATCCACGATTTCAGCGAATAACGGATAGTCGCTCAAAAATGCTTCCGATAAACCGTGGATCCGAAAAGACTCCGCCGGCATATCGCGTTCGGGATTGATGTATTGCTGGTAGGTTTCTCCGGAAGGCATGTGGTTGATAAGTTCAACGCAGCCAATTTCGATAACTCGATCGCCCGAATTCGGATTAAGTCCGGTTGTCTCCGTATCCAAAACAATTTCGCGCATGTTCATGAAAATACCATCATTACGGTTTCAAAACGAACTCTCGAAGATCGTCCGTTACCTCCGGGCGGACACCAAACCAGGCTTCGAACCCTGGTCGAGCCTGATGTAACAACATGCCCAAACCATCCACGACATTGTTGCCCCGGGCTCTGGCCTTAGCGAGAAGGTTGGTTTCAAGAGGCACATAGACAATATCGGATACGATTGCCGACGTTGGCAATAAATCGAGCGTAAGGTCCAATGGCGGTTGTCCGACCATACCAAGGCTCGTCGTATTTACCAGAATTGCGGCGTCTAATAAGGCGTCATGCCTGGTTTTCCAGTTGCAAACACTAATTTTTGACCCCAACTCGGAAGCTAATTTTTGCGCACGTTCAATTGTGCGGTTGATTAATTGGATTTCAGTCGCGCCGTTGTCTAACAAAGCGACGCAAACGGCACGCGCCGCGCCGCCGGCGCCCAACACTACAGATTTACCGCCGATAAAATCGGCGTATTGGCGAATGTTTTCGATAAATCCAAATGCGTCGGTATTACTGCCATGTATTTGACCCTCTTCACCAAATACAATCGTGTTAACTGCGCCAATTCGTTTCGCATCCTCGTCCACCGTATCGCAAGAACGATAGGCTTGCTCCTTATGCGGAACGGTTACGTTGACACCCCGGAACCCACTTCTCGACAAACCAATTAAAACCGATGAAAAATGCTCCGGAGCGACCGCCAAGGGAATATAGGCACCATCTATTCGATGATTGTTCAGCCAAAACCCGTGCAGGCACGGCGAACGGGAATGATCAATCGGCCACCCCATAACCCCAGCGATCTTTGCCGCACCGGACAACATCATTCCGTTACAAGACCTTCGTTCATAAGAAATCCCAGAAGTGGCAATAAGGGTAATCCCAATATAGAGAAATAGTCACCTTCAATACGACTGAAAAGCCGTGCACCCCAGCCTTCCAATTGATACGCACCAACCGAAAGGCATGCCTTTTCGCCCACGGACGCGAAATATTCGTCCAAAAATCGGTCACTGACAGGGCGCATCGTTAATTGGGCGGTCTCCATGTGCCGCCAAACACAACGGCCATTGCGCGCGACACATACAGCGGAAAGCAGTTCATGGGTTTTACCGCGCAGGGCCATAAGATGCGCGCGCGCGCGATTTAAATTTTCGGGCTTATCGAACCATAAGCCGTCACACTGCATCATTTGATCGGCGCCAATGACATAAGCATCGTTATGTCGTCGCGAAACATGCTGTGCCTTAATTTCCGCAAGTGCCTCGGCAACCTGCACCGCCGTCCCATTCCGTTTCCGAAATGAGTTTTTAACATCATCTTCGTTTATCGCCGCAGGGTCCTTTTCAACGACAATACCTACGTTTTCCATTAAAGCAGCGCGAGAGGCACTTGCGGATGCTAAGACAATTTTTCTTTTCATAACAAAGTCTAAGCGCTTATTAGTTCGTGGCAGCCTGTTGCCGTTTTTCAATCATCTGCATAATCGCAGCAGCAGATTCCTCGATCGAACGGCGCGTAACATCAATAATTGGCCAATTATTTTCAGCGCACAAGCGCCGCGCCATCGCCACTTCTTCTCTAACCGTTTCGGGATCGATATAATCTGTTTCATGATCCTCACTTAACAACCGCAATCGATTTCTGCGTATTTGCACCAAACTCTCGACCTCTTTTGTAAGTCCAACAATAAGCGGTCCCTCCGGATCGAGGTCATGGACTTCTTGCGGTAACGATACACCGGGGACAATTGGAATATTCGCGGCTTTCACGCCCCGATTTGCCAGATAAATGCAGGTTGGTGTTTTCGACGTTCGCGAAACGCCAAGCAAAACAACATCGGCATTGTGCAAACCCCAAACAGCCTGCCCGTCATCGTGATTCAAAGCGAAAGTCATGGCATCGATACGTTCGAAATATTCCGAGTCCAACTCATGTTGTCGTCCCGGTTGGCCGCGGCTCTGGACACCAAGATGACTTCCCAATGCCGCTAGAACCGGGTCGAGTACGGGAATGCACGGAATTTGTAAGTTTCGGCAACCATCTTGCAACGTTCGGCGTAGGCTGTCGCTCACCAGGGTGAACATTACTATTCCGGGATTTTCAGAAATACTCCCAAGAATATTTTCAACTTGGCTCGGCGTTCGAACCAGGGTCCAATTGTGTTCCTCCGCTTCAACGCCTTCAAACTGCGCGAGACACGCGCGTGCGACGCTATGAATGGTTTCACCGGTTGCGTCGGAAACAAGATGGAGATGAACGTGAATTGGCCTTACTCCCAATCAAGGATAAAACTGTACAATTTGGGGATAAATCCCTCAATTTAGACTTGTGCCCAAACCATTCGTTTTAACAGAATATTGACCCATGCCTTATCCCTAGGAGGATATAAGCCACCTACAAACACAATGCCATGATTGGATACCGGTGGCGCAGGGTTATCCACGGGATTCATGTAATTCAATTTCCCCGATTTTGTTCAGAAACCGGGTTTTTTCATAACTTCTTCACATATTTTATTTCTCTAACGTTTTTCGTGCATAATTCAGGGATAACATCTAATCCCCAAGACTCACACCACCACTACAACAACATCTTTATTTTAAAATAAAATATTAAAGTGGTAGTGATCCTCGAATAAGTTTCTCCTCATTCAAGGCCAATACAAATGACCGATAAAGCATTGCTCCGTTCTCTCAACGGGGAAACATTGTCTACGCCACCAATTTGGTTAATGCGGCAAGCAGGCCGATATCTTCCAGAGTATAAAAAGGTTCGCGCCACGGCGGGCTCGTTTCTAGATTTATGCTACACGCCAAAATTCGCGACGGAAGTCACATTACAGCCAATTCAACGATTTGATTTCGATGCAGCTATCCTATTTTCAGATATTCTGGTCGTACCCCATGGTCTTGGCCAGGACGTTTGGTTTGTTGAAAACGAAGGTCCAAAACTTGCTGCGATTAGGTCGGCAGAGGGGCTAGGGGTTCTTAACCCAGAAGAAATGGTCAATAAATTGGCTCCCGTCTATGAGACGGTTGAGAACCTTGTCTCGAGACTTCCTAGCAAAACCGCATTGATTGGATTTGCCGGCGCGCCGTGGACGGTAGCCTGCTATATGGTTGAAGGCGGTGGCAGCCGGGATTTTATGGAAGTTAAGGGCTGGGCTTATCGAGATGCGGCTGCGTTTAAGGTGCTTATCGATATTTTAGTGGAGGCAACATCAAGACATCTTTGCGCGCAAATACAGGCGGGTGTGGATGTTGTTCAAATTTTTGACAGTTGGGCAGGTGTTTTGCCGGATACGGCGTTCCGTCGATGGGTTATAGAACCGACCAAACAGCTTGTTTCGAACATTAGGGAAAAGTATCCCGATATTCCGATCATAGGATTTCCGCGTGGTGCTGGTGTCATGTATGCGGATTATGTAGTGGAAACAGGTGTTACTGCGGTTAGTTTGGACACGACGGTTCCGAGGGAATGGGCGGTGGAAAATATTCAGACGAAAGTTCCCGTGCAAGGAAACTTGGATCCTTTAGCGTTACTAACCGGCGGCGCGTGTCTTGAAGCGGGTGTCCATAATATTGTAAACGCGTTTTCGCGCCAGCCGTTCGTGTTCAATCTCGGCCATGGAAT
>JAJFJC010000328.1 GCA_021774385.1 Alphaproteobacteria bacterium
CGACCGGCTTTTCACGCACCTCGCGATGTCCGAAACAAGCGATACCGGCGAGGGAACGGCCTGGTTCGAAAAAGTCAGCGACGAGAATTACAACGAAGATCCCGAGCCGGTCTAAACCTGCGCCGCCATGCCGTCACCGGACGGGTCGGCGCCGCCGTCCATCTTGCCGTCTTGCATGCGGATGGCGTGGACGATGGGGGTGGCGTAGCTGACCGCGTAGCGGACCGTCGGATAGCCCATCGCCTGCAACCCGCGTTCTTCGGAGCGCAGGATGCGGTTGGTGCATTCGATCGTGTCCGATGTGGTACAGAAGCGCGGCGCGGAGACGGCTTCCTGGGCGCTCATGCCGAAATCGACCGCATTGAGGATCGATTGCAGCACGCCCATGGTGATCGTCGTGCCGCCGGGCGCGCCGAGCGTCAGGAAGGGCTTGCCGTCCTTCAGCAGCAGGGTCGGGCACAGCGCGGTGAAGCGCGCCTTGCCCGCCGCCAGCGAGCCGGCGTTACCCGGGCGTGGGTCGAACACCATCATGCAGTTGTTGTACATGAAGCCGAGCCCCTCGCTGACCACGCCGGAGCTGGAGCCGAGCGAGTGGGTCATGTTGACCACATTGCCCTGATCGTCGGCGACGCAGATATGCGTGGTCTCCTTGCTTTCCGGCGCGCCCGCATTGAGGCGCGGCACCGGGGTCTTCTCGCCGCTCTTGATGCGCGCCGCCATGGTGGCCGCGTAGTCCTTGGACATCAGTTCGTCCATCGGAATATCGAAGAAGCGCGGATCGCCCATGCGCCGATCCTTGTCGACCGTGGCGATCTTCATCGCCTCCGATACGGTGGCGATGTATTGCGCGGAGTTGAAGCCCATCGCCGCGAGATCGAAATTCTCCAGGATGTTCAGCATCAGCAGGATCATCAGCCCGCCGCCCGGCGGCTTGTTGGTGGCCACCTCGTAACCACGATAGCTGCCCATCAGCGGTGTGGTGTGTTCTGTCTCGCATCCCGCCAGATCGGCCAGGGTGATATGGCCGCCATTGGCCCGCATGTCGGCGTCGATGGCCTGGGCGATCTCCCCGCTATAGAAATCCGCGACCCCCGCCTCGGCGATGCGGCGATAGGTGCGCCCCATATCCGGGTTCTTCAGGACTTCACCGACATTGTAGAGGCTGCCATCCGGCTTGCGGTAGATCTTGGCCGAGGCCGGGTCGTCGGTGATGGTGCGCATCCGCGCAATGCGGCCCGACTGCGCCGGCTGATGCCAAAAGCCGTGCACGCGGGGCCGCACGGGGAAGCCCTCCTCGCAATATTGGATCGCCGGCTGCAACGCCTCCGCCAACGAACGCGTGCCGAACTTCTCCAGCCCCTCGGCGAAGGCCTTGATCGTCATCGGCGTCGTCATCGAGGTATAACCGGTCTCGTTGACCTGCCCCTTCAGCACAAAGCCGAAACCGTCATCGCATTCGCGCACGATCAAATCTTGCCACATCTCGGGCGTGGTGGAACGCGGTGCGCGGCCATGAAAGTCGATGGAATAGTGGCTGTTCGTCGCCGCGGTATAGATCTGCATCGATCCGAACCCGGCGATGCCGCACATCTGCGGATCGACCACCGTCTGCACCAGCGCCGCCGCGATCGCCGCATCCATCACATTGCCGCCGCCGCGCAGCATCTCAAGCCCCGCATCCACCGTCTCCGGCTGCGGCGCCGAGATCATTCCATGGGTCATGTGGCCGTCCTCCCGTTATCATTGGTGGGATAATAACGGAGTGCGGCGTATGGGCGAAGGGGTATGGCGGCATATACCGAGCGACCCGTTAACCTCGACGATCCAATAATCCAAAACCGCCTGGTTAGATTTATAGGGATTTTCGGCACTATTGCTCAAAATATATAATATTTCGACATTCCCAATGGATTTTCGACCAGCATTTCCTTATAATTTTTCGACAAACGTACCTTATATTAGAAAAATTTGGCCAACTGAATCGATTTTCGACCGTGGAACGGGACATGGAATTAGAACTGAGTGTCGCAAATTATTTCCAGGAAGAGCCTATTCCCGATGATACGGTGCTCGTCGGCTACGCCGCTTTGACATCCGCATTAAAATTGGAAGTGCCCATTCGAAACCCGGCCTGTGTTTCAAAAAAGTTTGTCCGGGGGAGCCAACGCACTGAAAAGGGCTGGCGTATTTTCGATAAAAGATACCAGCCTGGCGATGATTTCACCGACCATTTAGGTTTCGCCCTAAGGCATGAGAATATCGATTTGTTAGCGCTTAAGCGTGCCTTTGAAAAAATTCCACCAAAAGAAATGGTGGATTTTATTCTCGAAACACCAACGGGAATCGCCGCGCGGCGCGCCTGGTTTTTCTTCGAAATACTGACGGGCAACCAACTCGAACTGGAGGATGCCGCAAGCAATATCGCCGCCGCGGATGCCCTCGATCCGGACAAGTATTTCACGAGCCCCGCAAAGCTTTCAAAACGCCATCGCGTGCGCGACAATCTGCTCGGCACCGAAACCTTCTGTCCCATCATTCGAAAAACCCAGAAATTACGGGATTATGTTTCGCGCGATTTGGCCAACCAGGCCGGTGAAACCGTGGCTGGAGCAAGCGCGCACCTTGTTACACGCGCCGCCAGTTTCATGTTGCTCGCGGATAGCCGGGCCAGTTTCGAGATCGAAGGAGAACGCGCGCCAAGGAAGCGCCTCGAACGATGGGGGCATGCCGTCATGGAAGCCGGCAAGCGGCCTTTAAATCAAACCGAAATATACCGCTTACACCAAATTCTCATTGGCGACGACCGTTTCACGGAAATTGGCTACCGTACGATGGGCGTGTTTCTGGGTGCGCGCGATCACAATCAGGATCCGTTTCCAGAATTCATCGGCGCGAGGTCCGAAGACATCCCCAACCTTATGACCGGCCTCACTGCATGCAATAACCGCATGAGACCATCCGGCCTCGATCCCGTGCTTCAGGCAGCCGCAATCGCATTCGGCTTCGTCTACATTCATCCCCTGGCGGATGGAAACGGACGCCTTCACCGATGCCTCGTGCATCATGTTCTAGCGGAACGCAAATTCACACCGGTGGGAATGCTGTTTCCCGTATCATCGGTCATGTTGGATCGTATTGACGATTACCGCACCACCCTGCGATCCCATTCGTTGCCTTTATTGGATTTCATTCAGTGGCGCCCCACGCCCGAAAAGAATGTTGAAGTCATCAACGACACGTCGGACCTCTATCGATATTTCGACTGCACGAATGAAGCGGAGTTCTTGTATGCGTGCGTGCGGCAAACCATCGAATATGATTTACCCAAGGAAATAGATTTTCTGGAACGCCAAGACCGCGCGCTCCAGGAAATCATGAACACCGTGGAAATGCCCGACCAGCTTGCACTGAATTTGATCCGGTTCATTCGTCAGAATGAGGGCGAATTGGGAAAGAAACGGCACAGAAACTCATTTTCCAAACTCAGCGCCGCAGAGGTGAAGGAAATTGAATCAATCGTCCGAGACGCATTCGACGGCTATATCGGCGATACGATGACTTCTCGATCCGATATACCGTAATAAGTTAGCCGCTCTCCCGGACTGCTGGTATGAAATTGCAACATCAATCCATAAGCACAGCGGGGCCACGACCATGAGTGAGACATCGAAACGGGATAAAGGGCGGGAAATCGTCGGCAAGCTTTTCAAGGACGGACCCGTCGGCGAGATGATACCGATGCCAAAGCGGTTTCGGCAGTTCACCGTCGATCACGTGTTCGGCGATGTGTGGCAGGGCGAGAACATGGAGATCACCGAGCGCTCGCTGATCACCTGCGCCATGCTGGTGGCGATGAACCGCGAGGACGAGATGCGCGTTCATTTCATCGGCGCGAAAAATTTGGGCCACCCCCGCGCAAAGATCGAAGAATTGATCACCCACGCGGCGCACTACGCCGGCTGGCCCGCCGCCGTCAGCGGCTTCCGCGCCCTCGCGGAGGTATGGCCGCCAGAGGATTGACCCCAGCGGTCACGACACCGGCTTGTCGAAACATTGCAGCCCCATGGCCGCGCCGCTGTCGAGCATAACCATGATGCAAGTCTTCTTGGGATTCGATTTTGGCGTGAATTCGTAAACTTCGCTGTTCTCCGCCCAGGTGTCGATTTCGTATGCGTGGTCGGGGGCGACCAGGTCGGTGAACGAGGGCGCATCGCAGGCGGCAAGACCGAAAGCGGCGGCGGCGAGTATCCCGATTTTTTTCATTTTCTGTTCCTTTTTATCTATGGAAGGCTTCGGCACTACGTCCTATGTCGATGTACGCCGATTGGGTTCTTGCTTACGGTGGCTATAACATTTTGCGAAAGTTTTGAAACGAGAGGGTGAGTGCCATGCAACTCGGCGCATTTTCGGTCAGTCTCGCGGTGAAGGATTTGGTGGCGTCCCGGGCCTTCTATGAAAATCTCGGTTTCACCACCGCTGGTGGCGACGCGGATCAGGGCTGGTTGATCTTGCGCAACGCTGGCTGCACCATCAGCTTGTTCCAAGGCATGTTCGATGGCAACATCCTCACCTTCAACCCCGGCTGGGACGGCGAGGCGCAACCCCTGCCCGATTTCACCGACGTACGCGACCTTCAAAAACAGCTAAAGGCGAGTGGCCTAACGCTGGACAGCGAGGCGGAGGAAACCGGCAGCGGCCCCGCCAGCGTCATGCTCACCGATCCCGACGGCAATACAATCCTCATCGACCAGCACGTTTGACGGCGCCGGGCAGGCTCGCGTGCCTTAATAAGGCCTCATAAGGAACCGGATACGGACAAAATACCCTGTGCAAAATAATACGCACTCCAAACCGATCTCACTCAGGCCCGCGCAAGCGGGTCTTCTTTTTTGGTGATTATGAGCGCGGTTGAAGGATCGAATGATTTTCTTCTAGACGAAATATGATTGATTATTCTACTATAAGGTGATGATTCACGAATCCACAACCTCCGCCTACGGCATTGGCGTTCGTCCCCTGAATGTCAGCACTTTCAAATCCGACGCCCATGCGCTGGAATGTGTCACCTACAGTATCGAAAACTTCCTGTGTCTTGAGGGAGGAAGCCAATCCGGGGGCGACAAATCGCTCGAGAAACTCTTTGATTATTGGTGCCAGCAAGAGGGTTCGATTCCCTCCCATTTTACACCTTACGAATATATCGTTTCGTCACGCGAAACCATTACAGCTGTTATCGACGTTCGGCCTGATAATCCCATGGATTTCGTGCTCTCTCACCATAAGGTCTGTTCAACCACTGGCCGCTCAGATGGTTGGCGCGGCATGCCACTCGGGCGAATAGACGCGTGGGGAGACTACCTTCGCGTTCGGGCGATTCAGTATAATTTATGCCGACACACCGGTCTCCCATCTTTCCATGAGATCAGACACGATGTCAGTGGCTTACAAAGCCACTTCGTGGTTCTGCTCTTGCCTGTGTCTGACACAAATAGTGGGAAAACGGAACGCGTCTATTCTTGTGTGCGGCGGCTATCCGAAAACCAGTTTTCGAGAGGTATACAATGAGTTCGAAGTTTAAGAATATTCCCGTGCTCAACCGCCTTGAAGGCTCTAATGCACAAGAAACGCAAATCAGATTATCGCTCTCTTTAGAACATGCCTTTCCGTACGAAAAAGATACGGTCCTTGGTGAGGTTTACAGGTTTTGGATGGCGGCATCCGACCCGGCGCACAAACTTCCCTTTGCCGATCTGTTGGGAAAGCGGGAAAAGCTTACCGCCGAAGCCCAAGCATCAATTTCATCGGTGATCGACGTAACATCCGAGGACCCGCTGAATTTCCTGATAAAGGAACAAACGCTCAAAACAAGGTTTCGTAACAATAAGGGTCTCCGCCTTATCGAGCTTTCGTCTCACCTGGTGAGGGACGCGCTTTTACTTGAGTACGCACAGGCCAAGTGCGGCGCGCCCCAAGCCATCACCGAAGTCCATCAATGGCGGCATGCGACAAACCGTGAAGCGAATAATATCACCCGGCACTATGTAAAGATTGACCTGCCGGTGACCGATAGGAAAACCGGCAAGGTCAATTATTTACTCGTGGTTTCGCGTCTTCTTCAGCAAAACATCATCGGATTACCCCGCCTTCTGAAGAACTCCGAATTGGTCGGGTAGTTCGACCCTCTCACGGCACATAGCCAGGGTTTCCGCCCTATGCTCCCAAAAAATTTCGATGCTCAACGCTTCGTCTCTTGGCGGATACTTACCAAGCAGTAGTTGACGGTCATTCAGCCAACCGCGCTTTTGCCTGGTGTGTCTCGACTTTCGAAGACTGCCCTCGATAAAGGCTATGCAATAATCGACACAAAAATGCCGAAGGGCGAAAACCCTGCCGAGGCGGCTCACTATCGGCGACACATCATGCCCCCGCCAGTCCGGGTGCACCCACAATCCGCCGCCATAGGCAATCCGCCGAGAAAACTCGGGAAGCGAATCCGTATAGTCCAAGGGGTGTAAATCCAGGTGAGGCACGCGGTCGCCAAACAACCGCCACGTCGTGACCCACTCGCCAATGAAATCGTCCGTCTCCAGCAACCGGTATCCTACGCAGGAAACGATATCATTGTCCTTGTCTTGCAGGTAAATCCAAAACATGTCCCGTTCCCTGATATCGTTCAGATCGGGATCGAAGGTACTCGCAAGCGACCGGACGCCCGGCGCACGCTCAATCAAGTCGCGCCATTTCTCCGCATCACTGCTGACCCCAAGCGCGAGGCCAAGATCACGCAACCGATCACGCTCTTGATCGATATACATTTGAGTGGCCCTGATATTTTCATTCGTCAATCCAGCCATTTTTTCCTCCGTTAAGGATTGTTAACAGAGGACAGCCTGGGATTTACTTGGAAAGAAAGACACCCAAAAATTGCAGTTTCGCCTATCAATTCTGGTTGTGTCCGAATGACGGGTAGACAGATTATTGGTGTTGAGGGCGAGCGCTTCCATCGCGCCTTGCAGCCTATCGCCCGAATCCAGGTTTACGATGACCGTTTCCACTTTAGAGAATTATTTAAATTTACTTCCCTCAAAAGTTGGTATGCTCGATGCCAAATAGGGAGACCGTGCGCATTCCAGTTTGAGCCACCTGAAAAAACGAACCCGCAGGGCTAGACAGTGGAGAACGGATCGAGAGCCGCCCCAACAGAGGGCGGTCACGAAGGAGCACCTCGGATAGACGAAATCCTTCTTAAACTGGAGGATATCGTCCCCGAAATTGATGACGGCGCGACCCGCGGCGGCGCGCCTACGTTCCCGATGGAAGAGCTTCTGCTGACGCTGGAGGACATTGTTCCCGACGACGGCGACGGCAATCTTGGCGACGGTGCGGATGCGTCCACGATGGAAGAGCTTCTGCTGAAGTTGAAGGACATCGTTCCCGACGATAGCGACGAAAAGGCCCACGGCGCCGGCAAATCTCAAGACGGCGCGGATACGCCCACGATGGAAGAAATACTCGATAATATACGGGACATTCCTTCCGACAAAGGCGACGGAGCATCCCGCGATGTCGCCATGGCGGCGGCTTCGAAAAGCAGGAAACATGATAATATTCAGGCTGGGTTTTCCAACCCCCGCGCAAGGCCTTATCGCAAGCGGGTCACCTGGAAGCCTTTACTCCTACTCGCGGCCACCACGGTAATTTTGGTGTCGAGTTTTTTCTATTTTAGCCGATCCATCGTCACGACCTATCCGCCCTTGCGCGAAATCTACAACGCGTTTGGCGGGGAAGACCGAATTCTCGGCGCGGGACTGAATATTCCGGGCTACGCTTTCAAGACGAAACGGGTGGGTGGCGACCGGGTCATCACCGTGACCGGCGAGATCCGAAATACCACCCGTCACGTTCAAGAAATTCCCATTTTGCGCGCGATAATCTCGAATGCCGATGGGATGGTATTGCACTTTTGGTCTTTCCGCGCAAAGAAGTCCCGGATATCCGGCGGGGGTTCTGTGGCCTATGAAACCACCATCCGGAACCCACCGGTCGGCGGTACAATACTCACTATCACCTTCACGCGAACGGCCGATTTCGAAAGCGAAGCCGAAATGGAGGTTGACAGAGTTCGAGCACGTAAAACCAAAACCCGCGGCATGAAATAGGGAGCCGGTTTCCCCTGTAACGCGTGGCCAACCGGTTCCGGGCCTTCTACCCCGCCAACCGCTCCAGTATCCCCGTGACCGTCTCGTCGAACAGCGCCGGCTGTTTCGTCGCCATCGCCAGGATCATTCCGCCTTGCAGGCTGGCGAGGATCTGTGCCGGCGTTCCTCCCTGCCCCGTGGCGTTTTTCAGGGCCGTACCGGTCCATGCGAGAACCCGTTCGAAGAACTGGTTCACCGCACTCGCCACCTGGTCGGGGAGATCGCGGGTTTCCGCGCCCAACACACAGCAGAGACAGATCAACCCATCTTGTGACAGCGCGGTCCGGTATACCGCGCAGAGGCGCTCGATGCGCGCATAGGCGTCCTCGCCGGCATCGTCCGGCGCGCCAAGGGCGCCCAGCACGGTGTCGGTGTAGCGGCGCACGACCGCTTCGCCCAGATCGGGCTTCTGGGGAAAGTGGTAATGCACGCTGGAACTCTTGATCCCGACCTCATCGGCCAGGTCGCGGAAGCTCACGGCGTCATAACCGCCAGCGCGCATATGGCGTTCGGCGGCGTCTAAGATTTCGGCGGCCTTGGCGGTGTAGGTCTGATTTTCCATGAATTTGTTATCTATCAGTAGATAGGCATTGACAACCAAAAAATATAACCCTAGTTAGTTACCTATCTTCTGATAGATAGTTATTCACCCCAACAAAGGACCGACCCATGAAAGTTTATGACTACAAAGGTTTCCCCAACCCCGCCCGCGTCCGCATCGCCCTCGCGGAAAAAGGCCTGTTCGACAAAGTGGAATTCATCCATGTCGACCTGCCCGCCGGCGAACACCGAAAGCCCGAATTCCTGGCGAAGAACCCGTCCGGCGCGGTCCCCGTCCTGGAACTAAATGACGGAACCCTGATTTCGGAAAGTTCCGCAATCACCGAATATCTCGACCAGGCCTCAGGCAATCCGGACCTGACCGGTACGACGCCCAAGGACCGCGCGATTATCGCCATGATGCAGCGTAAAATCGAAGCCGGTCTCATGGATGCGGTCGGCGCCTATTTCCACCATGCGACGGAAGGACTCGGCCCGGATATCGAAACCGACCAGAACCCCACCTGGGGCAAGCGTCAACGGAATGTCGCGGTCAAGACCATGGGCTGGATGAACACGGTGCTGGCGGATCGGGATTATCTGGCTGGCGACAATTTCTCGGTGGCCGATATCACCGCCATGGCCGGCTTTGCCTTCGCCGATTTCGCGAAGATCGATATCCCCGCGGACCTTACCCATCTGCTAAATTGGCGCACACGCGTCTCCGCCCGCCCGAGCGCGCAAGCCGCCGCCTGATCACCGACCTTAAGGGAACCTGTCATGGATCTTCATGCCGATTTCACCAAACGCGTCGCCCTGCATGCCGATGACTTACCGTGGCAGGCCTCCCCGATGCCCGGCGTCGAGCGCCGCATGCTCGACCGCATCGGCGGTGAGGTAGCCCGCGCCACCACCATCGTGCGCTTCGCTCCCGGCAGCCATTTCTCGCCGCATGTTCATACCGGCGGCGAGGAATTCATCGTCATCGATGGTGTCTTTCAGGACGAACATGGCGACTTCCCCGAAGGCTCCTACATCCGCAACCCGCCGGCCTCGCGCCACACGCCAAGTTCGGAGGCGGGCTGCACGATCATGGTCAAGCTGTGGCAGTTCGACCCGGACGACCGCACCCATGTCCGCATCGACCTCAACAAAATCGCCGCCATTCCCGCCGCCAACCGTCCCGGCGTCGCAATCACGCCCCTGTTCAAGGACCCGCGTGAGGACGTCCGCATGGAGCGCTGGGACGCCAATGCCGAGGTCACGATCGAAGCCGATGGCGGGGCGGAACTCTTCGTCCTCAACGGCGGCTTCGAGGAACGCGGCGAGCCATTTAAACGGCATTCCTGGCTGCGCCTGCCCCACGGCGACACGGCAACGCTCAAGGCGGGCCCCGAGGGCGCAAAGGTCTGGATCAAGTCCGGCAACCTCCGCTTCGCCGCACCGCCCAAGACCGACTGAATTCACCGCACCGTCGAAAATAAAACCCCATCCCAGCCGATTTGAAAACCTCAAAATTTAAAGGGGGTAAGGGGGTTTAAGGTTCATGGTTCATGGATAGGCAGCGTTTCGCTTTCCGCCTCGCCACGGCGTTCGGTTTAGCGACCGCTAAGGCGGATCTATGCGATTCCAACGGGTTCCCGCTTCAAACCCACGCCGAACGGTACGCGCAAAAATTTCGGCAGCAGCGCGGTTCCGACACCGAAAGTGAACCAAGCCGCCCGAACAATTTATTTTGATAGCGTAGATTAACCGCCCACCGGGATCCGCCCGCACATCCATTTTTGACTCCCGATTCGCATTTCCCCCCTCTCTCCGTCGCCCTTGGGCACCGACCCGAGGGCCCACCTTCATCGAAGGCGCGGCCATCGGCATGGATTCTCGGGTCAAGCCCGAGAATGACGGTGGAGGTACGTAGCGCAGGCGCGCCTACCCCGGCAACGAGAACCCCAGCCCGTTGCCCACCGGCAAACTCGACAACCCATCGCGCATCTCCGGCACTGCACCGGGGCACAATTCCGTGAACATCGGGCTCTCATCGAACTGGTGTTCGAGCACCAGCAGGTTCGGGATGACCGCCGCGATGTGCAGGCTGGCGAGGTGGCAGAGCGGGCCGGTGGGGTTGTGGGGCGAGAAGCCGATGCCCTTTTCCGCCGCGATCTCGGCGAGGCGCAGCATCGTGCCGATGCCGCCGCAATATTTCACGTCCGGCATGATCACGTCGTACACCCCGGCGGCGATAAATTTCTCGAAATAAGCGATGTTGGTGCCCTGCTCCGCGCCCGCCATTCGCACGCCAAGATCGTCCTTCAGCGGCCGCAGTCTGGCGAGGTCGGCGCAGTCGTCCGGGTCCTCGGGCAGCGGGCATTCGACCCAATACAGGCCCAGCGCCGCCGCCTCTCGCAGGAAGTCCCGGGCGCGCGTCACGTTCAGCCGCCAATGACAATCGACCAGCACCTGAACGTCCGGCCCCGCCGCCGCACAAACCGCGGCCACCCTGTCGATGCCCTGGCGGAACAGCGCATCGCCTTCCGCGCCCATATCGGGCTGCAGATCGTCGAAGGGCGCGATCTTGAGGCTCTTATGTCCGGCGGCGAGCGCGTCCTTGGCGCTGGCGACGAAGCCCTCCGGCGAGCGGTCCCGGGTGCGCCGGTTAATATTGGCATAGACCGGAATGGCCTCATTTCGCGCGCCGCCCAGCAACGCATGCACCGGCGCGCCGGCGCGCTTGCCCCTTATGTCCCAACTTGCCTGCTCCAGGGCGCTCACCACGGCGCAATAGGCGCGGTCCATCCAGTCGGCCACGGCGATCTTCTCGATCACCGCCATCGGCATCCCGGTCAGGTGCTGCCCGTACTTGCCCGCGATCTCGGCCATCGCGCTTTCCTGTCCCGACAGGGACGCCTCACCGACCCCGCTCAGCCCGTCGCTGGCCTCGACCCGCACGAAGGTCCATTTGGTTTCCTCGCTGACCGCGATGACGACCGGGGTGATACTGGCGATGGTTGGCAACTTAAGGACGCTCGCTAAAAACTTTTGTTCAATGCCGCATGTGTGGAAATCATAATACAAAAGGGCCGGTAACATGTACCGGCCCTCCGACTAGAGCGTGTCTCCCGTATTGGGATTCACTGAGATCGGTTTTCCGGTCCGCCCGACAGGAGAGGGGGCGCCGGCGATGTGGGGCATCTCCAAGCGTCCTCGACGCAGCGGGCGGACCGGAAAACCGACCGAAGGCACCGCCTCCGGCCCGTCGGACAGCGTCAGACGACACTTGCGATGCGCCAGCATCGCGGCGCACCGCCTTCCTTGCCGGCAAACCGGAGGCGACGTCTCAGTGGTTCCCAATACGGGAGACACGCTCTAGTCTGGATCGTTCGTATAAAGTTATGAAGCTTCGCGCCGACGACGCAACCAGCCCAACCCCACGAGGCCGACCGCAAACAAGCTCAGGATTCCTGGTTCGGAAACTTTCGTCCCATCGCCGGAATCGTCCACAACATCTTCAATAATGGCATTGAGAAATGTGAAATCGTTGAGGCTATTGCCATTAGCGTCTATACGGAAAAACAAAGATTGGTTCGCTACCGCGGTAAAGTTGAAATCGAAGTTGGCGATGAACGGCAGCGTTCCCCCCTTATCAAGAAAAGCAGGTGTAAAGTCCGGGATGGCGACATCGCTGTTGGGGACGCCCGGCGTCGTCGTCGTGGTGATTGATGCATTAATACCACTCCCCGAATTGCCGAATTGGCCGGGGTCCTGATGCTCGAACCGTCCCGTCACGCTATAGGTCCCATCTGTTGGCGCGGTCCAGCCCACAATAACGTCGGAGAGCGTGGTTCCGCCCGGATGCAACGCCCCATCACTTGGATTGCCGCCGGGCACGCCGGTCCCGGTCCCGAGCACAAAATGAAATCCGGTGGTGGTGTAACCAAGACTCGTACCGTCCGAAATCGCGTTCGGAAACAGAGAATAGACACCGTCTTTATCGCCGGTATCAGCGAAAAAATACCGCCAGGCACCATTTGCGCCATTTCCGTCCTGCGGAATGGTGTTATCATTCAAATCCTGAGCGAAATCCCATACTGTCGCGTTCGCGGGTGTCGCGAGCCCGAATGCAAAGGCGGCGAGCACCGTACTTCCAATTATTTTAAAACGCATTTTATCCCTCGCGATAAATTCGCAGCGTCTTTTCCTCCGGAATTCCGAACTCTCTACGCAATCCCCCTAACACTGCATATCAGGATATAATCGCAATAATCATGCCAAAATTTTTTCTGCTTTAGTTACAATAGGTTAATAAATTTTCTTTAGATGACCTAACAGTAATTGTAAAATACTCCGACACATAAATAACTAAAGTTTAGATCTTTTGTGAAATTATTCCGAATAACTATCTATTTTAAAACATTTTTTTAAAATAGTCACTACCACTGTATGTAAGTTCCATCTGTAAAGTATTCCGACATCTTTGATAGCCAGAACATTACACTTTTCACTGCACGTTCGGGACTTAGTGACGTAGAAATCAGCACCAACCGGCTTTAAAATATCTTATCCAGCACCCTAATCCTCAATCAAATTACCGTCCGCGTCGCGCCGTTCCGGGCCGTGCACCCGCGCGCGGCCATCGCCGAATCCGGCGTCGCGGCCTTCGAGCGCCGCCTTCAGCCCCTTGTCCTTGGCCACCTGGCGGAATGACCGCGTGCCCGGCGCGAGATGGGCGCGGCCATCGTTTTCCGCCGCCATGCGCTGCAGGGTGCGCGCGCCCATCAGCTCGAGCCCCATATTGACGATGCGCTTGTTCGACGACAGCAGATCGGCATCGATCATCGCCAGCCGGTCGGCCAGCCCTTCGACTTCGGCTTCCAGATCTACCGCCGCGACCGCCTTCATCACCAGCCCGATGGACGCCGCCTCCACGCCGGTGATGGTATCGCCGGTCAGCAGCAGCCGCTTCGCCCATTGCGGGCCGCAGTGATAGAGCCACATCTGGTTCGGCAGAGAGCCCAGATCGCGCGCCGGCGGAAAGCCGATCACCGCGTCGTCCGCCGCGATCACCATATCGCACAGCAGGGCGATATCGGTCCCGCCCGCCAGGCAATGCCCGTGCACCTGGGCGATGGACGGCTTGTGCATGTCGAACAGCACCATGCGCAGCCGCTGACTGTATTCGAGCCGCCAGATATCGTCGTCGATGGTCGGGTCGGCATAAATCCCGCCATCGCGGTAAGTCCGCCCCGGCGCGCCGCCGGTCGGCGGATTGTTCAGCCCCGGCGTCAGGTCGTATCCCGCCGAAAAGGACTTCCCCGCCCCACGCAGGATGACGCAATGCACCCCCTTATCATTATCCGCCTCCCACAACGCCCGGCTCAACTCCTCCAGCAACGGCACGGAGAGCGCATTGCGCTTCGCCGGCCGGTTGAGTGTGATCCGCGCCCGACCGTCGACGGGCTCGTAGATGATGTGTTCGAATTCGTCCATGAAGGGATCCTATATTTAATAATAACGCCGTCTATTTACGTCCAAGTTACTACGATTCTGCCCACCCCAAATCCGGGCGGCGATTCCAATCCGTTGCCTGTTCGTAGGCATAGCCCGCGCGCAGCACCGTCTCTTCCGCGAAGGGTTTGCCGTAGATCATCAGGCTGATTGGCAATCCCTTGGCGGAGAAGCCGCAGGGCAGCGACAACCCGCAGAGACCGAGCACGTTGCCGGTGGCAGTGTTCTTGGAAAAGCGGCCCGACAGATCGACATAGCGTTCCAGGGATTCCTCGAAATCGGCGACGGGCCGTGCGGGTTCGGGGATCGTGGGGGTTAGGAGGATATCCATGTCGCGCAGGCTGTTGGCCAATTGCGAGCGCCGCAACGCCAGCATCTGCCGCCGGGCGGCGGCGTATTCCGTGGCCGGGCGCTTCAAATCCAGCAGCATGCGCGGCCCGACGACGGGGTCCATTTCATCGACCCGCGTCTTCAGGCGTTCGCCATGAATGACGCAGGCCTCCACGCTGCTGATCGAGCCGCGGATGTTCTGAACGAACCCTGCTTCCGGATAATCGATTTTTTCGACATGGGCGGCCATATCCGCGAACACGGTAGCGCAATCCGCCATCGCCTGCTCGACGTCCGGATCGAGGTCGTCGAAAAACACGTCCTGCGGCAGGCCGACGCGCAGCCCCTTGGCGCCAGCCTTCAAATTCGGCAGCACGTCATGGGTTCCAATGCCAATCGTCGAGTCGTCCTCAAGGTCCTCGCCCAGCATCGCCTGATAGACCAGCGCCGCATCCTCGACCGAGCGGGTCAGCGGGCCAACCGAATCTAGGGTCCAGCTGAGCGGGAACACGCCGTGGCGGCTGACCCGGCCGACCGTGGTTTTCAGCCCGACGATGCCGCACAGCCCAGCCGGCGCGCGCACCGACCCGCCGGTGTCCGAGCCCAGCGCCATCGGCGCCATGCCCGCCGCGACCGCCACCGCCGAGCCGGCGCTCGACCCGCCGGGAATATGCGCTTCGGCGTGCCAGGGATTGTGCGGCGTGCCCTGAATATGATTGATGCCGGCGATGCCCTTGGCGAACTCCACGGTGATGGTCTTGCCGAGCACGATCATCCCGGCCTCGCGCAATTGCCGTGTCACGGTGCTGTCCGCCACCGCGATGTTCTCACCCAGCGTGCGCGACCCGGCGGTCGTCGGCAGGCCGCCGACATCGAAGATATCCTTCACGCCGTAGGGAATGCCGTGCAGCGGTCCGGTCCGCTGGCCCGCCTGGTTTTGCCGTTCCGCCGCCGCCGCTTCGGCCAGCGCACGCTCGGCGGTGACCAGATTGAAGGCATTCAGCGGCCCGTTTAGCGCCTCGATCCGGGCCAGCAAATGTTCGGTCAGCGCCACCGGCGACAGGTCACCGGAACGGATCAACTGGCCGAGTTCCGTAATCGTGAGGTCGTGCAACGCCGTGTCCGTCATGGCGCCCTACTCCGCCGCGTCGCTGCGGTTGCGCGTCGCCTCGACATACATGTCCAGAACCGTCGTCAGGCTGCGGCTTTCATCGACCGTTTCCCGCGTTTCCGAGGCAATGGGCGTGCGGTCGGCCATCGCCATGATGTCCGCCGCGCCTTCGTGGAATTTCGGCGTCACCCCAGCCTCGGCAAGGGTCGCCGCGATCTCGTTCATTTCACCGAGCCAGCGTCCCGCATCGAGCGGAATGCGCGGCACTTTGTTCTCCATCGCGGCCAGCATGGCGGGATTGCTCTCGGCGATTTCCGCCAGGTAGTCCTCGGTCAACCCATAGGCCTGCGCGGCGGTGAGAATGGCGGCGTGCAATGAAAAGGTGCCCTTGGTCGCGCCGGCATAGATCATCTTCATCGCCGAGGCGCGGCCGATTTCCGTGCCGAGCGAGTGCACCATGATCCCCTTGCCATCGAGCGCCTGCACCGCGGCAATATCGGGACCGCTGACATAGACCCGCGTGCGGCCCTTCGTCTTCACCGGATTGAAGCCAAGGATGCCGGCATCGATATACACCGCGCCGGCGCGGGCGATTTCCGCCCCGACTTGCTGGCTCGTGCCTGGGGAGATCGCGTTGCAATCGGCATAGACCGGCCGCCGGTCCGTGGCGATCATCGCATCGGCGACAATTTTCGCCTGCGCCAGAGCGGATTCCGGTGGCAGGATCGACAGCACCAGATCGGCCTGCTTCACGACTTCTTCAAAGGACTCGAGGTCTTCAATTTGTGCGGTCTCGGCCAGCCCCCGCGTCCGCGCGCTGCGGCCCGTCAGCGTTGTGACGACCCGGAAGCCGTTTTCCCGAAAGGCTATCGCACAGCCATGCCCCATATCGCCCGGCATCAGAATCGCGATCGTTTCCACACCCATGCCGTATCTCCCAATTCGGTTTCCCGGTGGTCCGGGACAGTCGTCCAAGCGTAACCGACATCCCCGGCGCACTCCACA
>JAJFJC010000329.1 GCA_021774385.1 Alphaproteobacteria bacterium
ATCGCCATATTCCCGCGTCGGATAGGCTTTGATGCGCATCGTTTCGTGATGGCGCACCCCTGGCGGCACGTTTGGCAGATCGACCGCCTTGCCGGTGACGTCGAACTTCCAGCCATGGTAGACGCAGCGCAATCCGCATTCCTCATTGCGCCCGTAATACATGTTGGCGCCGCGATGCGGGCAGCGGCTGTCGATGAGGCCGACGCGGCCCTCGGTATCGCGAAACAACACCAGCGCTTCACCCATGACGGTGACTTTAATGGGGGCGCCATCCGGTTCCGGCACCTCCTCGGAAAGCGCCACCGGTTGCCAGAAACGCCGGAAGTATTCGCCCATCGGCGTATCGGCTTCCGTACCGGTAAGAAGTTCGTTCTCCGTCACTGTCAGCATGTCTCGATTTCCTAGTTCCACGCGCGTTGTTCTTATTTAAAAGACTCGGGGCCTGTTCTCCAACCGCTTTACGAAAGGCGGGGACGAGCATCTGATTTATTGAGAACCGATGACTGCACGCATGGATAGAAGTGTAGTGACAATCCGTGCTATTAGTGGCGTGTTATGAAAACTGACTTGAGTGGAGAATGATGGATGTGGCGTACGGTCTTCGGTATCTTCGTTGTCCTTTTTTTGGGAATTACCTCGACCGCTGCGGAAACGGTGCGGCTGGAGCAGCGATCGATCCTCAATGGCAAAATTGAAATTCTATTGCCCGCTGCCTTTAAGGTAATGGACAAGGAGATGATGCAGCTCAAATATCCGAGCGAACGGCGTCCGACGATTGTTTATACCAACCCGGCCGGCAGTGTGAACGTGGCCTTCAACCACACAAAATCCAAAATCTCGCCGGAAAAAATTCCGGCAATGCATAAATATTTGGAATCGACGTTTAAGAACCTCTATCCGTCGGCAAAATGGTTTGACAGCAATCTCATTCAGATAAATGGGCGACGTTACCTCATGCTGGATGTTCGTACGCCCGCGATAGACACCGAAATTCGCAATATGATTGTAGGAACCTCATTTGAGGGGCGCCTTCTTTTATTAACTTTCAATGCCGTTCGGGCGCTCGAAGAAACCTGGGTTCCGGTCGGCACCGAAATAATTCAATCCATCAAAATTAGCCAATGAACCAACGATTGTTGGGATTATCGCTCGGCGGACACCTTGGACGGTGGCGTGCCCATCACTTTTCCGAAGGCCGCCGAGAAAGCGCTGGTGCTGCGATAGCCGTGCTGTTGGGCGACGCGGGCCACCGGTTCGCCGCGCGACAGGGCCTCGACCGCGTTGTGCAGACGGATGCGTTGCCGCCAACGGTTGAAGCCCATGCCGAGGTCGCGTTCGAAAAGGCGTGCCAGGGTTCGAGCGGACGCGCCGGCGACTTCGCTCCAGTCATCGAGTGTCCGTTGATCCGAAGGGTTGGCGAGAAGTTCCGCGCAGAGCCGTTGCAGCCGTGCGTCCTTGGGCAACGGCACGTTAAGTGATAGTTCCCGCGCCCGGCCGATCTCCAGTTTGATGAGTTTGGCGATCAACCCGCCGCGCCCATTCGTGTCGTATTCGACAGGCTCCTCGCTCAGCGCCAGAATCAATTCTCGCAGAAATTTCGATACGGCAACGACGCTCAGCGCGCGCGGACGCTCTTCCGTGTCTGTCGTGTCGATGTACAAGGTTCGCATGTCGACATCGCCATGCATATGGACCGAATGCGGCGTGCCGGCGGGGATGTAGACCGCGTTTTCTCGCGGGACGACCCAGGCCGCGCCCGATGTTCGCAGTCGCATGATGCCGGCCGTCGCGTATAGTAATTGATCGCGTTCGTGCTCGTGCAGAGGAATGACGAACCCGTCGGCGAAACTCTTCGACATGGCGCCGATGGGTTGGGGCAGGTCCTGGTAATCTTGCGGGTCCGTGCTGCGCGATGGAAGGTTGGTCATTGGATGGCGCCTCACATGAGGTGGTGCTCTGGCGATAATTCGACGAATTTTGGCATGACATCGCATTTCCGCCAAATGTATCTTGCTGTGAATGACAAAGGCACGCTGCCGCAATTGCCGGGAAAGCGTACCGTAGCTGGAGGGCATCTATTTCATGGATCGCGAACGATCATATTTTCTATTGCTCAATATTGGCCATTTTCTTGACCATTTATTCACGCTGGTTTTCGCGACCGTCGCGGCGTTGGTGCTTTACAAGGAATGGGGTGTCGGTTACGCGGAATTGCTGGCTTATGCGACGCCCGGTTTTTTCGCTTTTGGGCTGTTTTCGCTGCCTGCTGGATGGCTTGCCGACAAATGGACCCGAGACGGCATGATGTGCGTGTTCTTTATCGGTATCGGTCTAACGTCAATCGCCACCAGTTTCGCGCAAACACCATTGCAGATGGGTATCGGTCTGTTTGTGATCGGTATGTTCGCGGCAATCTATCATCCGGTCGGGTTGGCTATCGTCACCACGAAATGGCGCGACACCGGCATGCGCATCGCAACGAACGGTGTGTGGGGTAATCTTGGGGTTGCCAGTGCGGCGCTACTCACAGGCTACTTGATCGACAATGGTGGCTGGCGGATGGCGTTCGTCGCCCCGGGTATTTTCTCGATCGTGATGGGATTTGTCTATATGACGCTGCGCTGGCAAGGTATAAACGCCGAGCGCAAGGCGGACTCAAAAAATGCCGAAGTCGCGGCCAAGCCGTCGGCATCGTACCGCGCGCAATTGATCCGGGTTTCGATAATCGTGTTTCTGACCACGGCGGTTTCGTCGATCATTTTTCAGTCGACGACTTTTGCACTTCCCAAAATCTTCGACGAGCGCCTGCAAGGCCTGGCGGTTAATCTGTCGTCCTGGGTCGACAGCATTCTAGGCGCGGGCGAGGGTGATGTTGCGACGGTGATCGGATCGCTGGCGTTCATCGTCTTCGCGGTTGCTTCGATCGCGCAACTCGTTGTCGGCCGCATGCTCGACCGCTTTGGTCCGCGCCGCGTGTTCATGGCCGTCGCGGTCATTCAGATTGTTTTCTTCTCGGCGATGCCCGGTCTGTCGGATGGTATCGCGCTCGCGGTGGCGTTCGGCTTCATGCTTGGCGCGTTCGGTCAAATTCCGATCAACGATTTTATGATCGGCAAAACCGCGAGCGGCGCGTACCGTGCTCGTATCTATGGCGTCCGCTATGTGGTGAGCTTCACGGTTCTGGCCGCGACGTTGCCGTTGATCGCCTTCGTCTACAAGAATTGGGGGTTCGACACGTTGTTCCTCATCCTTGCCGCGGCTGCCATTGTGATCTTCATTGCCGTGTCGATCCTGCCGAAGCGCCTTCCAACACCGGAAGACGCTGTCGCCCCGGCGGAATAACCGTTCGCGCCGTGGCGGAAGTTATCGGCCGACGAATGCCGGTTTGCGCTTCTCCATGAAGGCTTTTCGGCCTTCCTCGATGTCCTCGCTCGCGGCGCATTCGTCGACGAGACTGTCGCAGAGGGCCATGTCTTGCTCACCTTCATTCTTGAGCAATTCGTTGACGATGAGATTGGTCGTCTTGAGGGAGAGGGGGGCATTGCCCGCCATGGTTTCGACATAGCCGTCGACGAAGCTGTCGAGTTCAGCCTTGGGGACGACATGGTTGACGAGGCCCATTTTACGCGCCTCGTCGGAACTGAAACGCCGCGCGGTGTAGAAGATTTCCTTTGTAAAGGACGGGCCAACCAAATCCATGAGCACCTTGGTGTTGTGCTGTCCGTAACCAACGCCGAGTTTGGAGGCGGGAATGCAGAAGCTTGATTCCTCCGAACAGATGCGCAAATCCGCGCAGACGGCAATGCCCATTCCTCCGCCATAGCAATAGCCGCCGATCTTGGCGATGGTCGGCTTCAGCGCATGCTGCACCGACTCATAGGCACGGTTGACCGACACGCCGTACTCCTTGACGCGGTCGATATTGGCGCGTTCGTTTTCGAAACGGGAAATATCGGCACCGGAGACAAATGCTTTCTCACCCGCCCCTTCGAGGACGATGACCCGGACGCCGTCATCCGCGTCGAAATCCGCCATCGTGTCGGCGAGTTGATCCCACATGAGTTTGGACATCGCGTTATGTTTCTTCACATTGTCGAAAATCACGCGGCCCAGATGGCCTTGTTTCTCGGCGACGATCTTGCCTTCGGACATGTTTCGATTCTCCGGTATTTCGTCAAAAGTTCGCGCACAACGTGACCGATGCCGGCCTTGGCCGCAAGAGTGTGGCGGGCAAAATTCATCGCGGAGGGCGTTTGAAGAGGCGTAATGCGCCCTTGTATCCGCATTGCTTGCTTGTTTCTCGAACTCTAGGGTAAGCGGCGCGGAACGAAATTTAGGTTTCATCGGACGAAAGCGAGCATCATGCAAACGGTCTACCCAACAGGGACAACGATCTACAAACCCGAAAAATGCTTCAACGGCTATACGCTGTACCCTTCCGGAAAAGATGGCGTCGGCGCGGTCCTCGTCGATATGAATGGCAACGTGGTCAAGAATTGGCCGAAGTATGACGGTTTCATGATCAACATGCTGCCGGGTGGCACCATCCTTGGCGGTCAGACGGGCCGGGTGACCAAGGGTTACAATCACACCACGGGCGCCGACGATGTCGTGCAAGAGGACTGGGACGGCAATGTCGAATGGACTTTCGGCAAGGCGGATCAGCTCGAAATAGACGGCAAAACGTCCTGGTCGTCTCGCCAGAATCACGACCTTGTCCGCGAAGGATGCCCGGTCGGCTACTACGTGCCGGGCCTGACACCGAAGGCCGAAGGCGGACGCACCTTGATGCTGAGCTACCGCAGCGGTGAGTATCCGGAGGTCACGCGGGATCATCTGCCGCGCGCCACGCGGATGATCGAAGTAACTTGGGAGGGGGAAATCGTCTGGGACTGGATGCCGGCGGAGAACTTCGAACAATTCGGGCACGGCGAGGCCGCCAAGAACGCAATCATGCGCCATTGCCGCAACCAGCACGGCGTTTTCCAAAATACTTCTTCCTATGTCGGTCCGAACAAATGGTTCGATGGCGGTGATGAGCGTTTTCATCCCGATAATATCATCACCGATGACCGGGGCAGGATGATCTACATTATCTGCAAGAAAACCGGCGACATCGTCTGGAAAATCGGGCCCGACTTCAGTACGGACCCGGCGCTCAAGGCGCTTGAATGCGTTATCGGACCGCACCACGCGCACATGATTCCGCAAGGCCTGCCGGGCGCGGGCAATATCCTGGTATACGACAATGGCGGTGCGGGCGGTTTCGGCAACCCGAACCCCGGCGCGCCTGACG
>JAJFJC010000330.1 GCA_021774385.1 Alphaproteobacteria bacterium
CCTCTCAACGCCGTGTAAGTTTGACCTAGGTCAAAGACAAGGACAAACAAATCTATAGAATTAAAAGATTGTGAAACCATTACGGATGTAATTCACGAAAAAATTATCGCGATCAGTGTAAAAATTGACTATCCGGAAGAAAAAATTCCAACTTTCATCGATATCGAAAATTTGTGTAGAGGGGTTGTTAGTCAAATTATTTGTAATTTAGTTAACCATTAAGAGTACTTGATAGTTTGTTTCATGACGGTAATTTCAAAAATCCGTGACGCCCTAATTTGCGATAAAGAGGACGTCGAGAGCTCCATTCAAAGTGTCGACCTAAAATTATGGTCTTGGGGCGTTGGGGTGATCGCGGTTCTGACGATCGCCGGCCTGTTCGCTTTCGGGCTTTCCGTTGCCGGTCGCTTTAGTCAGGTCGACGAGCATTGGAGAACGCACAACAAACTTGCCACCGCCAGTAATCAAGCCCTCGCACAATTGCGCGGCAGTTTAGGCTATGGCGGCTTCATACATAACTTCAAAAACTATGTCCTACGAAAAGAGGACAATTACAAATTTAAAGTCGAGAACGATATCGCACGGATCAATCGTAATCTGAATAACTTCCGCGCACTATTGACGACGGATGCGGAACGAAAAGCCCTTGCCTCGATCGATTCCGTATTGACCCAATACGCCCGGCAATTCCTACTGGCCAATCGAATGATCGCGGCGGGCCGCTCCGTCGCGGAAATCGACGCAGCGGTAAAAGTCGATGACAAGGCGGCGTTGAAGGCGTTCCATTTCCTTGTCAATCTCACGTCTAAACGAAGCCAGTCCATGGAGGCTCAGACCGGTGCCGAGTTAGAAGAAGCTATTCGGTTTCTGTCATTCGGTACTTTGTTCGCCATTGCCGTATTGGGGTTCGCGGCCCTTTTGATCCTGTTCATCGGCAAAATCATACGGGCCAATCGGCGTCTTCAAGCAGCGCACGACCGCATAAACCTGCTGTTCGATACCGCGCCAGACGCCATGATCTGCGTCGGGGTCGACGGCTCAGTTTCAAAGTGCAACATACAAGCGGAGCAACTATTCGGCTATCAGCACGAAGAGCTCATTGGCATGTCGATCGAGCAGTTGATGCCTGAAGCATTCCGTGCCTCCCACGAACAATTGCGGACCAGGTATTTTCGGGAACCCCGACATCGTGCCATGGGGACAGGTTTCGAGTTTCTCGCGCTAACCAAGGACGGCAAGCAGCCAGTCGTTGAGATAAGCCTTAGCCATAGCGGCATCGAAGAAAATGCCTTGGCGACAATCGTTGTTCGCGACATCACCCAGCGGAAAGAGGTGCAGAAACGCTTGGCCAGTGCGCAAAGACTTGAGGCTGTAGGCCAATTGACGGGCGGCGTCGCGCATGATTTCAACAACCTCCTCGCCATTATCATCGGCAACGCGGATACGCTTGAGGAGAAAGTCGGGAATGACGGAGACGCGCTGCAAAGCATCGAGAAAATAGCCGATGCCGTGGAGCGAGGGTCGTCTCTGACGAATCATCTAATGGCGTTTTCACGTCAGCAGGCTTTGTCGCCAAGGACAACGGACCTGTCCGTGCTGCTGAACAATGTCGTGGAAATGTTTGGGCGAAGCTTAGGCGAAAGAATAAATCTAAAACTGGCGACATCCACGGATATTTGGCCGGTAAGGATCGATTCCCATCAATTGGAAAACGCGCTGCTAAATTTGGCAATCAATGCCAAGGACGCCATGCCGGACGGTGGCGCCATCCTGATCGAGGCCGAGAATGTCGCCCTGCCGGAAGCCCGCGGCACGACCTCACTTGACCTCCCGGCGGGTGACTATGTTCAAATTTCAGTCAGTGATACCGGCGTCGGGATGGCCCCCGATGTCTTGGAAAAGGCGTTTGAGCCCTTTTTTACCACCAAGGGCGTCGGCGAAGGCAGCGGGCTGGGGCTAAGTATGGTCTATGGATTCGCCAAACAATCAAACGGGCATGTTTCTATCGACAGCACGGTGGGCCAAGGCACGACGATGAAAATCTACCTGCCCCGATCAAAAGATATCGTAGAGACCAAGACCAACCCATGCGGCACAAACGATTCCAACACAGGGAATGAGCGTATTTTGGTGGTCGAGGACGATCCGGAGGTTCGCAAGATCTCCGTCTCCATTCTCACGAAACAAGGATATGAGATTGTTGGAGCTGGTGACGGCAATGAAGCCGTGGCGAAACTAAAAAATGGAACTAAGTTCGATCTTCTGTTCACCGACATTGTACTTCCGGGCCACCTGAATGGCACCGAAGTCGCCGAGGCCGCCAAAGATATCCAACCGAGTATCAAGGTTCTCTTCACATCCGGATATGCGGATAGCGTCGTTTCGGAACGCGACATTTACAGCCCCCACACTCATTTACTGAACAAGCCATTTCGCCGAGCGCAATTGCTTGAAAAGGTTCGACAGGTGCTGGACAGCCCGCAGAACGAGCCAGCTTCACACTGATGCGATCCTAGAAATTTCTTCTAGTGTCCTGACCGTGAAATTCGAGGGATTGAATTTCACGTGAATCAGCTCACCAAAATCGTGCGGTCTATTCGATACACCGGTTGCGGCATCCCTAAATTCGTAGGAACATGGCGCGCGCGATGACGAGGGGAATACATCACCGTGGAAACGAAGCCGGCACCAACGCGTAAAGGATACGCGTCATGAACTTCTTTGAACTCATAGAACCAACATCACTGCGGGAAGCAGTAGGGTTACTCGGTTCATCCGATATCAGCACGCGACCGATCGCCGGTGGCACGGCCGTCATGCTAATGATGAAAACTGGCGTTTTTCAACCGGAGCGACTGATCGGGCTGCGCAAGATCGAGTCGCACTATTCCATGATCACAAGCGCGGACAATGGCGCCTTGCACATCGGCGCGATGACGACGTTGCGACAAATCGAACAATCGGACGCTGTAAACAACGCCGTGCCGGTCGTCACAAGTGCCCTGCGGCGCCTATCCAATGTTCGGGTGCGAAACGTCGCCACGGTGGGCGGGCACTTGGCGCATGGCGATCCTCACCTCGATCTGCCGCCAGTGCTCATCGCGTTGGGAGCATCTCTCATTATTCAGGGACCCACGGGAGAGAGAGAAATAGAAATCGGGGATTTGTTTGCCGGTTACCTTGAAACGACGCTTGCCGACAACGAATTGATCGCCGAGGTCCGCATACCCGCCCAATCCGAACGCCGCGCCGCCTACCTGAAGCACACGACCCGCTCCGCCGATGACTGGCCCGCGCTGGGATTGGCTATCTCCATGGCGTTGGATGGGGACGACATTCAATCGGCCCGCGTCGCGGTCGGTGCAGCAACCGATACCCCCCGGCGACTGAAGGGTGTGGAAAAAGTGCTGAACGGGGGCAAGGTCGATGACCAAACCTTGCGTGACGCCGGAGACGCAGCGGCGGCGGAGGCGGAAGTTCATACCGACGCACGGGGCTCCTCGGCCTACAAGCGTGAACTGATCCGTGTCTTCATGGGACGGGTAATCCGCCAAGCGGCTGATGCCGAAGTCGGGAGTATTCGGTAATGGCGGGAATTTCGACAACGACGGTGGGGCATTCCTTTCCCCGCATGGAAGGCCGGGCCAAGGTCACGGGACACGCGGATTATATTTACAATATGCGCTTGCCCGCCATGCTGCATGCCAAGGTCCATCGCAGCCCTATTTCGCATGGCCGCATCCGCGCCATCGAGACCGCCGA
>JAJFJC010000034.1 GCA_021774385.1 Alphaproteobacteria bacterium
TCCAACGAACGGCAACCTACGCCGTACCGGCTTGGAACGCCAAGATGGACCCGGAACTGGAGCAATCGGTCAAGGCCGACTATCCAGCCTACCGCGCCAAGGCGCGCGCGCGGCCGACAGGCGTTTACTTTCCCTTCAACATGGAACCGGCCTTGGAATCGACGCATGAGGAACGCATTGCCCAATACGAGGAATTCTGGGCCCGTGGCGGGCTACCGTTTCTCGGCGCCTATGGCGACCTTTTATTCGAGACGGATGCCAACGATACGGCCGCCGACTTCGCCCGCGATAAAATTCGCGGCATCGTCAAGGACCCGGCTGTTGCCGACCTGCTGTGCCCGGATAACGTCTTCGGCTGCAAGCGACTGTGCGTGGATAGCGGCTACTATGAGACGTTCAACGAGCCGCACGTGAAACTCGTCGACGTTTCGGATAACCCGATCGAGCGTTTCACGAAGAAGGGCATCGTCACGAATGGCACCGAATATGCGTTCGACGCCGTGATATCCGCGACGGGCTTCGCCGCAATGACCGGGTCGTTCGACAAGATCCAGATCACGGGCCGGAACGGCCTGACACTTAGCGAGAAATGGCACGCCGGACCGCGAACCTATCTGGGTCTCGCATCCGCTGGATTTCCGAACCTGTTTATGATCACCGGTCCCGGAAGCCCGTCCGTGCTGGCGAACATGATCCCCTCGATCGAACAGCATGTCGATTGGATGATGGACTGCATTGCGCACATGGCCGAGACCGGTGCCGAAACGATCGAACCGAAGATTGCCTACGAAGATGATTGGGTCGGGCATGTAAACGAAGTTTCAAAAGTCTCGCTCCGTTCGACCTGTAGTTCCTGGTATGTCGGCGCCAATGTTCCGGGTCACCCCCGCGTCTTCATGCCGTACATTGGCGGCTTTCCAATTTATGTGAACCGATGCAATGACGTCATGACTGGCGGTTATACCGGTTTTGACATCGAAGGTGGCGCGGATACAAATGCGCCACCGAAAGTGCGCTGGACCGAAAAATGGCAGGTTGAGCTGGACATGGAAGTCATGACACCAGCCATGATCGCCGCCGGACGCGTACCCGTGATATAGCGCCAAACGGCGCATGGTTCGCTAAGGTTTTGCAATAAAAGGGCGTCCGGGATGAAGATCAAAGCAATACGGACAACGCCTCTCACCGTGCCCTACACGCGGCCGATCCACACAAGCTACGGCGCGCGCGACGCCGCCCGTGTCGTCCTCGTTGAGATCGAGGACGACCGCGGAAACATTGGCTACGGCGAGTCGATAGCGGGCCCTGAATTGCAGTCCGTTAAACGGCTTCTGGACAATCTCGCTCCTTTCCTCACAGGACGCGACCCGCGCGGTATAAACGCGATCATCCAACAAGCGATGGATAGAATTTTAAGTTTGCCCGGCGCCGGCCTGAACCATTTCGCACGGCGCGTGGTCGCCGGTCTCGACATGGCGCTTTGGGACCTCGTCGGCAAAGCCTCCAACGTGCCCGCCGTGACTCTGATGGGTGGCCCGCTGCATGACGACGTCGGTTACTACGCGTTCATAAACGGCGACACGCCGGAAGAGCTCGCCATCGAGGGCGCCAAGGCAGTCGCCACCGGATCACCAGTGATCTACATGAAACTCGGCCGAGGGGATGACCTCGACATTGCCATGGTTTCCTCGGTACGCGAGGCGATTGGCGATGCTCGGCTCAGGCTAGATCCCAATGAGGCCTGGGACGTCATGAAGGCGCGGGACATGTGCCGCAGGCTTGCGCCCTTCAACCCCGAATTTATTGAGCAACCGGTTCCCGGTCATTCCCTCGCCGCGTTAAAACAGGTCAAGGATGCAGCCCCCTTCTCGATTGCCGCCGACCAGGCCATTCATTCGCCCGCCGACGTGTTCGCCTATGTCAGTGCGGGCGCCGCCGACGTCATCGTACTGGGGCCGCACGAGACCGGCGGCATCGCACAGTTGCTACAAGCCGCAGTGATTGCAGAGGTAGCCGGCATCAGGCTCTGCATTCACGCGGTGCCGGAAACACAGATTACCACTTGCGCCAGCTTCCACGCCGCCCGCGCCATCGCCAATATCGACGACGCCAATCAGGAGATGGCGTACCTGCTTGCTGAAAGCCTCCTTAAGGAACCATCTCTTGAATTAAGAAATGGGCGGTTAGCACCTTGGAAAGGTAATGGCCTCGGCTTCACGCTGAACGAAGCGGCTGTCGCCCGTGCGGCCCAGCGCGCCCAAGAGGAACACCAAAACTAAAATTTCGACATAAGCCGTTTTTCTATCAGGCTTGCTGTCCCACGGGATCAACGCGGGGCCGGCCGCTGGCGATCCAGTACCCCACACCCATAAGACCGGCACCGCTAATCGCGTTCCCGATCGTGACCCAGAGCAGATTCCGCGCGGCACCGGAAAACGTCACCGTATCCGGATGTTCGGACAGCAACGCGATTGAAAATACCGTCATATTCGCCACACTGTGCTCGAACCCCGACGCGATAAAAGCGAATAGGCACCAAAATATCAGAATGCATTTGGCGGTATCGTTGGTGGTTCGCGCCGACGTCCAAATCGCCAAACAGACCAGCCAATTACACAGCATGGCACGGGCCACCAATTCGCCAGCCGGCGCCGCCATCTTCTTT
The DNA here is from genome assembly GCA_021774385.1 of Alphaproteobacteria bacterium. Classification (GTDB taxonomy): domain Bacteria; phylum Pseudomonadota; class Alphaproteobacteria; order UBA8366. The sequence continues at coordinate 2,666 of JAJFJC010000034.1, forward strand.
GCCGCAATGGTGTAAAGCAGGTCGGCGCCATCGTTCAAGACATGTCCGCCGCCGCCGGCAACAAAAAGCGAGGCAAGGATCATGCAGCCAATCAGGTTCCCGGACCACGTCGTTATCCAACTGCGTCCGAGGTCGCGAAGCGATGTCGCGCCGGCCAGCAAACCCAACGTCATATACATCGCATGCCCGGTAAAGAGCTCCGATCCCGCGAATATGACCAATGTCAGGGCGATACCGAAACTCGCCCCCATGACGAGGTTGCGGATCGACGGATCGACATTCTCGCCAACGCTAAAAATAAGAAGAACGCCGATACCGATATAAGCGCCGGCCATGACCGCGGCAATAAGGAACCCAAAGGGATTGCTTCGCAACGATATGGACTTCAAGCGAGCGATATCCGCGAATTCCAGGGTCGTTTCACTAAGTGTCATATGAGGTGCTACCATTCGCCTTAAGGTCTGGAAGAAGATCGCCCGCCGAGCCACCATCCGGCTTGAAAAACAGACGTCCCCCCCAAATCGCGGCCAAACTAAGCGCGACGAGCAGAAAGGCCAAGCCCAAACGTTGCTGATCCTCGACTAAATAGCTATTACACACGCGTATTGGCGCCGCCATGTACAACCATGCGAGCACGCCCAGCATCGAAAGCGCATTCGACAGCAGGAAACCACGCAAAATCGGGTGCGCGCGATACCAGCTCAATCGCAACGGGGCCCCTACTAAAAAAGGCACGGTCAGAAATTTCGCCGCCTCTATTTCCGGTGAGGTCAACGCGCCATCAATGGATCGCGGCAACATCCAGAAAACGATGCCAAAGAAGACGATTAGCAATCCCGCGCCACCGCCCGCGTTGGTAGGAGCGGCTTCCAACCTTGGCCGACGGACCGATGCGACTCCGGCGAACAGCCAACCGGCCCAGGCAAGCGCAGGCAATTGCACCAGCATATGGGTAACGGGGTCGGCTTCGAGTGTCCGACGAAAGGCCGCGCAAAGCAGGAGCAACAGTAAGGCCAACGCAAATTCGCCGCAGCGCTGAAACCCCGTGGTCATCGGCGGATCGCCTCGACGACACCGTCGATATCATCGATATCGAAAATTCCAACCAAACGATTGCGCTCATCAATCAGATGAATTGCCGCATTATGTTCATAGCCATCGAATCGATCGGCAATAACCGTAACACCGTAGCCGGAAAGGAGACCGCGCAAATCCGTCACCGCCGGCGCACCAACCTTCCAGATATCGCCATCCGCGCCATGCGTTTCGGCGTAGTCCGATAACGCCATGGGATCGTCGCGCAGCGGGTCGAAACTAACGCTGAACATGCGCACGCCTTTTGCCAATCCCGCCGCCGCCAGCCGCCCCTTGAGCCGTGCGAACGAATCGCCCGCATAGCGACAAATCGTCGGGCAGGCGGTGTAGATGAATTCGACCAACGCAACGCCCCCAACATCCGGCTGGAGCCGGACGGTCTTTCCCGACATATCCGTCAGGTAAGGGGACGGCATCGTTGGCGTCCGTTCGACTGCGTGTAAGCGTCGCGCGCCCTCGGCGGTGACGGCGCGCGCGCCGTCGGTCACCTGCCAGATCAGGGTCACGCCCATTAGGGCAATCGCCAGGATAGCGAGGAAGGGGCGCATGCGTGAGCGTCTTATGCTTTGCTGGACCGGCCAAGACCTCCGACAAAGCGCAAAACGAAAATCAGCGCGCCGAGCACCGCCAGAACCGCGAATCCGGTCGCGATACGGTCTTGGGTCAACCAATCCTCCATATGCACGGCCCAGCGCCGTGGCACACTCAGCGCGCCGGAAATCAGGAACATCAGGGTGAACCCACCAGCGCCGGCGATATACACCCAGATGCCCAACCGATCGAGCGTGGTAAACCGTGATTGCGCCACGTCACCGCGCACCAGCCAGGCCATGAACCCGAAGGCCATCGCGACTTCGCCCAGGAGCAGATAGATATGGAAATGGCCCGGTACCCACTGCGTATTATGCATGACCTTGTTGACCGAGATCATGCCATCCATGATCGCCGGAACGGAACCGACCGACCACCCCGCGACACCGAGGACAAGGAGCCCCGCCGCCAGGTCCCAACGGATGTCGGAGCCTTTCAGATAGACGATCAGGGAAAACGCCGTCACGGCCAGAAGCGGAATACCACTGAGATAGGAAATCACCTGTCCCATGATCAGCATCCAGCCGGGCATCACCAAATCCTGCAGCAGATGATGCGGATAAACCGCCATCACGAACAGCAATGTCGAGGCCCAGGCGAGCGCGAATATGCGTGAGCTTTTCCAAGGCCGGCCCGTGTATTCCGGCACGACCTCATACACCGCGATCACGGCCATGTAGATCGACGCATTGATGAAGACATGACCGAAAAAGAAAATCATGTTCTTCGCTAAAAGTGCGTCGACGGCAAATTCGGGAAGGTAGAGATTGATCAGGCTCACAACGAGAACCGCCGCGCCAACAACAATGCCCAATGTATTGAAAACCGTCACGGTGGCCGCGGCAATTATCGTCGGTGGCGGCGCGTTTTCAGTACTCCCACCGAAAGCAAGTGGCCATCCAAGCGCGTTGCCCAATCCGCCATAGGCCGAGATCATCGCCCGGCCCGCCTCCAAATAAAACAGCAGGAAAGCTACACCGATGGAGACGAGCCCCAGCAGGAAAGCCGCCGCCGCACCGAGATCCCAGGCACCGCCGGAAATAGCCGGCAACGGAAAGAGGAATGTCCAGCCGGCGCCGAAACCGCCAAGAAATATGGCGCCCAGAATCAACACAACACCGAGCAGAAACAAGGCGAGGAAGATGTGGAACACCCAACGCGTCAACGCGACATGGCGGCCGAGAAAATACCACATGATCGCCGCACCGGAGAGACCAGCGGTTCCGACCATGCCCGCGCCATGGGCGGTCATCAGTTGGTAAAACAACGCCGGATCGAGATCCAAAAGGTCGCCTTGCGCGGCCCGCATGAGAACACCAACCAGCATCATCAATACGAATACCGCTCCGGAAATTAGCATTGCTACTTTCACCGCGCCGGTTTGAGGGCTCGGCGCTGCCGTCGAGGTCATACTCATGATTATTTCTCCCCCGAAGCGTTTGCGACGACCTTGAACGAAGCGTTCATGTCGTGGTGCGAGAGACCGCAGAATTCCATACAAAGAATTTTGAATGTGCCTGTATTTTCAAATATATATTTGACCTTGTTGACGTAGCCCGGCATCCCTTGCGCTTGAAAGAGAAGCGTCCCGTCGGCGGTGTAAACGCCCATGCCATGATTCACGTCTTTTGACAGAACGTTAAAAATTATCGGCTTTCCGGCGGGAACCGTTTCCCGGTCCATTTCCCAAAACCACTGACCTCCGGTGACATTCACCGAAATGCTGTCCGAAGACGCCTCGGCATCGTGCGGCCAATTCCACAGCGATCCTGCCGTGACGATGACACCGAATACAAGCAGCCCCCAAATTAAGCGAGATCGCTTTTGCTCGATGTTGTCCGATACGGTGCCACTCTGGGATGCCGTCGCGCCGTGGCTGATGGCTCTGAGGAAAATCGCGATTACCGCGATCATTCCGAGAAGTGAGATAACAAGGATGGTCGCCTGCACTGTTTTGGTCTCCTTCGAGCCCGTCAGATTTTCCGGATGGGAAGTTTAAATTGGTAAATAATATGCGTAATAAATTTTTATATATTGAATTTACTGGAAAAGTCGACCATTTAATTAGGTATGCAATTAAACAGTTTTTCAGATTACACATTGCGAACCTTGATGTATCTGGCCGTCATGGAAGAGACATCCGTCACCACTCAAGAAATTGCGCGATGCTTTGAAATTTCCTTCCACCACGAAGCAAAGGTTACCCAATGGCTGGCCCGAAACGGGTATGTGAAGGCCTTGCGCGGCCGGCATGGGGGCATCAAGCTCGCCGTACCACCCCAGGAAATTTCCATTGGCGCGGTCATTCGGGCAACGGAAAGAGGCATGGCCATCGTCGAATGCATGAAGGCCGGCCCGGTCGCTTGTAAAATCGCTCCGGCCTGCTTGCTATCGCCGATAATCAGGGACGCCCAGGAAGCGTTTTTCCATGTCCTCGACCAGAAAACGCTCGCCGATATCACGGGCAACCGCAAACACCTGCAGCAGGTCCTGAACCTCGCCATGGGAACGGACGAAAATCTTTACGTCTGATCCGATTCCGCTCGTAGCGTTGCCACATGCTCGAGACGTGAAAACGTCTCGTAGAGCACCAAAGATTCTTCCTTGCCAAGCGCTGGCTCGGTCAGACGACGGAACTTGGCCTCTAGGTCCACCGGGCTCAATGGCGTGTTGGGTGTTCCCTTGAAGCTTTCGGCCACGCGCGTAAATCGGCGGCCATCGCGCAAGCTCACCCGCACCGTCGTGGCCCATCCCATGCCCGGATGATTGGATTCTTCTTGAACCGACACCTCGATCCGCCGCGCCATCTCGCGGATCGCAGGATCGTTACGGGCATTTTCCGAGAAATTTGCCGGATCATCGGGGTCGCGGAACAGCGCAAGCGCCACGCAAAACGGTACGCTGTACTGCGCCAGCATCATATCGCCGGGTTCCGGAATATTATGGTGAGACACCAGTTTATCACCACCAAACACGGTCAAGCTTGCGACATCCCCGCCGGAAAAATCATGGGCCGCCATGAGTTCACGGACCGACTGAACCGGAGTCTGTGCCGTAACGTGGCAGGCGTATCGCTTCAGGCAGATGCGAAGGGTTTCGAATTCCAAACCGAGCCCATTGGTCAGCAACGCCGGATCGGATTCCTGGCAATAGACATTGAGAAATCCGTATTCGCCCTCAAGAACTGATTGAGGGCCATCGAACCCTTCCCGCGCCAGGGACGCCGCCAACACGCCGCTTTCCGCGGCACGGCCGAGATGCAGGCGCTTGACCATGCCGCCGCTACCGGATTTTGCGAACTCTAACAGTCCCGAGGACAACGAGCCGGCGATGCCCATGGCATTCATCATCTGGGCCGCGGAAAGGCCAAGCAAACGGCCGCAAGCGATAGCGCTGCCAAAGGGTCCGGTCAGGCCGGGTGCATGGAACCCCAGCTTCTCACTGGTGTGAAGCGACGCGGCGCCAATGCGCATCATAACCTCGCAGCCCGCGACGACGGCGGTAAGGAGGTCGCGGCCACTAGCGCCCAGATCTTCCGCCATCGCCAGAGCCGGCATGGCGACTGTTGCGCCGGGGTGAACGCCCGCGCCGGGGAAGCGCAAATTGTCGAGCTCAAACGCGTGCGCCTGGGCACCGTTGGCAAGCGCCGCCGCAGGGGTCGAGAGACGCTCTTCGCTTCCCAAAAGGGTGCAACGGCCATTCCCACCGGTACGGCGCGCGTAATCGGCGATCATCCGGCTCCAGGGGAGCGCGGACCCAAAGACCGCGACGCCGACGGTATCCAAGATGCAGTCTTGCGCCCGGTGGAGGACATCGCCCGGGATATCGCCGTAGGTCAGATTGGCCGCATAATCGGCCAATTTTTCGATCGACAAGGCCATGACCTGGAGTCCAACGCCTCCTATCGCCTAAACAATGTGCTTAGCGGCGCTTCGCCCGGCCAAACGGCCGAACACCGCCCCCGACATCAACCCGGTCCCGCTGGCATAGTTGTGGTAAAACAGGCCGCCGACAATTTCACCGCAGGCGAACAGCCCCGGTATCACGGATCCCAAGGTATCCTCGACCTGGCCATTGGTGTCGATCTTCAGGCCGCCAAAGGTGAAGGTAACGCCCGTCGTCACGCGGAAGGCTTCATAGGGCGGCGCGTCCAGCGGATTGGCCCAGTTGGTTTTATCGATCGCCAACCCTTGGGTGGAGCGGCCATCCTTAATGTTCGGATCGAACGGTATATCGGTCGGGCACGCGGCGTTGAACTCGCGGATTGTCTTCAGGTAACCATTCGGATCGACCCCTTCCAGTTTTTCGGCGAGTTCCTCATGGCTATCGGCCGTCACTTTCGTGATGCGGCGGATGCGGTATTCGTTGCGCAGCAGATGAAGAGTCTTCTGATCAAATATCTGCCAGGCGAACAGGCCCGGCTGTTTCAGGATTTCCCCCCCATATTTGGCATAGGTGTGGCTGTGAAAATCAGCACCCTCGTTCACATATCGCTCGCCATTGGCGTTCACGATGATGCCATAGGGGTAGTTATGTTTTTGGAATTGATCGCCGATGGTCAAATCGCCAAAGGGCGGTGCCGAAACATCCCAGGCCACCGAATGGGCGCCCGAATAGTGACCATAAGGCATCGCGCCAATCCTGGTCGCCATTTCGATGCCCTTACCGGTGTTGAATTTGGTGCCCCGAACCTTCGCCAGATCCCAGTTAGGCCCCAGATACCGAGCCCGCATTTCCGGGTTCGATTCGAAACTGCCGCACGCCAGCACCACCGCCTTTGCCCCAACATCACGGGTTTTGCCCTTCTGCCGGACACGGACGCCGCGGACGCCGTCATCATCGTGCAGCAGTTCCTGGGCCTGCGTCTCATAGAATATCCTGACGCCATGACTTTCCGCCTTGGCGTAGAGCGCTTTCAGCATTTCCGGACCACCGCCTGAAATATGCAACGCCAGCCCACCCCAGAACTTGAATTTGCCGTCGACCTTATAGGCCTGACGCCCCAGTCCCGGGATCAGGCGGACGCCCTGCTTGTGAACCCATTGCGCCGTTTCGAAACTGCTTTTGACCAGAATTTCAACCATATCGGAATCAGTCCGATATTGAGTCAGGTTGAACATGTCGTCGAAATACTGGTCCTCGGTATAGGTTCCGAAATCGATATTCTCGCGTTCTTCATCCGATATGTCTGGAAATATCTTCAGTATGTCTTCGATCCCATTAAACGCAAAACGAAACGCACCGCCGGTGAAAAAGGAATTCCCCCCTCTACTGTCTTCGGGCGCGGCCTCGATCATGACGACGCGGGCGCCGTTTTCCGAGGCGGAAATCGCCGCGCATAAAGCGGCGTTACCCGCGCCGACAACCAGAACATCCGCTTCCATAGCGCCTAATTCTTCGTTCTTCGGCATCGGTACTTCGCTCCTTCTCGTCGGTCAGCGTGCTTCTGGGCGAACAATAGGGTCGCCCCGGCGTTCGGTTCACCCGGCCAATCGCTTGTCATTCTCGCGATCCGGCGTCGCGTCGCCGATGAGGGCCGTCATTTCGCGAATATTGTCTACAGTTTCGAGATCTTCGATCATGGCACGGAGTTCATCCGCCGCCGCCCGGGTTAAGACCCGCTCGGCACAATTCTGGAACTTGGCGGCGAGCGCGCCCGGCGGCAACGGACTATCCGGCCCCCGGCCGACCGGTTGATCGAGCCAGGTAGAAACCGATTTCCCATCCGTCTTCGTTACTGTCACTTCGGCGAAGAAATGCTCGGTCGTATCCATGACGGCCTTGGGATGGGGCTCCGCCGTAATGCGTTCCATAAGCCGTCGCACTTGCGGATCGTTGAAGGCATCGCCCTCGAAATGTTCGATTGCAACCCGTCCCTCAGACAGCGCACGCGCTAAAACATACTGAACGCTAAATTTTGCATCGAGCGGCCCCTGGGGATCGGGCCGATTGGTATGGGAAAGGCGGCGCGGATGGGTCCATGACACCACGCTGGCGACATTATCCGCGGTCAGGTCGTTTTCGCGACGCAATTTGAGCATGGCGTCGACCGCCGGGTGGGTACTGCCACAGCAGGGGTGTTGCTTAATCGCCAATCCCGGATCCACGATATTGAAAGGATCGGCCCAACCTTTGCCAATCCGGTTCGAATCGTAATTTCCGGCACCATTGAACAGTTCCAAAAACCCTTGACGATGTTCGAAAGCGTCGAGGTTGGCCGTATAGTTCTGTTCACTCAGTAACGCCGCCGTCAATCCATTGCGCGCGCAATGACCGACATGCAGCGGCTTGGTTCCGGTACCGAAATTGGCCTTGATTCCGGAGGCCATCGACGCAGAAATCGCCAGCGCTATTGCCGTCCGCTCCGCATCCAAACCGATCAACTTAGCGCCGGCGGCAGCCGCACCGAAAGTGCCCAGGGTCGCGGTTGGGTGCCAACCTTTCTCGTAATGATGAAAGTTAACGCCCTTGGCGATCGCGGTCTCGGTTTCGAAGCCCGCCAGATAAGCCAAAATCACATCCCGGCCCGAAGCGCCCCGTATTTCACCAAGGGCAATGAGCCCCGGTAGAATCGGTGCCGAAGGATGGCCGCCGAGGGTATTGCTGCAATCGTCGAAGTCGAGCGCGTGAGCGGCGGTGCCGTTGACAAGCGCCGCATTCGAGGCCGAAGTTCGTTGTCCAAATCCAAACAGCAGTGCGCCGCCAGCTTGCGCGATGCCCGCCGGTGAACCCGCCTCGGCGGCCACCATCCGTGCCACCATCTGGGTACAAGGAGCTTCCGCGCCCGCCAAGGTCACGCCAACGGTATCGAGGATACCCTGCTTGGCCCAATGAAGCGCTTCCAGAGGGACGGCCCCATGGTCGAGCGCGTTGATTTTTTCGCCCAAACGCACCGCGATATTCATTCTTCGTTCCTCCGTTCATCCTTGAAAGTCCAGGGCATGGGTTTTCTTCCCACTACTCAGGATGGCAGTGGACAAAGCAGGCGTCCAATCTCCGCCGCCCGGGGCAGTTCCTCAAGACCGAGAATGGCATCACGCAATTGCCCGACCTGTTCCGGCGGCAGCGTCTTTCCGGCCAAGGTTTCGAATTTTGCAATAACGTCGGCCGCCGTGGCGAAGCGATGTTCGCTACCGCGCGCGGACTCGACGGTTTCCTCGTGCCGGCTACCGTCCTTCAAAAACACTTCAACCCAGACCTTGTGCCGGAACTTCGACCCCAAGGCGGTGATGGCGGGGTCCTCGACCACTTCCACCTTGCGCGACAGTTCGATACGAGCCGGGTCACTGATATCGTCATCGCCGAACTGGTCGACGAACACTTCTCCTTCGATCAGCAATGTCGCGACGCAGAACGGCAAATTGAGCTGTGCCGAAGTCATGCCTGCCGGCTCATAGCGCCAAAAGGTATGGTGGAAGGTCACCTCGGACGCATGTACCACGATGCGATCCAATTCCTCGAGTTCGAAAGGCCGACGCTCGCGGATCAATCGCACCGCGTCGAGCGTCGTCTGGTTCGACCCGACGCAAGAATAGAATTTGAGAGCGATACGCATAATCTCGAAGCTCTCACCCAAACCGGCGGTTAATTGATCCCGGTCGAATCGGTCCTGCGAGCGCGAGAAGGTCGTGCAGAAGCCGCCATACTCCGCCTCGAAAACATGATGAATGCCAGTAAAGCCGCCTTCCGCGAGCAGTGCCCCATAGAGCCCGCTTTGCGACGATTTTCCGGCATGCATGCGCTTAACCATCGCGCCAAACTGCGCCGCCATCAAACCCGCCGACTGCGTACCGGCGATCCCCAGCGCGTGCACGGTCTGATCCGTTGAGAGCCCCAATGCACGGGCGGCGCCGGCGGCAGCCGAGAAAACACCCACGGTCGCACCGGAATGCCAGCCTTGGGCGATATGTTCCTGCCCCATGCACATGCCAACGCGGGGACCAATCTCATAACCAGCGACGGCGGCGGTCAGGAAATCGGCGCCAGTCATGCCGGGCCGTGTCTCGGCAAGGGCGATCAGCGCCGGCAAGGTCACCGCGCCCACATGCAACACACCATTGCGATGCACGTCATCCAACTCAAACCCCTGAACCATGGTGCCGTTGACCAGCGCGGCGTTGAGTGGCGACAGGCGACGACTTGTCCCCCAAAGCCCCGTCGTCCTTGTCTCGTCAACGGCGCTCAGCGTGGCGATCAGGATACGCGTCCATTCCAAATCGGCGCCATACAACGCGCAGCCCAGCGCATCGAGGATCAAGAGCTTCAACCGCTCGCGGACATCATCGGGCACATCCTCGAGGGAAACATTTGAAATGAACGACGCCATCCCGCGTGTATAGGGGTTGTCGATGGGCGTACTCACTTTGGAGGCTCCTTATTGTTCTTTCATCGACCAGAAACTGACATATGCGACCCAGGTCAGCAATTCAGACCAATAATTTTCGACTGAGTTGAGTACGACCTCTCCTAAAACGCGAATTTCAGCAGCTTTTTGCAGGTTAATGATTTACGTCAAAGAATCTGAATCGCGCTCCTAATAATATGATCGTGGCAGATCGTGAAGGCGGTACCGGCACAAAATTAAGAATATTTAAATTAGGAGAAACCAAATGAATTCCTCCAAAGTGGCGCCCTGTGCCAAAGGAAGCCTGCGGCAGTGGCAATTCACACGTCATAGGCGCGGTACCACATCCTTTACGAATCTGTTTCGCCATGCTCTCGCGACGTCGGTTTGCGTCGCGGCGCTGGTCACCAGCAGTGCGGGGCCGGTGAAAGCCGGCGCTATCCTCTTCGATTCAGATACCGGCGTTGTCACCGTGGACGGGGTGGCAACAAATTCCTTAGCGGGCACCTCTTTCACGACCAGTCTTAACGGTCAGATTCGGACATGGTTTTTCAGGGGCAACTTATCTTTCGGTGAAAATGACACGGTCACCGGACGGGGGTCTAACGGCATTTCACTTATCGTCGGCAACAATGCAAACGTCACGGGTGCGACCATCGACATGTCGGCGGTCGGCGCGACACCAGCCGCCGGCGGTGGCACGGGCGGTACCGGTGGTGCCTCAGCCAACGGCAGCGGCGGCGGAAGCGGTGGCGAAGGAGGTCCAGCCGGCATAGGCGGTAATGGTGGCGCAGGCGGTAGCAGCACCAGTTTGGGTTTCGGTTTGCCGGGCGGATTGGGGGCGAGCGGTGTCTCAGGTAGTTCGGGCGGCGCGGGCGCGAATGGCAAGATAGGTCGCCAAGGCCTCGTCGGAGGCAGCGGTGTAAATAATTCAGGCGTCGCCGGCACCGGTGGTGTCGGAGGCAATCCAGGCTCCGGCGGCGCCGGTGGTGCTGGCGGCGCGCTCGGAGGATTACTGGGCCTTGGGGACCTTGGCGGCGCTGCCGGCGTTGGCGGCTTCGGAGGCTTCGATGGACTGCCGCCGATACCCTTTATCAGCGTCGGCAGGAATGGCGCCGGGGGCACGGCGGGCGGACGCGGAAGTGACGCCACGGGCGGCACGAACGCCGCCACGGGAGGAAGCATCAGCGGCGGTGCGGGTGGCGGCGGCGGCGGCCAAGGTGGCAGCGGCGGTGCAGGCGGCGCTGGCGGCGGCGGTCCCGGCGGCGGCGGCGGCGGTGGCGGTGGTGGCGGCGGTCAAGGACTGAATTTTCTCTCCGGCGGCGTTGATGGCGGCAGCGGCGGCAATGGCGGGCGCGGCGGTAATGGCGGCGATGGCGGCGATGGCGGCGATGGTGGCCGGGGTGGCGCTGGTGGCACCGGTGGCGGTGGTGGGGGGGCGCTCGAAATCGTCGCCCTGGGCCGTATTGATGCGTCTGGCAGCTTCAACGCGCGTGGCGGAAACGGAACGACCGGGGTCGATGGGAACGGTGAAGAAGTTGGAGAAGAAGGAGACTTTGGCTTCAGTGGTAGCGACGGCGAAGGCGGAAGCGGCGGTCAAGGAAATTCTGCCGGTGTTGGCGGGGTCGGCGCGCGGCATGAAGCTTTCGACGTCATAATAACCTTTCCGAGCCCCAGTTCGCCCGGCTCCCCCTCATTATTCTTGCTGAGTGGCGGCGGCGGCGGCGGCGGCGGCAAAGGCGCCGACGGCGAAAACGGTGGCTTCGGCGGTACTGGCAGCGGTGGCGGCGCCGGAGGCGACGGTGCCGGCGGTGCCGGCGGTACGATCAAGCTTAAGGGCAGCGTCGTCGATGCAACCAACGCCACGATCAACGCCAGTGGCGGCAGCGGCCTCGCCGATGATGGCGGCGGCGGTCGGTTCTTATTCGGCAGCAACACGGCCGGCGGGACACCAACCACGGTCTCGAACGCGGCGCAGTCGACATTCGACGGCACCAGAGGCATCAATCCCTACATCCGGGGCGGTACAACCGAAACACCCTATATCCCCGACCTCTTCGGTGGTGCGGAACGCTTCGGTCTTTTGGAAGGGTTAAGCTCGGCGGCAACGGATTTCGACGCCCTGCGTAACTCAGCGCCAAACGATGCCGTTGCAGCCCTTATGCGTCTCGACCTGGGTATCGGTGAATTTACGGACGACTTTCTCGGCTTCGATCTCTTGTTGATGCTCAATCTGAGCGATCAGGCGCTGTTCGACCCGATGCTCGGTATCGACCCCGCGGGGAACGACAACGGTTTTCTCGTCGATCTATTACAGGGCGGCTTCAACGCCAATCCACTCTTCGGCGGATCCGGCCCAAACACTCTTGGGCAGCTGAATCCCTTTGCCGTCTACGGCACCTTAATCCCGGAAGTCGGCACCTTGTTCAACGCCTCGGCGAGAGGCGCGGATGGTGTCAGCAGTAAGTTGGGCGATGGCGACTTTGTTTTTCTTTTCGAAAATCTAACTTCGCCACCAACCGGTGTTCCGGAACCCGCCCCCTTCATCCTTCTCGTATTCGGTTTTGCGGGACTTGGGTTCATGCGGCGGGGGCGTCAACGGATAAATCGATAAGGCGCTAAAAATTACTCTCATACAAACCGCCATCCAGATTGAGGCTATGGCCGGTGATATAGCCCGCCTGCTGGCTGCACAGAAAAGCGCAGGCCTCGCCGAACTCCTCGGGTTGACCGAAGCGTTTGGCGGGAACCTCATCGGCCAAGGAAGCCGCCGCGTCTTCCACGGATATGTTGCTTTTCTGCGAGTTGAAGGCGAGCGCACCACGCAGCCGGTCGGTTTCGATATAGCCGGGCAGAATGTGATTTATCGTTACATTGTGCTGCGCCACGGTCCGCGCGACGCCAGCGAGGAAAGCCGTCAGTCCGGCGCGTGCACCGCTCGAAAGGTCCAGCCCCGGAACCGGACGCTTTACCGAAACCGAGGTGATATTAACGATGCGGCCGAAACGCTGCGTGACCATGTTATCGATAACCGCTTGCACCAGTTCGATCGGCGTGGCGAAATTCATCGTCACGCCTTCCAGCATATCCTCGCGCGACAGATCACGGAAGTCGCGGAACGGCGGTCCGCCATTGTTGTTCACGAGAATATCCGCCTTGGGGCACGCGGCCAGCAGTGCCTTCTGCCCGCCCATCGTCGAAACATCGGCGATGACCGGAATTACATCCACGCCCGTCGCATCGCGGATTTCCTCCGCCGTCGCCATCGTCGCCTCTTCATCGCGACCATTGACCACGACATTGACGCCATTCCTCGCCAGAGACATCGCGCAGCCCTTTCCGAGACCCCGGCTGGATGCACATACGATGGCCCTGCGGCCCGAAATTCCAAGATCCATGATTACCCCCCGCGTTAATCCGCTTCGTCTTCACGAGACGCCGACATATACAGCATTCCGTCCCCAATAGGCGGACATTCTGATCGATAACATTGATAACGTATAGGCGTTACCCAGCCGATGAGGAAACAGGGTAAGCGACAATTAGGAATTGAAATGTTATCCTCCAGATCGGAACTTCAAAAGAGGCCATTGCCACAATGGTTTTAAACGAAGGCGAGAAGGAATTAGCGGGCGAACTGGCGACCGGTGAAGTCGCGATCGCCAAAACTCAGGTCCTTCAAGCTGACTTGCTTTCCACCTATCTCGATACCCTGGATCCGAATTCGCCAGCGCGCGTTGGCCATGCCTATTGGCTCGGACTTACCGAGGGCGGCGTCATTCCTTCGCGGCGGGATATCGACCCAACGAAATTGCCGCCGGCGACACTGCCTCACGTCGTCTTGATCGATGCGACCGATGAACCCCAAAGGCGCTTTCGCTATAGGCTTGTCGGTACGGCGGTGGCCCGGATTTTCGGTGCGGATTATACGGGAAAGTTTTTAGACGAGATGGGCCTTGGCGATGTCTTCGATCGCGTTCAAGCATTCTACGCACTCGTGTGCGATGACCACCGGCCTGCCTTGCTATCCGGATCCTACGCCGTAAGGTCGGGCCTGGAATTTCAGGTCGCGCGTCTCGCCATGCCACTCTCCGATGAACAGGGCAATATTGATACATTGTTCTGTGTCGTTGAACGCTCTTAGGAATTCAAACTTCTCATGCAAAATGGTTGATTTGGAAATCGATATTACGACGCAAGACGGCGCGATGAACACATTCGTCGCCCATCCCGATGGCGATGGCCCCTTCCCTGCGATAATCATGTATATGCCCTCATCGGGCATCCGCGAAGAGCTACGCGATATGGCGCGAAGGCTTGCGGAATTTGGCTACTACGTTTTGCTGCCAAACGTTTACTACCGGATGGTGCGGGTTGTCGACATTGACGCCAACCGGCTGTTCGATGAGGATTACGAGCCTGTGCGAACCTTCATGAACAAGCTCAACAATGGTTACTCGAATGCGCTATCCATCGCCGACACCATGGCGATGATCGCACATGTCGACCGGGAAACGCTGACCGCGAAAGGATCCATCGGTGTCGTCGGTTATTGCATGGGCGGCCGTTTGGCGCTCTCCGCCATCGGTGCCTTTCCCGACCGCATCGGCGCCATGGCATCGCTATATGGCGGAAAGCTCTTTAGCGATCAGGCCGACTCGCCGCATCTGAACGCCGATAAGATCAACGGTGAACTTTATTTCGGCATCGCCGAAAACGACGCCTATGTGCCGATGGAGATGAATGACAATCTCTGTGAACATCTCGACCGCGTCGGTAGTTCCTACCGGATGGAAATCTACCCGGAGACCGAACATGGATTCTGTTTTCCGAAGCGCTACTGTTATGCGCCCGAGGCCGACGCCAGGCATTGGAGCGCCATAACCGAACTATTCGAGCGGCGACTGCGGTAGATCGCGCTTTTATATCGACTCCAGTTCGGCAACCGCCTGGCGCATGCGTGGAACATGGTCGTTCGGTTCGAGGCCGCCACCTAATGTGCGCAAGCAAAGATGCGTGAGACCCATGTCACGCCACCCCGCCACCCGTGTTTTCCATTCGTGCTCACGCGGGCCGACGACCGCGACACCGGCCTCGACGCCGAGGCTTTTAGGATCTCGGCCCGCCGCTTCCGCCTCGCGGAATATGTCATCACGTATCGCGGGAAACTCTTCGGGCGATGCCAGATTGAACCAGCCATCCGCCTGGCGCCCAATGCGGCGGCGGATGCGGGCGATAGGCACCGCGGCCGCACCAATCCACATCGGGATCGGCCTTTGCACCGGTAAGGGATTTATACCCGTGCCGTCGACCCGGTCCCAGCGCCCTTGAAAATCCACCGTGTCCTGCGTCCAGAGCAACTTCAACAATTCCATTTGCTCCTCGCAACGCGCGCCGCGCGTGTGAAAGTCGGCGCCAAGCCCCGCGAACTCCTCGGCATGCTTGCCGACCCCGATGCCCAAACGGACCCTACCGCCGGAAAGACTGTCGAGAGTCGCCACCTGTTTCGCCACCAGCACGGTCGAACGCGACGGCAAGATTATGCAAGACGGCACCAGTTCTATTTTCGACGTCACGGCGGCGATGAATGTCATTACGGCAAGCGGTTCGTGCAACGCGCCAGCACCCTTTCGCATGATTTGATCGGGTACACGGAGATGGGTGAGGCCCAGTTCCTCCGCCGCTTGAGCGAAGTCCTTTATCGCGGCGATATCGTCGCCCAATTCCCGAACCGGGAGCGAAATTCCGATGCGCATTGATTGCCCTCTATCTATATCTAATTGACCTATTTGCGGATCACGGTAGCGGTTCGTGGATGCAGCAACAACAGGGCCAAATCAAACTTGCGCGGCCGGTCCATTATTCCTGATTCAAACCAAGTTCACGCTGCTTCTTCTTGGTCAAACCCAAGGAGACGATACGATGAGACTCGCGGAGATATTCGCACAGCGCGTCATCATCGAGACCCGGCGCGGAATAGTGCTGAATCCATTTTAAACCCCGTGATGCCAGGTATGGCGCGGGACGCAGTCCCGGCTGTTCCCGCAGTATTTCATAGGAGACATCGGAAACCTTAAAGATGTAGGCCGGCACATTTTCCTCCTTATTCCAGCCGCCGACGGCAAACAACTTGCCGCCCACTTTCCAGACTTGGGCACCACCCCATTGCACCGAATAGCCGGTCGCGGGTAACGATCCGCAAAACGCATTAAATTCTTCGTAGGTCATACCCGCCTTTCTATTCTTCCGGTTCCGTACTGAACATCAGCGGATGTCCCGCCCGTCGCCCCATGTCGGTCGCTTCCGTGGCCTTGCTTTCGGCGACATCCCGCGTGAAAACCGCGACAACGCATACGCCCCGTTGATGCGCGGTTACCATCACCCGATAAGACTGCTCCTCGGTCATGCGGAAAACCGCTTTCAGCACCGTTACGACAAACTCTCGCGGCGTGAAATCATCATTGACCAGAATCACTTTATGCAGCCGGGGCCGCTCGACTTTCGGGGTGGTTTTGGTCTTACGGGTCGTATCGGTATCGCTCATCCAACGCGGCTCCATACCATGACCGTGCGGGCGCCCGCGAATTATAGCATAACGAGCCTCAGTCGGTTCCAGCGAAGCCTTATTGGAAACGAAAGGAGGTTTCTCGCATCGACCCGATATTCCATGATCTCATGGATTTTTGTGCGGCCAGAAACTAATCTACGCGCCAAGACCGTGTTGCGAGAGAAGGAATCGATGATCATCGGAAATCCGGATTTAGCGCCTCTCGCCGACGGCGACGATGTGCCTCTCGCTTACGGCGACGATGTACGGCAATCCGTACCCATTTTCGATCTTGGCGGAATAAGAAAGAAATTTTTGACCTCGGCCCGAAATCCGAAGCCAGCGCGGTCTCCAATGATTTCTTCTTCGGCACCACTCCTCGGCGGTCCGGCCAACCGGACTTCCAAACGGCGGTGCGGGGTATCACATACCGCACATGCCACTTTCCCAAAAACCTCGGAAAGTCGCTCTTCGGGCCGCGTATGCGATCTCCACCGGGTACTATCGGCGCTCTTTGGTATAAGACACGAATGACAATCGATGTTTCCGTCATCATTCCCTCGCGCCTCGACGCCATTAAGGTCGAGGAACCGGACTATCTTTGGCTTGAACGGGCGATAGAAAGCGTCCGCGCGCAATCGGCGGCGGCGACATTACAAATCGAAATTATCGTCGGTCTGGATCCGGGAACCGCACCGCCGGCACGGCTGCACGACATGGCGACAACGTTAAGGTTCGCCAATGCGCACGCCGACGGCGAAGGCAGACAAGCCGCGGCCCTGAACGCCGCCGCCGCGGAAGCGCGCGGTGATTACATCGCGATGCTCGAGGATGACGATGAATGGCAACCCCGGTTTCTCGAACATGCTTTTCAAGCCATCACCGAATGCGAATTCGTTTCTTCTAACCAGCTTGAGCTGGCACCCGGCAGCGTCGCCGGCCACATCAACGATTTCCCAACACCATCCGGTTGGTTCATGCGGCGCTCGCTTTGGCATGAAGTGGGCGAGATGGACACCACCTATCGATATCACCTCGACAATGACTGGCTCGGACGCCTTTCCGATGCCGGCAATCGCCGCGTCCATCTCGTTGAAAGAACCGCGGCGCACAATTTAACGGAGCTGAAGGAGAAAAGGCCGTTTTTATACAGCTTCGCCACCGCGAAGCCGGGCTTCAACTTCGTGGTTCGCCACGGCGGCGACTTTCCTTTGGTCATACGTACGGTGAATCCGCACGGCGGCATGTCGATGATCGCCGCGTCGCCGGCGGCAAGAGCGCGCAGTAAACTAGAAGAGAATCGTTTGAAGGAAACCTATGGCCGCTTTCCGTATTGACGTTAAATCAAGTCGTCCATGATGCAATATTCGACGGCGCGCCCGATACCGCGGCGAAAACCTTCCAGACGCAGGACTTGACCAGACGCGATATTGCAGAGATTCACATCCGGACCAAACTGCTTAATCAAGCCGGCATGCTGCTGCGGGAAGCGATAGGGGTCGGCCTCGATAACGATCTGGTCGAACCAATTCTGACGGCGTAATTCGTCGAGCCCTGTCGTCGAGGATTCGGCCAGCATATCAATTTCGCTCTGTTCGACGATGACATGCTCAATGCCACACTCGCCGACGGAATGAATCACCGCGCCAAGCTCCTCGAGCTTCATCGGCTCGGTTGGCGCCTTACGGCCAAATTCATAGACGACATCGAACCCGGCCTTCTGGAACCGGTCGATCAATCCTTTGCGTTCGTCATCCTCCAGAGTGATGTAATTCTCGGAAATCTCGAAGCCCATGAGCTCCTCACGACGCAGGAGCGTATCAAATTCGTCGAGCTGGTTCTTGGCATAAGCGTATTCAAACAACATGCCGCCAGCAAATGGGTGGCAGTCATAATCGCGGTATAGCTTGGCTGCTTCCTTCACCGTTTCTTCCGGTAACAGAAGGCCGTTCAAAGCATAGATCTTGGCGTAATCGATATAGTCGGCGGCACATTTCAACAGGCTTTCGATTCCACCCGGTCCGCCCGTCCAGCCCATCTCGTCCGGACCGAAATCAACCATCGTGGTCAGGCCGCGTTTACGCGGCTTCCCCTCACGGGGCGGAAGTTCGAATGCATTGCTCATGTCGTCTCCGTTGGAATATTTTGGTAATCGCACGCGGGCCGGGCCATCGTCTTGGCGTGATATAGGTTATCATGGTGCGTTCGCTCTGATGAAGGGTCAAGCTATGGCAACAGCACGAATTAAAGTTGGCGATGTTTCGCTTTGTTACGCCTTAAGCGGACCAGAAAACGCCCCCATCGTCTGCCTCAACCACTGTTTCGGTGCTGATCACCAGTATTGGGACGATCACCTGCCGGCTTTCGACGGATTTAGGGTCCTTCGCCACGATGCCCGCGGACATGGCTATAGCGACGTCCCGCCAGGCCCCTATTCTCTTTCCATGATGGCGGCCGACCTCGCCGGCTTACTCGACGCGCTGAAGATCAAGACCGTTCATCTGTGCGGCGTATCGATGGGCGGGATGATCTCGCAAACCGTGGCGTTGAATTATCCAGAACGCGTCGCCTCCCTCGCCCTCATCAACACCACCCCTGAATATGACCAAGACCAGTTGCAGGGCTGGCGCGACCGCGCCGATCTCGTTTCGCGCAATGGCATCCAAGCGGTTCACGCGGCGCTCATGTCACGTTGGTTCACTGACGATGCGGCGGCGGCGCGCTCACCGGGCTACGTTTATATGGAAGAGACCTTTGCCAAGTTCGCGCCGGAGGCATTCGGCGCGGTCAGTGCCGCAGTCATTGATCTGAACACCACAGCGCGGTTATCGGAAATAAAGGTTCCCGCCATGGTCATCGCAACACCGGACGATCCGGGCGTGCCAACCGAGACCTCGCAGCGAATGGCCGACAGGCTCGGCGTCGAACCCTATTGGCTCAAACCGGCGCGGCACTTGGCGACTCTCGAACATCCGGAAAGGTTCAATCGGTTGATCCGTGAATTCCTGACCGAGGTCGCGCGCGGTTAGTCGACATCCTTGGAATAATTCGGAAAGGGCAGCGTCCAGTTGAAGCGGATCGCGAACAAACGTAACGACAGCGCCACGACCAGACCGGCGATAGCGCGCGCGTCGAATCCGGCCGACACGGGCAGCAGGATATAGACGGCGCCCCCGGCAAGCGCCGCCGATATATAAATCTCCTTGCGGAAGAGCACCGGTGTCTCGCTGCAGATGATATCGCGGATGATACCGCCGAAACTGGCACTCATCGCGCCGAACAGAATCGCCACGAAGGGATGTGCGCCCGCCGCCTCGGCCTTCGCCGCACCCAACACCGCGAACAAGGCCAGCCCCGCCGCATCCGCGTAAAGCAGCCACTGCATGCGCCGGCCCAGCAGCCGCGTGTTGAAGAGGCTGACCAAAACAGCGCAAGCGATACACAACACGATATCGATCGGGTTGAGAACCCAGCTAACCGGTGTCGCGCCAAGAAGCAAATCCCGGATCGTGCCGCCACCGACCCCGGTGACCGTGGCAATGAATGACACGCCCACCGCATCCATGGATTTCCGTAATCCGAGCAGCGCACCGCTCACCGCGAAGACCGCGGTCCCCACGAACGCAAACCAGGTAAGCAAATCGGCCAAACTCAACCCCTCCCATGATCGTGACGAGCGGTTATGCCCCGGCAGCCGACTTGTCAAGGACGGGGACGGCTCTTCCCTTCTCGGCCAATCCAAATTACGATTGGGACATGAGGAGAATGGCCATAAAGGGACTCTGTACGGATCGAGTGGAACAATATTCACGTGATGGATTTCTGTCACCATTGCCCGCGCTAACACCCGAAGAAGCATTCCGCTATCGCGTCAAGCTTGAAGGCTTTGAGGAAAGTCTTGGCGGCCGCGTCACTTCCGAGACGATCGACGGTAAATACCGATTTCGCCTACACACGCTTTTCACCTGGGCACATGAACTGGTAACACTTCCCACTGTTCTCGATTCAGTCGAAAGCCTGATCGGGCCCAACATCCTCGTCTACACCACCACCTTCTTCATCAAGGAACCGCACACGGAGGCGATTACAAGTTGGCATCAGGACGCGACCTATTTCGGCTTGCGCCCCTATGAACATGTGTCTGCCTGGATTGCCTTGTCGCCGGTAACGCCGGAGAGCGGCTGCATGCGCTTCGTGCCCGGTAGCCATACCCAGGGCCAGCTCGACCACCGTGCGCATAGCGATGCAAAAATCCTGAACACAGGCGGGCAGCAATTGACCGGAAGTTTCGATCGCGAGGCGGCCGTGGCCGCGCCGTTGGCAAGCGGTGAGTTTTCGTTGCATCACACGCTTAATATCCACCACTCGCCGTCCAACCATGCCGACGACCGCCGTATCGGTTTTGCCGTGAGTTACATTCCGACACGCTGCCGGCATTTGGGAGATAAACGGCGCGCACCCGCAATGTTGGTACGAGGTATCGACAATTTTGGCCATTTCGATCTGGATCAACCGCCGCGCGAAGACTTCGACATGCAAGCACAGCAACATCACGCGGATTCTTATGCGCGATATCGCGCCAACTATAACGAACAGGTCGCGTTGGTATCGGAATTCGGTGAAGCCGTGATAACAATCTGAACCGCCGACGTAGCCGTCAAACAGGCCACGCGGGGAAAATTCCGGGTCTAGACCCTTTGATGCTATACTTTTCGGTACGGTAAGGGATGATAACGTCTTTCCTTGCAATAAACCCGAGCCAGGAACGACCGGAATGAAGACCATACTTTATACACCCGATTGGCATGGCGCGGTGCTGGAGCTCATGGCCGAAATCTCCGGAGAACACCATTTTGTCAATTTGGGTCAACTGGCGAAAAACCCCAACGTCACGATGCTCCTAAGCTACGAGAACGACGATGAACTTGCCGGTTTCACGCAAGGGCGGTTACTTCCGGCGGGCGGCTTACGGGATCACCTTGAACATCGCATCGGCAAAATTTCACCGGAGATAGACGAAGCCGATCAAGCCGGCGCGCTCGGTGTTATCGAAACCGTAGCGGTGGGCCCGGGCTTCCGACGGCGCGGTATCGCTCGAAATCTTCTGGAAATTCTGCATGACAAACTTATTGGCGCGGGAGCGGATAAGTTGATCATCACCTTCAAGCGCGGTCCCAGCGCTTCGAGCGTCGATGGTCTAATGACGAAGCTGGGTTTCACACCATGGACGCGGCTTCCTTCATACTGGAAAGAGCGCTGCGAAAATCGCGAATTCGTATGCGTTGACTGGGATGGGTCTTGCAAATGCGAGGCGGCGCTGTACCGGAAGACGGTTCTCTAAAACTTTATTCTCCGGCTCGTACTCACGCCGCAATCACACGCCCAAACCTACCGCCCGACGGTTTCCACGCCTTCGCCGCCAATTTTGGTGGCAAAATACCCAATGAAAAGCCCGACAATCGCACCTTCTAGCGCGAACCAAAACGGCGAGAGGAGCAGCCCATTTTCGCCAAACATCGCGATCATCGCCGCTTGCATGACGTCATAGGCGAAAAAAGTCAGGACGAAATTCATCCACCCCCCCAGAAGCGGCGCGCGGAACCACCACGGCAGGGGAAGTTTGAGAACCGGATGCCAGGTGAAGACACCAAACATGCCGATGATCGCGCCAAGCGTGGTGTACCACAGCAAAATACCCCATCGGAGAAGCCAGCCGGCGTCCGGCATGAAGTAGGGCAAGCAGAAAAACCCGATTAACCCGACGACAAGGCCAAGCGTTTTACCAATTGCGACGCGCGTAACTAAAGAAGGACGTTCAAACATTTTCAAACCCACCTTGCTAGTTCGCTAAATTATAGCAAGCCGCGCCATGATCCGGTTTGACCTCGATCAACACCACGCCACATGGATTGATTTTTGATTCCGCAACGAAATTCGTAAAGTCGCGTCGGTACCAGCGACATCATGCCTTTACGACAAACAGGAACAATCACATATGCCTTCAACCGACTCCCCGGAAAGTTTTCTTGATGACACGCCGCCCGGCACCACACGCATCGGCATCGACGAGGCGACCGAACTTGGCGAAAAAGCCCTAACGCGGATCGGCTTCGACAAGGAAGACGTCCGGATCATTCTCGACCAACTGATTGACAATGCATTGTGCGGCTACCCCTTCACGAGCCTGCCGCGCATTCTCGCCATAGCCAATAGCCCCAAAACGAAAAACCCACGAAAACCCGTCCGTGTGATTCACGAAACGCCGGTTTCCGCGATGCTGGATGGCGGCAATAATGTTGGTTATGTGACCGTTTACAAGACCGCCGAAGTCGCGATCGAAAAGGCGAAGAACAGCCAATTTTCCATCGTCGGCGCGCATGACAGTTATTTCAGCGGCCGCAACGCCTACTATGTCGAAAAGGTCGTCAACGCCGGGTTCGTCACGATCCATGTCGCTTGCGGGCAGCCCCTTGTTGTTCCCTTGGGTGGCGCCCGGCCGGCCCTCGGCACGAACCCATTCTGTATTGGATTCCCTTCCGCCGACGGTCCCGTCATCATCGACTCTGGAACGGCAGCCATGCAATGGGGCGAGGTCACACTGCACGCTCATATCGACAAACCGTTACCGGAAGGTGTCGCCGTGGACCGAAACGGCGCACCGACCCGTGATGCCAAGGAAGCCCTGCTTGGGGGCGTTCTGCCTTTCGGCGGTCACAAGGGATTTGGGCTTTCGGTGGCGATCCAAACGATGGGATTGCTTGCCGGCGCGCAGTTGGCGCGCGGTGACGTGCAGGATTACGGTTTTCTGTTCATCACCTTCGACCCGGGCCTGCTGGTTCCCGCCGACCAGTTCGCGGACCAGGTCGCGGCGTTGATGAATGCGATCAAGGCGACCCCCCGGCAACCCGGTGTCGATGAAATACGCATTCCCTCCGAACGCGCCTTTCGAGAGCGCGACCGCCGGCGACGGGAAGGCATCGTCGTTGAACAAAAGGTCATCGACGCGTTGAAAGCGCTATAATCGGGCCATCCTTACCAATCCATTACGATGGTTCGATATTTGGCCGCGACATTCGAGAAAAAGCTCAAAATGCCGACGGCTCACGCAAATAGGTGACGAAGGCGTGAAGATTGTGAGGTATTCTGAAGTATCGAGAAGCAGATATATGGAAGTCTCACCGTGCACCATTATATCAAGCCGCTAACATTCGCCGCACTGATCGCTGTGTTCGCATCATTGCCCGTCGCGACCGCGCGCGCCGCGGAACCGGGACATAAGGCTTCACAGGCCGCCGAATCCGGGTTCCAGAAATTGGCGGGACCGCAAATTAAGACTCTGTTCCAGGACGTTAGCCGAACCGCTTTTCCAGGAGACGGTTCCGGATATGGCGGTGATGAATGGGACCTGAGTTTCCTGTCGAATTACACATGGGAAGGTGAGCTAGGGGGTGGAGCCTATCAAGCTTATGGCTCTTGGCGAGCCGAGGGCGATCAGCTTTGCCTCTCGATCGAAGGCGGTGACACAAGATGGAGCGCACCTTATGAGGGATGCCTCACTGTCGAGATAGACAGTTCGACAGGCACAATCGCCGTCTCCATCCCTGACCTCGACATCGTCCGACTTCCTATCAAGACAGATGCCTATGGCGATCTCGCGCGACTTGCACCGGCGGCCACGCCACCGGAACCGACACCACAAACCGCCTCCCGTATGCCAGCCACCGAGACCCGCACAGCAAACCAGAATGCACGAAACGAGGCGGACAAGAACGCGCTCGAATTGCAGCGGCTCGCGCTTGAAAGGCAGCGGCTTGAATCGGAAACCGAACTCCAACGGATGCGCCTGGAAATGGAACGGCTGCGCCTAGAACGCGAGGCGGCGCGGCAAGCCACCGCACGTCAACAAGCACCCACAACGACCGTCGACAGAACGCCGCCCACCATCGACACAACGTCTCAACTGAGTACCCGGGCCGACCACGTCACAATCCAGGGGCGCGCCGACGACGACACCAACCTCGTACGCTTCGAACTGGATGGAAACCGTGTCGATACCGACGACGGCACCTTCTCGGTCGCCGTGCCGGTGACATTGGGCAAGAATACCGTGCGGTTGACGGCCTTCGATGCGCAAGGCAACAAATCCGAACGCCTGGTCACCGTCACCCGGGAACGCGACATTCCCGAAATAGCCTTTGGTAAATATTACGCCCTCGTCATTGGCATCAATGATTATAGCGACTTGCCGAAACTGAATACCGCGGTCACCGATGCCCGGACCATAGCCAAAACACTGACGGAACTTTACGGCTATAGCGTGACGACACTCGAAAATCCGTCACGCGCCGATATCATCGACGCGTTCGACGATCTCCGCGACAAACTGACCGAACAGGACAATCTGCTGATCTACTATGCCGGCCATGGCTGGCTCGACCAACAGACGGGCCGAGGATATTGGCTGCCGGTGAACGCGAAGTCGGATCGCCGTTCGCGCTGGATTTCGAATTCGACGCTCACCGACGCCCTGCAAGGTCTGCCCGCGAAGCATGTCATGGTCGTCGCGGATAGCTGCTATTCCGGCACGCTTACCCGATCGATCAAAGTGCCCGAACGGAACAAGTCCTATCTCAAGCGCATCTCGGAAAAACGCGCCCGTGTCGTTCTGTCGTCGGGCGGGTTGGAGCCGGTGGCGGATTCGGGCGGTGGCGAGCATTCCGTCTTCGCCGATCAATTCCTGAAGGCGCTGCGCGATAACCAAGGTGTCCTGGACGGCACGCAACTCTTCGAACGCGTTCGCCACACGGTCGTTCTCAACGCCAACCAGACGCCGGAATATTCCGATATCCGCTTGGCGGGACATGAAGGAGGCGATTTCCTCTTCGTGCGCCGGAAATAACGCCGGGCAGCGGCGCGTTCAATCGGCATCGGGATAGAGGCGGCGATATTCGGCCTTCAATTCCCGCCGCATTTCCACCTGCCATGCCTCGTGTTCCGGCCCGCTCCAAGCGCGATGATCGCCACGCGCATAGGCCTCGGCATTGCGATGGTAAATCAGCGCATTGCGCCTCGTCCGCAGGAAGTTGTTTTGTGTGCGGACGACTTTCCCCGGCATCCCCATGACAATCGAATCGTCGGGAATTTCCGTCCCCTCGATCAGAAACGCACCACCAGCAACGATGCAATTGCGGCCGATCACGACACCGTCCATCAGCGTCGCGTTTATACCGATAAGAGAATTGTCGCCAATCGTCGCGCTGTGCAGGGCCGCGTGATGGGCAATCGAACAGTAGTCGCCAACGACCGTCGGCCCGCCGGCGCCAACATGCAGTACGGCGTGATCCTGAATATTGCTGAAACGGCCAATTTGAACCGCGTGCGCCTCCGCGCGAATGACCGCATAGGGCCATAGGCTTGCCCCCTCGCCCAGCGCTACCTTGCCGAACGCCCGCGCGGTGGGATCAATATAAGCCGGACGGTCGAGTGTAATATCGGGCCCAAATTCGAACACGTCCATATTCCCGTTTCCTTGTTGGCTGGGATTTCCACGCCTGGATATACAACGCTATAGAAGCGTGTGAAAATCATTTGCGCGATGCCTGTATTTTGCAGTTGCACCCGAAGCCGCGAGACTTACACTCCCGGCAGCAATTTGAACGGCAAGGCGAGACAGGATGAAACGGTCGAAATCTCTAAAACTGGCGTTGATGAGCGCCAGCGTGCTCACGGTGACCGCCTGCGACAATCCCCAGGAAGTCGCGATCTTCGAAACCCTGGAACAATGTATCAACGATACCGGCACCGACCAAAAATATTGCGAAACGAACTTCCAGATCGCCGAACGCGAACATATCCGCGCCGCGCCTAAATATACGGCGATCGCCGATTGCGAGGCTGACTTCGGCGCCGAAAAATGCGAAACCGCGCCACAGACGACGCAGAGTGGCGGTTCGGTCTTCATGCCGCTGATGATGGGCTATATGATGGGCAGCATGCTGAGCAACAGCTCGCGCGTCGGCTCACAACCGCTCTACCGCTCCAAGGACAACCCGGCGAACTTCCGCACCGCCGACAATCACAAGGTTTCGGGTAAGACCGGGATTTCGAAGGTGCCCTCAAACGTGGCCAAGGCGCCCGCGACCAAGATGCGGACGACGCGCCGTGGCGGCTTCGGCGCGACGGCACGCGCTTCCTCCGGAAGGGCCCGCAGCTTCGGCGGCTGACGTCAGTGCAACGGATCGCGATCGACGAACGGGCCGATTGGAAATCCCAAGCGGAATCGCTGGGCTTCAATTTTCATACGATGTATGGCGAACCCTATTGGGACGAAACCGCCTGTTACCGGTTTACGCTGCGTCAGATCGAGAACGATATCGAGGACCCGACCGCCGAGATCGAGAAGCTATGCTTCCAGGCTGTCAGCCGGGCGGTCGACAGCGAAGAGATCATGGCCAAACTGGCGATCCCGAAACATTTCTGGGACTACGTCCGCGCCAGTTGGCTGAACCGGGAGAAGAACCTATATGGCCGCCTCGACCTGTCCTACGACGGTACGGGACCGGCCAAGCTGCTTGAGTACAATGCCGACACGCCGACGGCACTTTACGAAAGTTCCGCCTTTCAATGGCTGTGGTTGGAACAGGCAATGGAACGCGAGATCGTTCCGGCCGGCTGCGATCAGTTCAATTCGATCCACGAGAGCATGATCGAGGCGTTTCGGAATTTCGGTATCGCGGGGCGTCTTCATATGGCGTCCTGCAAGGGCAGCGACGAGGACGAAGGCACCGTCCGCTACGTGGAGGAATGCGCCATACAGGCGGGCCTGGATACCGCCTTCCTTCATATCGAGGATATCGGTATCGACGCGCAGGGCCACTTTACCGATCTCGACGATATGGGAATTGCCACACTGTTCAAACTTTACCCCTGGGAATGGCTGATGACCGACGAGTTCGGCCGATCGATCCCCGACAGCGGCGTCGTCTTCATCGAACCCGCCTGGAAAGCGATTCTATCGAATAAGGGCCTGCTGCCCTTGTTATGGAAAATGTTCGAAGGACATCCGAATCTCCTACCTGCCTACTTCGCCGACGACCCGCGCGCCGCCGACCTGACGAACGGGTTCGTACGCAAACCGCTCTTTTCACGCGAAGGCGCCAATATTGAAATGATCCGCCCGGGGGAGACGCCCCTGTCGGTCGATGGTCCCTACGGATCGGAAGGATATATCGTTCAGGATTTACATCCCCTGCCCGTCTTCGAAGGCAATCATACGGTAATCGGCTCCTGGCTGGTCGCCAGTCAACCTTGCGGTATCGGTATTCGTGAAGACAACTCGCCTATTACCAAGGACAGCTCTCGCTTCCTGCCACATGTAATTCTTGATTGACCGTTATGCGCGCGCCCGAGCGGCGGGGCGCTTAGACCGCGATTGCCGGGGATTGGCTATCTTCGGTGCGCCGGGACCCGTCCGCGCTCGCCTCTTTTGCCGCCTTCGCCGCGACATACTCGCGCGCCATCTTGATGCGATCATTCATGACACGCATCATCACCATGCGAATTTTGATTTTTTGGCCATTGAGCGCACTCTCGTCGGACCCGCCCTCGAAGGTATCCTCCAAAATTCCGTAATAGGTCACGCGCAACGGCGCATCATCGTCCCGGGAGAACAAGACGTCGATTACGTATCGGAAACAATCGCGCAATTTATCAGACGTGTCTGACTGTTCCATCAGCGCGATAAGTCCCGATCTCGGATCTTGGAAAACCGTCATCCAGTCGACGGTTCCGTCCACAAGTTTCGGCCAGCCCATAATATCAACAACCTAAACGTTTCACGCGTATATATTACTCTATTTTCAATTAAATTTCTACCGAAGATAAAATCCGCGCGCGCGCCACACACGGGCATGCAAAAACGCCTTCCCAAACTCGCTTCAAAAGCTAACAAAGCATCGCCGCAAGGCGGTGTTGGGCAAAATCCGATTTGCCACTAGATGCAGTGAGGCACCGCGTCTAATTCCATAAAATTTTATTTAAATTTTTTTATATTTATTGAAACAATTTAAGAAAATAACCACCGTTATTTACTTTAATAAAAGTATTTGTAAAATAAAACACCCTTAATTATCGTTAATCATGATGGAGCACTTGAAGAAACGTTAACAAGTACAATCAAGCCTTTGGGGAGGGGCAAGCATTGGCATACTCATTCGGAAATTTGAACATATTGCTAATCGAGGACGACTGGTCGATGCGCGCCTTGATCCGCGACATCCTGCAGGCATTCGGGGCGGGCACGATACGAACCGCGACGGATGGCGCATCGGGCTACCAGATGCTGCGGCAATTTTCAGCCGACATCATCATTCTCGATTGGCTGATGCAGCCGATGAGTGGTCTCGAATTCCTAAAACTGGTTCGCAACGCCCCCGATTCACCAAATACTTATATTCCCACGCTCATGCTGACCGCCTATACGGAACTGGAGCGGGTCAAGGAGTGCCGCGACGCGGGTATCACGGAGTTTCTGGCCAAGCCAATCACACCACAAACGCTCTATAACCGGATCACGCGGGTCATCGAGGATCAGCGCCAGTATGTCCGGAGCGAGACTTACTTCGGGCCCGACAGACGCCGCGCCGACCGTCCCTTCGTCGGTATCGAGCGTCGCTCCAACGACACGGAAATCGATATCGACGCCACGGCCAGTTGGACCATGTCCAGCACATCGGCAACCGAGGCCGCTGAACGGCATGCGACGCGGTAAATCCGCGACTTCGCTATTTGGTGAAATTCGCTCCTTTGATCTTTACCTAGGCATCGGCCCCTATACGCCGAGCAATCCCTCGAATGTGCCGTTATTGTTAATTGTCAACACTTCATCCCGATTTCTTTCAGAGCTCACATAGGAGCAATGAATCCAGCCCGAATTGGTGCCCTCCTCCGGGTCGTAATACTCCAGAATGAGCTGGTCGAACGAGAGGTTGTCGCGAATGAATTTGGCAACTGCGGGATTGGGAATACCGGGAATTTCGAAGTCGGCGGCCTGTCCCATCCTATGCTGCGATGTCGTTTTGCTGCCGATGGCGGTACAGAGCGCGGCGCAGCGGAAACCGCTGCCGATAACCAAAGGCCGCTCAAACCGCTCGCGTACCGGCTGCAAGACCGCTAACGCCAGTTGTTTCAACGCCGCGATTTGGTCCACATTCGGCGTATTGTCTATCTTCATGCGCAAGGCGGTCTGCGATTTCACGCATTCCGCCAAGGAAATATTCGCGCTGAGTTCCATACATCTCCCCCTCGCAATCTAACCGCGTTCCCAAGACAATAACAAAATTCGTACGCGCAACAAATTCGCGATCCAATAGCAATGACGGAAAATCGGGTTCGGGGTCGACGCCGTGGGCCGGAACCAAGGGGTATTGAAAGCAGACGCTTTACAATGTCCGCACGGGCGCAGTACAACGCGGTTGATGCGAGCGGTCCGCGCCAAGCGCAACCGTATTCCTGCGCGCTTTCCAAGGGATATCCCCCGAAACATGGCGCGCGAAACCGCTTCTGGAAGAAACATGGCCGAATTCGAAGGCGCCGTTCCGGCGCTTGCACAAGCGTTGAACAAACGGGGCTACGATACGCTGACCCCGGTGCAGAAAGCCGTACTGGTCCCTGGCCTGGCCGGTGTGGATATGCTGGTTTCCGCGCAAACCGGCTCGGGCAAAACCGTCGCCTTCGGTTTGAGTCTCGCGCCGACGCTTTTGGACGGCGCGGAGCGTTTCACCACCGCGCCCGCCCCCTTGGCGCTGGTCGTCGCCCCGACCCGGGAGTTGGCGCTTCAGGTCAAACGCGAGCTGGAGTGGCTGTACGCCATGACCGGTGCCTTAATCGCCAGTTGCGTCGGCGGCATGGACATGCGCACCGAACGGCGCGTTCTGCAGCGCGGCGCGCATATCGTTGTCGGCACGCCGGGACGGCTGCGCGATCATATCGAACGCGGTTCGCTGGACACGAGTGCCTTCAAGGCGGTGGTGCTGGACGAGGCGGATGAGATGCTCGATCTCGGCTTCCGCGACGATCTGGAATATATCCTCGACGCCGCGCCGGCCAAGCGCCGCACGCTGATGTTTTCCGCCACCGTGCCGCGCGCGATCGCCACCTTGGCCAAGAAGTATCAGCGCGACGCGGTACGGGTCAGCACCGAGGCGGAACGCGGACAGCATGAAGACATCGAATACCGCGCCCTGACCGTCGCCCCCAACGACCGCGAAAACGCGATAATCAACGTCCTGCGCTATTACGAAGCGACGAACGCGCTGGTCTTCTGTGCGACGCGCGCCACCGTTAACCGCATGACCAGCCGCTTCACCAACCGGGGCTTCGCCGTCGTGGCATTATCCGGCGAGCTGAGCCAGAACGAACGAACCCACGCGCTGCAGGCGATGCGCGACGGCCGCGCCCGCGTCTGTATCGCCACGGACGTGGCGGCGCGCGGCATCGATCTGCCCAATCTGGAACTCGTCGTCCACGCCGATTTACCGCGCAACCGCGAGGCCCTGCTGCACCGCAGCGGCCGGACCGGACGCGCCGGCCGCAAGGGCGTCTGCGCGCTCATCGTGCCCTATAACGAGCGCCGCCGAACCGAACGGCTGCTGCAATTCGCCAATGTGAAGGCGGATTGGGCCAAACCGCCTTCAATCGACGATATCGCGCGGCGCGATCAAGAGCGCATTCTCGAAGACCCGGCCCTGACCGAACCGGTCAGCGAAAGCGAACAGGCCTTCACCAAGGATCTGCTCGAACGGCATGGCCCGGAACAGATCGCCGCCGCCTTCCTGCGTCTCTACGCCAAGGACCGCACCGCACCGGAAGAACTGATCGACAACGGCCCGCCCGACCGCAAGCCAAAACGCCGCGACGATTTCGAGAACGGCGTCTGGTTCTCCCTGTCGGTTGGCAGCAAGCACCATGCGGAGGCGCGCTGGATCGTCCCCATGCTGTGCCGCGCGGGGCACCTGACCAAACGCGACATTGGCGCGATCCGCGTGCAGCAGGCGGAAACCCATGTCGAGTTCGCCCCCGACTGCGTCGAAAAACTCCTCGAAGCCATCGGCCCCGGAGGCATGGTCGAAAAGACGATATCCCTCAAACGCCTGGAAAGCCCACCCGCGGCGCAGGGTACGGCGAGCGAGCGCAAACCCTATGCCGGCAAACCGCGCCATGCCGACCGAGGCCCGAAGCCACGCGGCAATTTCGAGCCTACCCGGCAATCCAACCGAAAACCCCGCGAAGACACGCCCACGCCACGCCGCGCCCCGACATCGAAACCAGTACCGAAACCAGAAGCAAAACCCACGCCGCCGCCAGAGGCGGAGCCCGCTCGGGATACGGCGGAACCACGCGCCGAAAAACCCCAAACAAAAGAACCCGTCCCCGCTCCACGCCAGGCGGAGGCGCGCCCCGCCAGCGCCCCTAAACCCAAATACGAGCGCAAACCCCGCACGCCGCGCGCGGATGACGGCAATCCAAAAAAAGGCTGGGCCAAGGCGAAGCCGAAAAACAAAAAACCCGGAAAACTAAAACTCGGCGACAAACCGCCCCGCAACACCGCCAAATCCTCCCCCAAGGGCCGCGCCGCCGACAAAGCCGGCTTCGCCCCCCTGAGACGCAAGAAACCCAAAAAGAAAACCGTCACGGTCATCGCGCGGGAAAAGAAGACGGATTAGCAGCCGCTATTTCAGCTTCAAAACGCGACGAGAGGGATCAGCTAACCCTGCTAAGCGAATGGCGATCTCGACCAATATGGGTCCTCGGGCTTGACCCACTGTTGTCCGGTTTAATTTTCAGCACCCGGAAAGTGGCATTAAACCTTCCCCTCCACCCTTGATGGGGGGAGGCAGGGAGGGGGGTGAAAAGTGCTGCGAACTCGCTATTTATTTCGTGCGCATCCGCGCTTCATCCCCCCACCCCGGCCCTCCCCCACAAGTGGGGAGGGAGAACATTTTTTGCAGGCACCACGCAAAATTTCTATCAGCGAGATCGT
>JAJFJC010000331.1 GCA_021774385.1 Alphaproteobacteria bacterium
GTATTGCCTTTGGCTGTAATATCGGCGCGTTCTTCTCCGGTATCGCATCGACCAGCGTGCATGGCTGGCTTTGGATCGTGGCGGCGCTGGTGGGTACTTGGATTGGTGTCCGGCTACGGCCGTCCTTCGGTCTCAGCAACGCGTCTTAACTGGCGCCGCTTAGTGGTGTCGCGCCTTTGTTCTCGGCAGACTTCATACCAACGATAGAAGGCTATTGCCGTATCGCGTTCGCAAATCCGTCCAATAGGGATCGTTTTGAGAAAGTTTTTGTCGTTGGAATGGGTAATATAAGTGCCTAAGGGTGGGAGGTGCCGTTGCCACAAGAATTGTCCGAGATTGTCGCCGATGTCTGCCGTGATGTGAAAGACCGGATCGGTTCGGGCCGGGTAGCGGATTATATTCCGGCATTGGCCAATATCGACCCTAGAAAATTCGGCATCTCCATCATGACTTGCGATGGTGAAACCGTAAGCGCTGGCGACGCTGACGAACCCTTCTCCATTCAAAGCGTGTCGAAGGTTTTCACCTTGACGCTTGCCTTGGAACGAATTGGGCCGGTGCTGTGGTCTCGGATCGGACGCGAGCCGACAGGGTCGGCCTTCAATTCGATTGTTCAGCTTGAACATGAGGCTGGCATTCCCCGCAATCCGTTGATCAATGCCGGCGCCATCGTGGTGACGGATGTTTTGCTTGAGGGGCAGGGCCCGCGCCAGACAATCGATGAAATCGTCTCGTTTCTACGCCACCGTGCGGATGACGTGAGCGTGGCGGTCGATGCCGAGGTGGCCCGTTCCGAGCGCGAAACCGGTGACCGAAATGCGAGTCTCGCCCACTTCATGCGCGGTTTTGGCAATATCAAGGGCGAGGTTGACGATGTTCTAAGCGTCTATTTTCAGCAATGCGCAATTGCGATGAGCTGCCGCCAGCTCGCCCGGGCCGGGTTGTTTCTGGCCCATGCGGGGTCTGACCCACTTTCCAAGGAGCAGGTCGTTTCCGAAGCACGTGCGCGCCGAATCAATGCGATTATGATGTCCTGTGGCCACTATGACGCGTCCGGCGACTTCGCCTTTCATGTTGGCTTGCCGGGGAAAAGTGGCGTTGGTGGGGGAATATTGGCAATTGCACCGCGCCGGGCGGCAATTGCGGTGTGGTCACCGGGGTTAAACGAGGTTGGCAATTCTCTGGTCGGTTCGCTGGCCTTGGAGCGCTTAAGCGCGCTGACAGGCTGGTCTGTTTTTTGAGAACGCTTTGCTCTCGGTTGGGAAATTACGCGGGAGGAGCCGTCATGTCTGAAGATATAAGGTGGTCGACGCCGCCCTATGATGGGCATGCGGTCAACAGGCGCTTCCACACCTATGGCGGCGATACGGTGTTGCGCAGTCCGAAAGACGACCAGGATGACCGTGCCATGATCGGCCGGGTTCAGCGTGCCGTTGCCGGCATCTACTTCGCCGGCGACGCCAATGAAGGGGAAGACCGTAACAAGTATATTCGCCGTGGAATCGGCACGAAGTTTCAGAGCTGAATTCGAGACTAGAGTCGAATGATCATGCCGTCCGCAAGGGAATGACGATAGGCGCGGTAAGCCGGCACCATTCCAACAAGGATACCAGCGGATACGACGAGTCCAAGGAGCACCATGTCGCGCAGTGACGGCGGCCCGATGCTGAGCAAGAGGCCGTACTGCGCGTCGATGATCGGTCGCGCAATGATCAGACCCAAATATAAAAATATAAGTCCCACAAGCGCGCCCGCGAGCGATATCAATCCCGCTTCGAGAGAAAACAAACCGAAGACATGAATGGGGCGCGCGCCGACCGACCTTAGTATGGCGATTTCACGGCGCCGCTCGTTCAGGCTTGACAGCAGCATCGTTAACATACCGAGCAATCCCGCTACGACGACGAAGACCGATATCGCTCTCAGCGCAGTTTCCGCCGTGCCCATCAGGTCCCAGAGTTCCTGCAACGCCACCCCCGGCAAGGTGGCAAGTAATGGCTCGCGCGGGTATTCATTGATGGCCCGCTGCAGGTGGAAGGCGCCAAAGCGGGTGGTCGTGCCGACGAGAAATGCGGTTATGGCCTTCGGCTGCAATGACCCTTCTCGTAGGGCCTCCGCATCGACCGCCATGCCTGGAATGCGTGATCCGCTGCGCCAGTCGATGTGAATGGCTTCTATGCCGGCCAGGCTGACATGGACCGTGCGATCGACTGGGGTTCCGGTTTTCTTCAGAATCCCGGTGACTTTGAAGGGTTTGTCATCATGCCTTAAAAATCCGACTTGCCCGAGCCCGTGCGCCACAACGATATCGTCGCCGAGTTTATAACCCAAGTACCGCGCCGCATCGGCGCCCAGGACGGTGTCGAATATATTTTTGAAAGGCGCGCCGGCGGTAAAGGCGAGGTTTTGCTTGCGGCCATACCGGTAGTGACGGAAATAGTCCGCCGTTGTGCCCATCACCCGAAAGCCCTTGTGCGAGTCGCCAAGGGATAACGGTACGGTCCAGGCGACCCCGGGCCGTGCCGCGATGTCCCGATAACTTTTCCAGGATACGTTGTTGGTAGCGTTGCCTATCCGAAAGACGGCATAGAGCAACAGCTGAATCGTGCCACCGCGGGCGCCGACGATCAGGTCGGTACCCGATATCGTGTTCGCGAAACTGGCCTTTGCATCGTGCCGCAATCGTTCGACGCCGAGAACCATCATCACGCTGAGAGCAATTGCCAAGACCGTCAAGCTGACCGTACCGCGGCGGTTGAGAAGACTGCGATGGGAAAGCGAAATGATCGGGGTCATTTCGTTACGCCATTGTTCAACTCTTCCAATTCCACGGTTCTGTCGAATAACTTGCTGAGCGCGGCATCATGGCTGACGAATACCAAGGTCGCTTCCGCCTGTTCAATCTCGCGGAAAAGCAAATCGAGAAATATGTATCGTGCGTCTGCATCCAGTGCCGAAGTTGGTTCGTCCGCAATGATGATCGACGGCGATCCGATTAACGCGCGGGCGGCGGCCACGCGCTGCTGTTGCCCGGTACTGAGTTCGTTTACCGGTCGACCGTGTAAGGTGTCGACGTCTAGCTGCATGTGGGTGAGGAGCCGGCTTGCTTCCCGCGCGATGTCCGGCGACTTGCGCATTGCCGCATTTCGACGGCCCACGGAAAAGCGGCATGGCAAAAGCACGTTCTCAACCAGTGAAAGGTAGGGAATAAGATTGAACATTTGAAAGATGAATCCGACATTGTCGGCTCGAAATCTGTCCCGCTGTGCCGCGCTCAAGGCGACCCAATCGGTATCCAAGGTCTCGATTTTCCCGCGTTCGGGAATGGTGACGCCACCCAGAAGATTGAGCAACGTGGTTTTGCCACTCCCGCTTGGGCCTCTAAGTAGGACTTTTTCGCCAGCCCGAATTGAAAGTCTGGGTATTTCGATTACCGGCGGAATTTCTTTGCGCCAGCGGAAACAGACATCAGTCAGGCGGATGGCGTGCGAAGTCATCGAAACTTTCCGAGTGGCCGACAAGACGTGGCATTAGAATGTCAGTCGCGTCGCCTTTGCTGTCAATCGCTGGACCGACTGTCCTGATGGGGTAAATTTCTGAACCGATAATGTTTGCGCGTTCGGGAATTTGCTAAAATATTCAATTTCTAAATGTGTTAGCCGCCCCGGGCTGGCGCACTTGAATTGGTAATATGCATGGAATTCAGTATGCTCTTGGTCGCGACCGTGCTTATGCTCTTCCTTATGGCCTTCCTCTTCAAGGAGTGACGATTCGACTTCGGATTCGGTTGCGCGGCATTGCGCGTCGGGGGGGAATCTGAAAAGGGTCTCGCCATCTAGCAGCGTGGTTGCGGCTTCCATAATGGCTTGTTTTTGGCCGTCGGTTTCTGGTTCGTGTTCGAATCCCACGATATCGGAACCTGACGCAATCAGCTCCATCTGCACGGTTTGTCCGTCAATGGCTATATTTAGGTGACCGGCGCCATGCTGGTGCGCTTTACTTTCGGCACTTGCTGTTGAGCCCATGCCAGTAAATGCAAATGTCAGGATCAAGAGCAATGCCAAGAGATTTGGCTTCACTTCCCACAAGTTTAGATGAAAGGACACGATCTCACTGAGGTTAAAGAATGTTTCATTATTGTTATGTTATAACATTGCAATTACGGAGTTCAAGAATTGAATTTCCGAAGTGTATTTCAGGTGAAAAGGATGATCGAAATCCTATTCCTTATAGGGTTCGACGCGAATTCCTTCGAGTGTGTAGCCGGCTTCGACAGGTGTGCGGCCATCGACGAAAGACAGTGACTTGCTTGCGTTCTGAACTTTCAATCGCCCGGTGATCCAGACGGGTTCATACAGGTTCTTTGGTTTGTAGGATTGCTTCAGCTGGACAAAAACCATTTGATTCGCGGGGGGCGCGGGGACATGGATGCAGGCACCGACATAGGGGACGAGTAAAAATTCCGAGACGGCGGTGTCCGTGAACTCCAACGGCAAAGTATAGCCTGGCATTCGGATTAACTTGCCGTCCAGTTCCTTGACGACATCTTTATTGCGCCGTTCTATTTCCCGCCGCAATTCTTCGTACTTTGCTACGAGACCGTCTACATCATGGCCCGAGGATTTCAGCCTGTGCGTGATTACGAGAGCTTCTTCGAAGCGATAATCGACGTCCGTGATTTGC
The DNA here is from genome assembly GCA_021774385.1 of Alphaproteobacteria bacterium. GTDB lineage: Bacteria > Pseudomonadota > Alphaproteobacteria > UBA8366. The sequence goes on from JAJFJC010000331.1 coordinate 4,684, forward strand.
CCCAACTGGTGCATGTGGCGAATCCTCGCCAAGACTTCGACTTCGACTTGCACATCCATTTTCAAGTGAGCGAGAGGATTTTTCAATGGTGTCGCTGTAGGAACGAGGCTGCGCCAATCGACAATCTTCGCCACGTCAGCGGCGGAGGCCGTGCCATGGACAATGAATAACGCGAGTACGAAGAAATACCGACAAACGTTCATGCTTCAATCCGCCTGGGTTGATTCAACTCAAAATTTATACCGTGAACGTGAATATTTAAGAAAACAACGTATTCGTGAACGAAGGCTCGTGGCCTGGCCTCGAGGAAAGCTGTGGATGCTCTTTAATTCGTTGAAAAAGCGCTGTTTTTTGATCGAGGTTGGACAGTATACCGTAAAGATCGATATAAGCGGCAATAGGGAAACGAAATCGGGACGGTCGGGATGGCTGATTTTCCGCGAAAATCACTGGAAGAATGGAAAGCGCTGGCCGAGCGGGAAATGCGCGGCAAGCCGCTCGAATCGCTGCAATGGCGTACGCTCGAAGGGATCGAGGTCAAGCCGGTCTATACGGCGGCCGATTTGGATGATTTGGGGCATGTGAACACCATGCCGGGATCCGCGCCTTTCGTGCGTGGTCCGCGCGCGACGATGTATGCGGCGCGGCCATGGACCGTCCGTCAGTATTCGGGGTTCTCGACGGCCGAGGAATCGAACGCCTTTTACCGGCGCAATCTCGCGGCGGGTCAAAAAGGGCTTTCGATCGCATTCGATCTGGCGACGCATCGCGGCTATGACAGCGACCATGAACGGGTCGTGGGCGATGTCGGCAAGGCGGGTGTTGCGATCGACTCGGTTGAGGATATGAAAATCCTGTTCGACGGTATTCCGCTCGACCAGATGTCGGTTTCCATGACGATGAACGGTGCGGTCTTACCGGTGTTGGCGAGTTTCATCGTTGCCGGGGAAGAGCAGGGCGTTGCGCAGAAGGACCTTAGCGGCACCATTCAGAACGACGTTCTGAAGGAATTCATGGTTCGCAACACCTATATATATCCGCCAGAGCCCTCGATGCGGATCGTTTCGGACATCATCGCGCATACCGCATCGCACATGCCGCGCTTCAATTCGATTTCGATTTCCGGGTATCACATGCAGGAAGCGGGCGCGACTTGCGTGCAGGAACTCGCCTATACCATCGCCGACGGGATTGAATATGTCCGTACGGCCCAGGCGCAGGGGTTGGATGTCGATGCGTTCGCGCCGCGCCTATCCTTCTTCTTCTGCATCGGTATGAATTTCTTCATGGAGATCGCCAAGCTACGCGCCGCACGATTTCTGTGGTCGCATTTGATGCGCGATAAGTTCGCGCCTAAAGACGACAAATCGCTGATGCTCCGCACGCATTGCCAGACGTCCGGCGTTTCGCTCACCGAACAGGACCCCTACAACAATATCGTCCGGACGACGGTCGAGGCGCTGGCGGCGGGCCTTGGCGGCACGCAGTCGCTGCACACCAATGCTTTCGACGAAGCGCTGGCGCTTCCAAGCGAGCTTTCTTCCCGCATCGCCCGCAACACGCAGCTCATTCTTCAGGAAGAAACCGGCATTACGAAGGTGATCGATCCCCTGGCCGGCAGCTATTATGTAGAAAGCCTGACCGCGAGCCTAATCGCGGAAGCCGGCAAATTGATCGACGAGGTCGAGGAAATGGGTGGCATGACGCAGGCAATTGTCGCCGGTGTTCCCAAACTGCGCATCGAGGAGTCGGCGGCCAAGCGGCAGGCGATGATCGACCGCGGCGAGGAAGTCGTCGTCGGCGTCAATAAATACCAACCATCCGAACGCGACGAGGTGGATATTCTCGATATCGACAATACGGCGGTTCGAGATTCACAGATAAAACGTTTGAATGATGTTCGTACGTCGCGGGACAACAATGCATGTCAGGCGGCATTGAACGCGCTTACGGAAGCGGCAAAAAACGGGACGGGTAATTTGCTGGCCTTGTCCATCGAAGCGGCCCGCGCCCGGGCCACTGTCGGCGAGATATCTGATTCGCTGGAGACGGTGTACACGCGCCATCGCGCTGAAATCAGATCGATTTCCGGTGTTTATGGTTCCGCCTATGAAGGCGACGAGGGATTCGAGCAAATTAAGACCGATGTCGAGCTGTTTGCCGCCGAGGAAGGCCGCCGACCCCGTATGCTGGTCGTCAAGCTAGGACAAGATGGGCATGACCGGGGCGCCAAGGTCATCGCCACGGCGTTTGCCGATATCGGCTTCGATGTCGATGTCGGGCCGTTGTTCCAAACGCCCGAGGAAGCAGCTCGCCAAGCGGTTGAGAACGATGCGCACATTATAGGCGTATCCTCGCAGGCGGCCGGGCACAAAACGCTTGTGCCCGCCTTGATTGAAGCGCTGAAGCAGCAGGGCGCGGATGATATTCTTGTTGTCTGTGGCGGTGTAATTCCGCCTCAGGATTATGCAGGACTAAAAGCGCAAGGTGTGGCCGCGGTTTACGGGCCTGGTACACACATACCAGCAGCGGCGGTGGAGATCATGCAGTTGGTCAAAGGGCGGCGCGAAGCGGCTTGATCGCACCGTTTATTTTTTTCGGTGAAAGGCGTAGTTTGACGGTATGCCCACGAATGTCACCGAACTGCCCCGCTCGGGGCGCCATTTGCAAGCAGGGCCGGGCGATGATCCGGTTGCCGTTGCCGCCAATGCGTCACGCATCACACGCAACTTGGTTATCTATGGGGCTTCGGCATCGGCGGTTTGGCTAGGGCTTTGCGCGGCTTATGTGCATGCCTATCTCGGTTGGGGCTTGTTGGGCGCGATGTTGCCGCACGAGCTGGCGGCATTCGTTGGTGGTGTGACGCTACCGCTTTCATTTTTGTGGCTGATCTTGGTTTTCCTGAAGCCGAATCGGGAACTGCGCCAGCATACCGATGCCCTGCGGCGTCAGCTTGCGCTCCTCACCTATCCCGCCGAGGAAGCCGAGGCGCGTGTTGAGATCGTCGCCGACTTGCTTCGTGCGCAAACCGAATCGCTAAGCCGGGCCAGTGATCAGGCGGCGGTGCAACTGAACGATGTGGCCGATACGATGTTGCGCAACAGCGATCGTTTGACCGCCGCAACCGAACAGGCCTCGATGGAGGCAGGGGAATTGCGCGCGGTATTGTCGGAGCAGGCGTCGGCGCTGTCGGGGCTCGCAGATCGTTTCGAGGCGCAACAGCTCGCGGTGCGGGAAATTACCGACCGACAGACGGCGGAGCTGACATCGGTCAACCGTCACAGCCTGGAACAATCCAAGGAAATCGGCGCTTCGCTGCGCGATATGGCCGGTCAGCTTACATCTGCTTCCGATCGCGCGGCCGATAAGGCCAAGGATATGGGCGACCTATTCCGTGAGTATACCGAGACGATGTCCAAGGCGGCCGAGAATGCTGCCGCCCGGAGCGTCGCGATTGGCGACACCTTGGGTAAGGGAACCAATGATCTGAACGCGGCAAGCGAACTCGCGGCGGCACGGGCGCAGGATATTGCTGCGGAGCTGCGCCGGCAGACCGTTCGGGTTACCGACAGATTGAAGGAATCGTTCGATATTCAGGCGCATGCGCTCAATAGTGTCGCGGCGCGGACGGGAGAAGAGATCGATCGTTTCGGTGGTGCTCTCGACCGGCAGGTGGCCGCGCTGCAGACGACATTGGAATCAGCGCTGACCAAACATGGGTCCGCCGTGGACGGCATGATCGATTTGTCCTCTGGGCGCGTCGACAAGCTCGGACAAAGTTTGCGCGAAGTAACAGATACGGTTCTACGGCAAATCGACGAAGGGTTTTCGCGCCGCACGGATGACCTGTCGACCACGATCGAGCGCATGACGGCGGATAGCAGGGAACTGATGTCGTCAATGCATCAGCAAGTGAACGATATTTCCCAATCCGCGGAGGGCGCATCCGAACATAGCGATCGCATCCGCGAATCGCTGGCGGCCCAGAGCGAGGAATTGACGCGCGTGGCGGCGAACCTGACGCAACAGGCGCGCGAAGTGGATGGGGCCGCGGTTCGTCATGGCAATGCGTTGACTAACGCCGCGGCGGATGCGAGCCAGAAAATCGATTCGATGGGAACCGTTTTGCGAACCCAGGCGCAAGAAGTATCGAAGGCGTCGGACCTCGCCTCAGCGCGTGCCGATTCGATTCGCGAGGCGCTCGAACGACAGGTTTCGGCGCTATCGGTAATGTCCGAGCGGGCATCCGAACAAGCCCAGCAAATCGATAGTGCCCTGGGCGCGCGTGCCGATCAGATTCGCTCGATATTGCGCGCTGGCAGCGACGATATTGGTGAAGCTTATGTGCCGGCGGTCAATCAGGCGCGTGGCTTGAGCGATCTTTTGAAAAAACATGCCGTTTCGCTCCGGGAATCAGCGGATTGGGCCGCGGGGCAAGCACAGTCGGTTGGTGAAATACTTCAGCGTCAAAGCCAAGATCTCCGGGCGGCCTCCGATCACGCCTCGCACCGCGTCCGAGAAATCAGGGAAGCGATACAGCAACAAACCAAGGAGCTTGAAGAGAGTTCGGAAAATGCATCCGCAACCGCGTTGCGCATTCGCGAAAGCCTGCGTGAAGACGGCAATGCGTTGGCGGGCCTCGTGGGTACGCTGAACGAGCAGGTCAAACTTGTCGAACTGACCGTCGACAAGCAGGCCGGTCAGTTGGAGGAAGCCTCGCAGGCGGCGGGAGCAAGAACGGCTGAAATTGGTCAGACGCTAAGCCGTCAGGTCGATCAACTCGTTGCCGTCGCGGATCAGGTGATCAAACGAATCATGGAGGCGGGCCGAGCCTTTCATAGTGAGTCGGGCGGCCTTAACGAATCCGTTCAAACCGCTTTACGATTGATGAAGGATGTCGGGGAGCGATTCAGTGAACAAAGCGAGCGACTGACCACCGCGTCGATGCAAGCGGGTATGCAGGTCGATGATAATCGAGAAGGTCTTCGGGTACAGGCCGAGGAGCTGTCACGGGCGGCGCGCGATGCGTTGGCGAACATGAAATTGATCGGCGATGCTTTCGCGCAACAGACGGAGGGGCTGACAGGCGCGTCGGATCAGGTCGCGTCCCGCTTGACGACATTGTCCGAAACGTACGAACAGCAAGCTAGCGATGTTGGCGATGTGAGCGAGAAGGCAAGCCGGCAGCTGCGTGATGCGATGGACGAGCTTGCGAAGCAAGGGCCCGCCATGACCACCGCGGCGTCGCAGGCGCGTTCAACGTTCGAGGGCGTTGCGGAGAAAGTACAAAGCGGAAGCCGCGATGTTATGGAGTCCCTCGAATCGGCAATCGAAAAAGCAAGCGAAGCTGGGCGCATATTCGACCGGCAATCGACAAGGCTGACTCAGGCTTCCGCCGACGCTTCCGAACAAGCCCGGAGTCTTGCCGAAGAAGGACTAGTGCTGCGGCGCGATCTTTTCCTAAAAACCGCCCGGTTCATTGTCGAGGATTTGGATTCAACATCCATTGATTTGACCCGTATTCTGCACAACGATGTGCCCGAAGCGGATTGGAAACGATACGTGAAGGGCGACCGCGGCGTCTTTACACGAGGGCTGCTCCGCGGGCGGCAAGCGTCACTTGCAGCCCGCATCACTGAAAAAGTCAAATCCAATCAGGAAATGCGTGGCTATGTCGTGCGCTACGTAGATCAATTCGACCGGCTTTTGACGGAGGCTCAGGATTCCGATCCGGAGAATTTATTGCATTCAACTTTCATGACGGCCGATGTTGGCAAGCTTTATATTCTGCTTTGCCGTGCGCTCGGACGTGAAGAATAGCATTACGGCGACAGTGCATGGGCGACTATGAGATACGTGCGGCGGTCTTGGAAGACGCGGCTCCCCTGTACGCGTTTGGCGAAACGTTACTGGGCGAAACCAGCTTTTTTTTGCGCGGCCCCGGCGAGCGCGCCCGTTCCGTCGATGAAATGCGATCCGTTATCGCGCGTTTCTCGGCATTGCCGCACTATCTGTTGCTTAACGCTTGGCACGGGCCGGCCGCCGTGGGCGAGGCCGTCGCAATGGGCGGGGACTTTGCCCGCAATAAATTTTCCGCGACGGTCGGTATCGGCATCCTGGCCGCGCATGGGGGTCGCGGGTTGGGCCGGTCCCTGATGCAGGCGCTGGACCGTTTCGCGGAAGAACAGGAAATGCGCAGGCTTGAATTGACGGTCATGGCGCATAATACGGTGGCGCAATCGCTTTATGCCAAAATGGGGTACGTCAAAGAGGGGGTGAAGCGGGATTCATTGTTCGTTGATGGTGCCTTTGTGAATGAAGTCATGATGGCAAAGGTATTTGCATGACGGCGTCTCTCACACATGTTGCGTTGCATGTTCGAGATGTCGACCAGTGCGTCACGTTCTATGAACAATTTTGTGGTTTGATGTGTACGCACGAACGATTGGACAATAAGGGGCGAAGGATCGTTTGGATGGCGGAGCCAGGACGGGAGGCTGATTTCGTGTTCGTTCTGTTGCCTGGCGGGACTGGCCGCGATCAGAACGACCGTGATTTCAGCCATTTTGGCTTTGCCATGCCAAACCGCGACGCGGTCAATGCGATTGCGGATATGGGTCGGGCCGCGGGGTGTCTGGAATGGGAACCACGACAAGAACCTTATCCCATCGGGTACTATTGTGGGCTGAAGGATCCGGACGGCAATTTTGTTGAATTCAGTTATGGCCAGCCTCTTGGGCCGGGCGCGGAACAGCCATTGACCGGGCCGTAATGTTTAAGTGGCTGGCGCGATGGATATTTATGGACAAACGCGCGCGTGATGCGGCGAAAAAAATACGTGAGGTACCGCCACAAACGCCACTGGCGGAATCAGAAATTGTTGCCGCGGCAACCCCGTCAGACAAAGAGCAGTCTGCTCAAGGCGATCAGAACGGGGCCGTTGATCCCGATGATCGGGCGGCGTTGATACAGCAAACGATGGCGCTATACCGTCAGCGGCGCGAGGAGTATGAACAATTGGATGAAGGTGTGCGAAACAAACTC
>JAJFJC010000332.1 GCA_021774385.1 Alphaproteobacteria bacterium
GTTCCGGCCCGGCGTGACTGAGCGGCTCGGCATCGGTCCGGAAGATTGTTTCGCACGCAACCCGCAGCTGGTCTACGGCCGCATGACGGGCTGGGGCCAGGATGGGCCGATGGCGATGGCCGCCGCGCATGATATCAACTACATCGCGCTGACCGGGGCGTTGCACGCGATCGGGCCGAAGGAGAGGCCGTCGCCACCGCTCAATCTGGTCGCCGATTTCGGCGGCGGGGGCGTCTATCTCGCCTTCGGCGTGGTTAGTGCGCTGCTGGAGGCGGTGAAATCCGGTAAGGGGCAGGTCGTCGACGCAGCGATGGTCGATGGGGCGTCGTCGCTGATGGCCTCCTGCTACGGTGGATTCGCCGCCGGCTCGCATCTCGACGAGCGTGGCGTGAACCGGCTCGACGGCGGTTGCCACCACTACAATGTCTATGAGACGAGCGACGGTAAATTCATCAGCGTCGGGTCGAACGAGCCGCAATTCTATGCCCTGTTGATCGAGGCGCTGGGCCTCGACATGGCGAGCCTGCCGGCGCAGACGGACCGGACGAAATGGCCGGAAATGTGCGAACGGATCGCCGCCATCTTCAAGACCAAAACGCGGAATGAGTGGTGCGCGCAAATGGAGGGAACGGATATCTGTTTCGCGCCGGTGCTGAGCCTGGCGGAGGCGCCCGAGCATCCGCATATGAAGGCGCGCGGGACTTTCGTGGAGGTTGGCGGCGTCGTGCAGCCGGGCCCCGCGCCGCGTTTCAGCCGCACACCCGGTGCGGTGCAGGGGCCCCCGGCATTTCCTGGCGAACACACCGACGATGCGTTGAAGGGATGGGGGCTGTCGGATGACCGGATTGCGGCGCTTAGGGAAAGTGGGGCAATTGCTTGATGTGACGCGCTATTGCTGTTGAGCGGTAGGTGTGGCCTGCGGCATACTGGTAGGACGTGCTACAAATTCAAGCGTTCGGTTTTGCCGCCACCATTGAGGTTCCCAATGCATCGTTGGATCGTTCTTGCCATCGCAATCCTTTCCTTGTCATCGGCGGCGGATGCCGGCATTGATTCGGCAATAAAAGCATTTGATTCAGGGGATTATAAAGCGGCGTTGACGGAATTGCGGCCGCTCGCGGATTCGAACAATGCCGAAGCGCAATATCGACTTGGCTTGATGCATGATGGCGGCAAGGGTATGGCCGCGAATGCCAGCGCGGCGCTTGATTGGTTCCGAAAAGCAGCCACGCAGGGGCATAGCGAAGCCAAAAGGGTGATCGGAATATATTACGAAGAAGGCAAGGTTGTTGGTAAGAGCTATGAGCGAGCGGTAGAATGGTACGCAGAAGCCGCCGATATGGGGAACGCCAAGGCGCAACGGAACTTAGGCGGCCTTTATCAGGACGGGCTTGGTGTAAAGCCAGACTTGAAACGAGCATTAGAATTGTACACGCAGGCCGCCGACGGCGGGAATCTGAAGGCGAAGCGCAACCTTGCCTACATGTACTATTTCGGCGCGGGGGTTCGCCGGGACTATAAAAAAGCGGCCACGTTGTTCAAGGAAACTGCGGCGGCCGGCCTCGGTAAAGCGGATTACGATCTGGGGCGCTTATATTATCGTGGTCAAGGGGTCGCCAAAGATACCAAACGCGCCGCCGACCATTTTCGTAAGGCGGCGGAGAGAGGTCATGGCGAAGCTCAGTTTTTCATGGGGCGGATCCTTATGCTCGGTGAAGGCGTCAATAAGGATATGGTCAAAGCCTATTACTGGCTTACAGTATCGGCGGCTCAGAATACCGGTAAAGCCGATAAGCTTCTTCGGAAAGTCGGTAGAGAACTTGACGAGGCACAAGTCTCCAACGTGAAAAGCGCAGCGAAAGCGTTCCGTCCAAAATAATAAGATTCAGCGCAAACGTTAGTCCTGCTGCTGCACGAAATTGGCGGCGACATATTCAGCTAACGCCGTCACCGATTTTGCCACATCGAGCTGTCCCGTATCGACGACGAATTCGGGTGCATCGGGGGCTTCATAAGGCGCTGAAATCCCCGTAAAGTCGGCAATTTCGCCGCGCCGGGCTTTTTCGTATAATCCTTTCGGATCACGGGATTCGCAAAGCGAGAGGTCCGCCTTGACATAAATTTCGTGAAAATCATCAGCAGACGCTTCACGGGCACGGTCGCGGTCTTCCCGGTAGGGTGAAATAAAGGCCGCGATAACAATAAAGCCGGCGCTTGCGAAAAGGGAAGCAACCTCTCCGATACGGCGGATATTCTCGGTTCGGTCATCGTGAGAAAACCCAAGATTCGACGAGAGCCCATGGCGCACGTTGTCGCCATCCAGGACGAAAACATTGTAGCCTATATTGAACAAACGACGTTCAAGCTCGATCGCCAACGTGGATTTGCCCGACCCCGAAAGCCCCGTGAACCACAATACACCGCCGGAATGGCCGCTTCGCTTGATCCTGTCTTGCAAGGTAACGCGGCTTTCTATAGCCGTGATATTGGTGGACTTAATTGATCCTTGACCGGTCATTCCCGAGCCGTCCCCTATATGTGGATTTAAGTGCTGCAGCGGGAGCGTGGGTACCATAGTCGACATAATTTTGCTCATTAATTTTCACCCCGAACCGATTTATTTCGTAACCTTCTGGATAAATTGTCGCCTGTTGATCGACATCACCCGAATTGGGTATGAAAATTCGAAATTCAGAGAAGGGTTTCACGTCCTTGAAGGTAGAAATTATGTTTAGTTGGGCCAAAGTTAGCCGCTTGTGTGAGCACGCCGAAGTATTTGGCCGCCGCGGCAAAAATTTTCCAAATGAGAACGCACCCAACTCGCTTCGGAGTTCCTGCCAATGATGAATGGGAACTCAACAGGCTTCCCTGCCGATCAAGTCTTCTATGGCTGGACCCAAATGAAAGACGAGTCTTGCATATTAAGTATTAAATAGTTTTCAATGTCGATTGATTGAAAGCAAATTTATATAAAACCAGACGAGGCTCTAAAAATTTATCACATATCTTTTACTTTACTCTTTCCTTAAAAATGGGCAACATGCCGTTATGAATAGAGTATTCCATTTAAAAATGTTATCGAATTTTTGCCTTATTATGGGAGTTTTTCTTTTACTGATAAACTTTTGGGGTTTCTTTGTGCCTTTCCGGTCACCGTTGGTAAATGCAAATTTAATCGATAAATCTGGTCCGACAAATTTGACGTATCAGCAAGCTAAGAATCAACTAAATTCTCTCGATAGATCAAACTCGATATCGTATATAAAAAACGTCAATAGAATAGTCAGCCAAACGGTCGGCCATGTAACAAGGGCACAAATAAGAG
>JAJFJC010000333.1 GCA_021774385.1 Alphaproteobacteria bacterium
CGGCGGCGGGCGGCGGCAAGCCTCTCCCGGCGCTGCGCCTCCTTAACCGAGGGGTCCTCACGCGTTGGCAAGGGGGGTGGCGGTGGCGGCGCCGGGGGTGATCCTCCGAATAGACTGCCCATGTGATTATCTCCGTTTTGAATTGCGATTGGGATTGAGAATGCACAACAGGGCGCGCCGGCAAGGGGCGCCACCGCGAGATCAAGTTTTCCATTTATTACGTCTGGGAACCGCAAGAACCGTACCGTAGCCGGCCGTTCGAATGGGGGTCGGCGTTGCCGAGCGCTTCATCGCAACGGCGTCAATCGTCCGCTATCATTCACGACGTTTCGTAACAGGTTCGAGGCCGCAAGAACGCGAGTCCTATAATGTCAGGAAAATATTTCCATGGTGCGTTCGGCCTTTGCATGTTCCAGCCCCGGCCATCTAACGAAGGAAAACACCCAAAACATAACGAGGTTTAGCAAAGGTACGGCAATGACAAACACCCACCAGCCTGAACGTCCCGCCTTGCGGATAACACGATGGAACATCCAAAAAATGAATATAAGCGTTGGTAAATTGCTCAACAGCAGAAACCGCGTTTGCTCATCACTGAAGTCCATGGATTTCCATTCCTTCCCCATCCGCCATGCAATAGCGGTCAAACAGCGGGAATTCGATTTAAATAGGTGGCATTTACCCGTTTGGATTTAAGCCAGTACCAAGTCGATGAAAGAGTGATCAGCACACCGAAAGAGAGGCCCCAGAAGAGGACCGTCTCCGACCCGGCGAAGGAAGCCGCGGGCGGCCGAGCCGATGCCGTAGGGTTGTTGAAAAACGAGACTATTCCCACGAAAGTCACCACGTTCAGCCAACTCGATGCAATCACCAGTTTCGGTATGAAGGGGCGCTTAATGGGTATGAAAACCATATATGTGATGGTCCAGAACAAGGTGTTGAATGCTAGGGTCCACGCCCCTTCCAGCGACAAACCATAGTAGATCTGAAAGTGTTCCCGTCCGGTGGGATCGAAGAGCTCGATTATGTTTGCCGCAATGCCCAGTACGACCGTGCCATAAAGCAAAAGAAGCCATCCATCCAAGCCGTAGTAGCGGTATTTGTAGACCTCATCGAACGTGACATTCACCCAATCCGTTCGCGACAAGAGATGCCACGAAGTCGATTCCGCGCGCCCAACGACCGCCGGCCAGGGGCTAAATGCCAGCACACCTACCATCAAGAGAGCGATAACGAGACCCAGGCCCGGAATTAGCGTGAGGAGTGACCAGGCGGGCTTATAGCCCGCGCGCGAAAGACAACGCCACATCGGATACACGGCTAACAAAGATAAAATAACCGAAGCACCGAGTGCCTGGAACACAAAGGGAAAAATTGAGCCTACTCCTCAAATCGCCGTTATAACCCGCGCGTGGCAAAGAAAAGATTTCGGTCAATTCCATCACCAAACATCAGTATTTGTTTTTTCCTCGTCTCCAATACTATAAATTGTAATACTCATTTTTCAAACATCGATAGAGCCCGTAGGGTGTCAGAACCCACGGCGCGCGGAGGCCGAGCACGCGTTTCACTGCGCCGACGCAAGTACCGAACATAAGTGGCCATGCCGGGCGATCGCGCGGCGCGGTCACGCCTAGCACGGTGAAGCCATGCTCACGGCGGTAATACCCCGCCAGATCGAAATCCGCTCCCGCCACAACTTCCAACACCGGCACGCCAGCTTGTCCATCGAGCACGATCCAGTAACCGTTATTCAACACGGCCACGAAGACATGCCGGAATCCCCAGCGCAGGCATTTGCGAAGAAATCCATGGCCATGATCGTGAAAGACCACCAGCGTATCGACAGACCGGCTCACCACCGAAAGTACCGATCCCCGCCCTCCTCCCGCACGCGCTTCATGCGCACCAGATCCTTGACCGTCGCGGGACGGCGGCCGTTTTCGGCGCGGCGATCCTTCACCGTGGGGAGCGTGTACATCGGAACATCGGAACCGAACCTTTGCCGCGCCGAAACTGAATCGGTCTTAGGTTGTGTCTCCGGCATCGCCCCGGTTTCCCATGGCCAGTTGCCGGTTGGATCTTGCGCCATATCGTGAATCCCCGCGTATGATTTCGAAGAACCGAATCGGCACGCCACGTACCGTTCGCGCCCAACCTGAATGCCGGCACGCACGCTGGAATAGTGCTCGATTACGCCGCGAAAAAGTGAAATCCATGCAAATGACTGTCAGGGTCAATTAGCCAAATGGGACAACAAAGCCGCACCGGGGGAACCACGGCGAAACGTTCGACGAGCATTGGGACACGGCTAGAATTCCCGGAGGTTTAACCGGTATCAGGATCGCAACAGCGCTTATTGCATCAGGAACCAAACGGTTTTCCAGGTGTATTCCTTCAAGGACCAAGGTCTTGCCTTGATCTTCTGATGGCATTCCGTGAAGAGCGAGGGCCGGCGCCACGCCCTCATTAAATTCGACGACACCTGTTTTCCCTTCATGTGCGTGAGCAGCTCGAAGGCCGCTTGTGCGTCACCCGCCAGGCAGGCGAACTTGGCGAAATTGTGCACATTCCAGTTATCCGGATAGTCATCCATGATTTCAACGATGCCCCGTTTCATCATGCCCCAATCGGCGTTGGTATCCAGGAACAGCCGCTCGCCAGCCCCTTTGTTCGAGATGTGCCAGTAAATGCGCGCGTATAGCGTGGCGCCTTCGTGTGTCTCGGTCCGCCGCAACGCATCCCGCGCGAACGCCTCAAGCGCGTTCGCATTGCCGTCGTCTTCGGGGGCGTAGTACCGCGCGGCGGCAAGGTATGTTTGGTAGAATAAGGGCTCCCGGTCGAACGCCTCTTCCGTCAGCTCGCGGAACGCGGGTTCCGGCCATTTCTGCCAGAATGCGATTTCAACCATTAGGCGGTACCAGTTCGGATCGGCCGCGGCGACGGCTTTCGTCTCTTCCAGATAGTGCCTGGCCTGCCCCGTAAATTTCAAGAACCGCTCACGATCCTTCGGCTTTTGCTGCTTTGAAGCGGGCAAGGTAACGTTCCAGTCCCAGCCGCGATTGAGCAGGAACCGCGAGTAGGCGAGATGTGGTGTCGGCGATTGGGGGTAGGCCGCAATCCACTTCTTCATTTTTGCATCGGTCTTGTCCCAATAAGTGTTATCGCCAATTTTTTTCCGATGGTTCCGGAACGCCCAGATAAAGGCATCGTGAAAAACCGAAAGTTGCCAACGCCCGGCCGCATTCCGTTCTTTCGCCTTTCGGAACCGAGCGCTCATCGCTTCCAGTTCGGCGAACTTCCCGCTGACAAACAAACCGGAGATCTTGTTCTTCAGGTCGGTTTGGTCCTTAAGTGCGTCAGCCACCGACTCGCTCGAAATCATGAGGATCAGCGACGCAGCGGTAAATGCCGCGATAGCGGATTGCTTCCAAAGGGTCATATCGATTCCTCCGATCCAGTCGGGAAAAGTGGCATTCTGATCGCGTACCCTATAATGCCAGGAGCCATCAGAGAGACAGCTCAGCCTAGGCGTCCCGAACTTCTCTACGGTAGGAGATGGAAATCAGTCCACGGAGCAGTCGGAAATATTCCATGTCGTTGTATTTCTTCTCCGCGGCGCGGGTCAGTTTCAGGTACTCCAGGCACGATAGTTCCGAGAAATTCGCGAGCGGATCGTCAATTGTGGCTTCGGTTCCGAACATCTCCTTCAAAATGCTTTTGACCCATGCGCGCTTGGGCTCTTCCTGCGGCGTCGCGACAGCGTGCTGAATGATCTGTTCGGTGACTTGGAACAAAACATCTAGGAGGCCTTCCGGCAACAGATGGACCGGCATCGGACTGTAGCCGTTGACATAGGCGCGACAGGCGTCCGGATCGACGCTCAAAAAATGGGTGACCATGACTTCATGGTTGCTCCAATAAACCGCCATGGCGATATCGGACGTGCGCGCGAAATACGGCGCAACGTATTCCTCGATGACTTCTTGGAACGCGAGCTGCACTTCGACCGGATCGACCAAGCCGCGCATTCCAATTTTCATGATGCGGGTCAAACGCAGGCGCATATCCGGATGGTGTTCGATCAGCTTAGACACCACCGGCAACCGTTTTAGATCGGCGTCGAAATCGTGGTATTCGGCCCGGATCAATGGCGCCGTACTGATTCCCATTGCCTTGCTGCCAGCCAGAACGATCGGAACAGCAACTACAGCCGAAAGGCAAATCCCAACTATCGACCGGAACCCCATGATCAGAATACTGACAACGACAATTAGTATAGTGACCGCCGAAACGGCTGCGGTTGCGATGATGCTGGCACTGTCGATAAAAGACCAATCCATGATTTTCCCACCGATGTTGTCCCTATTCCAGCGGCTGAGGCGCTTCATGCGCCGACCGGGCGTAGGCGGCAATCATGGGAATGTCGCGGCTGCCCGGCGGAAGCAGTAGCTAACACAATCTATAATTTTATCAAAATATTTTTATATAATTTAAAAGAGTATAAAAATTCATTCAAATACGACTGGTTTAGGCCTCTATCGACCCTCTCCTTTTGGAAGCATAATCTTAACCTCGGTTGTCAAAAGTTGTTTCAAGAGTCAGCATAACAATGGGTTAAAATGATATGGAACCTGTTATTGCCAACCTCATACATATCGTTAAGGCATTGCATGATCTACGCCCCGCGCCATCTAAACTGCGCCTCATCCTCATACGCCGTGTCCGCCACCCGTCGCCGGGGGCGTTTGGGTTGTAGGGCGAGCACGGCGCTGTCGCCGCGGTCGGGTGAGCGCCCTAGCCGTTTGACGATATCCTCCTTGGCCTCGACCTGGATGCCGCGCGCGCTGACTTTCCAGCGCGGCGTGCAGCGATCGACCAGCAATTCGCGGTCCGGCGGCAGGGCCAGATCGTCGCCGTAATGCGGGTCGAGCGCCTCGCGCATTTTCCACCACCATTCGGCGCGCTTGTTGACGAAACCGAGCTGGCCGGAACGGTCCCGCGCCAGGCTCGCCTGTGCCGCGTTGCTGGCCACCGTGTTGATGCGCAACCCGTCGAGATGATCGTAGGCGCTGGCACCGACGCCGATCACGTCGACATAGGCGGTGGCGTCGTCGCGCAGATAGGCCACGGTCAGCGCCGCCACCGCCTGCCCGTTCGGCGTCGCCGCGCCGGGCTGCACGATCTGCGGTGCGATCCAGTCGCCATAGCGCGCCGTCAGCACCGTCTCGTCCGCACCGCCGCGTGCCACATCGACGCCCATCGCCTGCATCGGGCCGGCGGGCTTTTGCGGTTGCCAGCGTTCCTGTGCCTGCCGCACCCAGGCAGTGGGGATGACCTGCCACGGATCGTCGTCGCGCCCGGCCGAAAAATCGCCGCGCAGCATTTGGGAGCGCAGCGGCTCCGGCAGCGCTTGCAGCATGGCCTTGTAGCCGGTCGCGGTGAGGAACGGATTGTCCTCGACCGAACTCGGGATGAAGGTGCGGCTTTTCGGCTGTAGCCGCTCGCCCTTATGGTCGAAGGGTTCCGGTCCCGCGACCTCGATATCCTCGTCTTCCAGCGCCGCGAACCAGCGCAGTTCGCCCGGCAGCGCGGGGTTGACGTGTTGCGCGTCCAGCCACGGGGCCCAGAAGCGGATCACCCATTCGCCCTCCGCGCTGGTCGGCGGATTGCCCGCACCGACGACGCGGCAGCGCTGATCGGTATCGGTCGTGCGGTTCCAGCCGACAAGGAAGCGGAACTGGCGTTCGAGAAATTGCGGGAGCTCGTCGAAGGCGATCAGATCATGAGGTTGGCCTTGGTAAGCCTGCTCGTCTCCCGCATCCTTGACGCCGCCGAGATCGAGCAAGCGCCCGTCCGGCAGACGCCAGCGATTCTGTTGTGAGTTAAACCCCTCGCGCGTGTTGAGTATCTGCCGCACGCGGTCGGTTACCGCACGCAACTGCTTGGCCTCGCGCCGAAACAGGATCGAGCGCTGATGTTCCAGCAGCGCCAGTCCGATCAGCAAATCCGTCTTCCCGCCCCCGGCCGCACCGCCATAGAACAGAAAATCCGCCGGACTGGCGAAGGCCAGCTCCTGCGGAGTGCGCCGCGACGGATCAGCCACATCCAGTAGCGGCCGCCACGGATAGGCCGCCAAATCCTCCGCCAGCAGCGCATCGACCGCGTCGCGCTGCGACGCCGGCAAATCGGTATAGGAGCGCAGCAGGCCACGCGACCCGTTCGACATGACGGCGGCCTCCTAAATCTGATTGCGAATTTGCGTTGCGCGATTGTGGTGTGGTCAGTTGGCGCGGTCTTCGCGACTGAACTTCTCAATGAAATGCCGGAGTATGCGTTCGTTTACTTCACGCGAATGTACGGGACGGTGCCTAAACAACGCACCGTTAAGGTTTTTCGGCGGCGGCGCCCCCTCAATCGAAAAGAAACGAATTATTGCGCAAAATCGTTCGTTGAATTCCATATCGCCGATATAGCTTTCCGGTCTTTTCTCGAATACATCAAGGCGGAAATTTTCGTTTGCGTCATAGAAGTCGGGATTGAGTTCCCTGCTAAGATCGCTACCGATTTTAAAGTCGTTTGGTTGCCATGGATCTCTTTGCAAATATTTCCAGGAATCCTTGTGCCCGATATAATTGTTTTTCTCGAGCCGGATTGGAAATTTCTTACCGCCCCAAAGTTCCTGCTGAATTAAGGTATGGATAGCCATCTCCGTAAACTTCTTGTAGAGACCGACAGTTTTATACAAATCCATCGTGACGAAGATATCGTCCGGCGTTACGCGATAGTGGCCAATCGCATCGTTGGGAACAATTTTCCGGTAGAAGTCGCCAAGATATCCTGCGGTAATGATATCCTTGAATTCTTGCCGCATCCGCCCTTTTAAAAAGGCAATAAAGCCGTCTGGCGTATAGTAATCCGATTCGGGAACGGTGTTACCTCGAGAAATATCGCAGACCGGCCTGAACTTTACGATGGGTGCGGTGGGCAGAAACCACACGACAAAAGCCGTGACCGCCAAAATCAGCACCCCGACACTCGAATATGTCGCGATTTTAAATCGCCTCAATCGTTTGACCAGTTCGGCTTCAACATTCATTCAGGTTTCGTCCACCGTATGCGCGGATTCGCGGGCTTGCCATTTCGCAGTTCAATCGTGCCGGTTACCTCTTGCTTCCAGGAAGACCGCATATCGAACGACGTCCCTCTACCATGGTCTTCCAACGATTGACCTTCCTCGTCATCGATCCGCCCGACGAAAGGAATGTGCACGAACAAATCCTTTTCCCAATTATACCTATCTCTCCATTCATGTTCTACCTTTCCTTGTACCGTGACCGTATTCCCATTTCGGGTCACGCGAAAAATACCTTCGGAATGAAGGATACTATTACCGCTGCCATAGAAGAGTTCCAAGTTCGATTTGGTCAAAGATCTGGGAGCATACCATGGGGTACGTGTCTCTATCACTTCGTCCCAAACAGGATCACCCGGCGACCAATCTTTATCTCTCCGTGGCCGCTTTTTAATAACGACGGTTTCGCCATCTTTAAGGTTCAAGATCGTTTGGTGGACGAGAGATTTCGGTTTCAGCCAGTCATCATTGAACTGTTTAATATTGAATTTCTCGGCCGATTGCACCGCTTCGAAAGAACGCATTCTGGCTGCTGGTAAGTGCTTTACGCCGCCTTTACGAGACAGAAAATGTTCGAGCATTTCGGCCGGAAACACAAAACCTACCAAGCGAGCCTTACGAGCGAATTCTCGGAACTTCGCTTCTCGCCGATCGATCTCCCGGCCGCCCGATTTTACTACAGGTTTTTCGGATAGAGCTTGCGGTGAAGGTGCTGTGGAGTCATTCGATGAAATTCGGTTCGAAGGGGACGCATCTTGTTCGGCTAGACCGAACGGACGCATGTTGTTTGCCACCTTTGCGTTCCCTTCCGCTGGCACTCCGGAAATCGATTTCAAAAGGCTTTGACCCGCGCCGCGTTTTTTCAACTCAGGTCGAACGACGCGCGCCAAGGCACGTTCGGTCTAACCGCCCGGCATGATTTTGCCGTCGCGTCTCAAATTGAAAGCGCCCTGAAAGGAGTCGATGGCGCCGCTAAAGGTGCGGCTTGCCATGTCCGTATTGACATCCTCTTCCGCGATTTCATCGGCGAGCGCAAGCGCGTGTTTGGCAGCGAGCACATCGGCGGGTCGGTTCGCCGCCCCCTCTCCGACCGAGGACCCAACCTGGAAGGCCGATTTCCCCTGATGATCGGAACCGTTTTCTTGTTCGAACAACGCCGCGCGTATCAACTTTTCGGTTGGACCGCCCGGCTTCATCGCGCCATCCTTGGCGATCCCGCTTTCCTCCTGGAATGCCGCGATGCCGTCAATCATCGCGTCATCGGGGATGGCGGTCAGCCCCCCTTCCGGTGGCGTGAGGAATCCGAGGCGTTGCAGCACCTGTTTCGTGCGCACCGTATCCTCCCGGTTGACCCGGACACTGGCCCCCACGGGACCCGATAGCTTGAAGGATGGAAGCATGGGAATGACTCCAAAATGCCGAAAGAAAATTGGGCACGTAAAATCCCACGCGCAGGTCCGCACTCGCCGCTACGGCGTGTCGAGTAGTTTTAGGGTCGGCTAGCCGCCCCTACTCCCGCTTGCGTGCCGCCGCGCGTTCCTGGAATTGCCGGGTCGTGTTGGTGAACGGGAACGGTTCGTCCGGTACGGCCAAGCCGAGGAAGTCGCAGAGCGGTTCCCAGCCTTGCGCGACGTCGTAGGTTAGCAGCCGTTCCGGCACGATGGTGGCCTGGACCTCGGCGATGTGGTCGCGATAGGTCTTGAGCGCCGCGTCGCGGTCGCCGAGTTGGCCGCCGAACTGCTTGTTGAA
>JAJFJC010000334.1 GCA_021774385.1 Alphaproteobacteria bacterium
CGAACAATCCCATTGCGCGGTATTTGAGCGCGTTACTCCTCGCACGTGAAAAGAAATACGAACAAGCGACAGATACATTGCTGCCGGTTATGAAGGTTTTGTCCGCCTATCCTCCAGCGCTTTATTTGGAAGCGTCCTTGAGTTTTGCTCAAGGAGAAATAGAGCAGGCGCAATCGAAAATCCAAGGCTATTTGGCAAAAGTACCAGATAGCGACCGGGGCCGAAGGCTTTTGGCTGCGATTTATTTGCGCAAAAAAGCGGCGACAAAGGCTATCGGATTGCTAGAACCTATGCTGGGCGGCAGCGCTGAAGACGTGCGCCTATGGACTTTGTTGGGTAATGCATACGTAGCGGAGGGCCGTAATGAGGAAGCGGCCACATTGTTCGAGAAAGTCGCTAAATTAGATCCCGCGAATACTGAAATCCGGACACGGCTCGCTTTAACGCATCTCAGTTCCGGCGACCGTGACACGGCGGTAAAGGAGTTCGAATCTATTCTGGAAAGTGACCCCGACGAGGTTCGCGCCAACCTTTTGCTTGTTCTCACGCATCTTCGTGAGAGGAAATTCGAAAAGGCGCTCGCCGCGGCGCGGACACTGAAGGAACGGATGCCTAAAAATCCGATGCCCGACAATTTTCTTGGCACAATTTATCTTGGTATGAAAGATACTGATACGGCGCGTAAGCATTTCGAGAAAGCCCTTGAAATTCAACCAAAATTTACGCCGGCGGCGCTTAATCTAGCTGAAATCGAGCGGGTCGGTGGTAATTTGAAAGCGGCGAAAGCTCAGTACGAAAAAATACTTGAGAATAACGAGAAGCATGAACAAGCGATGCTTCGCATGGCGCAACTGGCATTTTCCGCTAAGGACAATGCGCAAGGCATTGACTGGCTACGTCGAGCAATTTCCGCGAACCCAAAATCGAAACGTCCTCGCATCCGATTGGTTAATGCGTTGTTAAGCACGAAGGAGAACCAGCAAGCCTTGTCGGCTGCACGTGAATTGGCGCAAACCGCCGGGAAAGATCTCGATGCGCTTGATGCGCTGGCGCGCTCGCAAATTGCCACTGGCAAACTAGCAAATGGCATTTCGACTTATAGGCAACTTGCCGGGCTTGCACCAAAGTCGGCCATTGTTCACCATCGGTTTGGACGCACGCTCGCGGCGGCTAAGAATTATTCCGAAGCGGCTGCGATTCTAGATAAAGCCATTGAGCTCGATGGAAAAAATACCGCGGCGCGTCAGGATCGAATTCGCGTCGCATTTCTTGATGGTGGCGCGGAAGCCGCCCTTGCGACCGCACGAAACATGACCGCTGAATTTCCCGATGCGGATTTTGGGTATTTAATGCAGGGTGACGTGCATATGCAGGTGGGTAGTTTTGAAGCCGCCAGCACGGCCTACGCGGCCGCGCAGAAGCGAAACCCGACAGGTCAAACTCTTGGGCGTTTGTATCGAAGCCTGGCACGCGCCGGTAAGAACAAGGAAGCGCGTCAATTGCTGGAAAATTGGCTTGCGGCTAAACCGGACGACACATCCGTCAGATTTATGTATGCAAGCGCCTTGCTTAGTGGCGGTGAAATTAAAGCGGCAATTCGTGAAAATGAAACGCTTCTTAAGAAGTTTCCGGACAATGCGGTGCTGCTAAACGATTTGGCATGGCTTTACGGTGAAGTGAAGGACAGCCGTGCAATCGAATACGCCACGCGAGCACATGATTTTGCACCGAAATCGGCTGCCATATCCGATACCCTTGGCTGGTTGCTCGTAAAGCAGGGCGATACGGTAAAAGGATTAGATCTTCTAAGGCAAGCTCATACCGATGCGCCGAACCAACTGGATATCGGGTACCATTACGCGGCGGCACTTTCAAATTCGGGCCAAAAGGGCGAAGCGTTAAAGTTACTCAAGGAAATACTCGATACCGGAAAACCTTTCGGTGAGATCAAAGAAGCACGAAAACTTTACGCTTTGCTTGCTACTAAATAGATCGCATTCAAACATATTTAGAATCAATACGTCGAAGGATGCACGGTGACGGAATACGGCACCGTGCACCGGTATGCGTTGAAAGGGGACCGACATGGAGGATAACTGCGTTCTGGTTACGGGGGGGGCTGGTTATATCGGTAGTCATGTAACGCTCGCGTTGCTTGAAACGGACCGGCAGGTTGTCGTTGCCGACAATCTGGTGACAGGTCGCCGTGACCTCGTTCCTGGTGCGGCGGCGTTCGTCGAAATGGATATCGGCGATAGGGAGCGGGTAGTGCGGTTGATTCGTGAATACAATTGCCAGGCGATTTTACATTTCGCCGGTTCGACCGTCGTACCGGAATCGGTCGAAGACCCTTTGAAATATTATCGCAACAACACTTGTGCGAGCCGCAACCTATTGGAAGCCGCGCTTATGCAGGGTGTTGATAAATTCATTTTTTCGTCAACCGCGGCTGTATATGGAAATCCAGAAACATTACCTGTCAATGAAAGCGTCGCGTTAGCACCCGTTTCGCCATATGGTAAGTCTAAGCTCATGACGGAGAACATGCTTCAGGACGTATCCGCAGCTTCGGATCTGCGGTTCATCGCACTTCGGTATTTCAATGTCGCGGGCGCTGATCCAGACGGTAGAAGCGGTCAGTCGACACCAAACGCCACTCACTTGATCAAGGCGGCATGTGAAGTTGCGTGTGGCGTAAGAGAAAGTGTCACCGTCTTCGGCGATGATTACGACACGCCGGATGGAACCGGTGTGCGGGATTACATTCATGTCAGCGATCTTGCCGAAGCCCATGTATCTGCTCTGGATTATCTAACGAACGGTGGTGCCAGCAATGTCATGAACTGTGGATATGGACGCGGATATTCGGTTAGAGAAGTTCTCGATACGCTGCGCGAGGTGAGCGGAGAGGACTTCCGTGTCGATACTGGTCCGCGGCGGGCTGGTGATATTGGTGAAATCTATGCCGAGTCAAAGCGAATTCGCGACATTTTAGAATGGCGGCCGCGCCACGATGATTTAACGAAAATAGTTTCCAGCGCCTATGCGTGGGAAAAGCGTATGACACAATAAGCTAATCGTCCGTCGACACTTTCTCCCAAAATACATCGCGATATGAACTTGGTTTTAGGCAATCAGTGCGTCATAGGGGGCCAATTGATCAGACCATTTGTAGGTGCGGCGAACGAATTCCTTTGCCTGGGTTCCGATTGAATTTGTATCGAAGGTCTTTAAAGCGAGAAGGGTTTGCACCGCAAACGTTTCCGCGTCCTTGGCGACAAGTATTTCTTGATCGGGGCTGGCATTTATTCCGGCTAGCGCTGTCGGCGTCGTAACGGTAGGCCGGCCCATGGCCATGGCCTCGAGAACCTTGTTCTGAATACCGCGTGCGATCCGCATGGGCGCCACCGCGACGTGTGCGTGCGCAAAATAGGGGCGCATATCGGGAACCCGCCCGGGGACATGTATCCCTTCGTTTTTTTCCAGCATGCGCACCTCGGAGGCCGGGTTGCCTCCGACGATAAAAAAGCGGGCATCGGGCCGTGTTTTTCGGATCAGCGGAAATATTTCCTCGGCGAACCATTCGACGGCGTCGATGTTCGGCCAATAATCCATCGCGCCAGTAAAGAGGATAACGGGGCCACCATCCTCATAAGGTGTCGCGTAATTCCTGTCGGGCGAAAAATACTCGGTATCGATACCGTTACCGATAGCGTGAAGTTTATCTTTTGTTTCTGGCGCCAAATTTTCGAATAAGTCGACTTCCGGCTGCGCAACAAAGGTGCCGGCATCAACTTCGTGAGCCACGAAACGGTCGAACTTTAACAGCGTTCGACTTTCGCGCTCAAAAAGCCAGCTCTTTGGCCAGCAATTCTTTTCTGCATATTGATGCCACTTATCGGAATCAACATCGCAATAATCGATAACGATACGAGGGGGCCGTGGCGCCGCGCCGAGGAAATACTGGCCCATTTGCGATGAAAATGCGAAAGCGACGGACGGCCTTACCTCGGCGTATATCCTTTTTGTCCAAGCTTCGAGCTTATGGTCATGAAAGTAGGGCAAATTCAGTGGTGCATCATTCAAGAATGCTTTGAGCGATCGAATTTTCGCAACCGTCTTGTTCAGCGGAACAACGCAACTTTCAACGCAATAATCCTGCAGCGCAGGGACATGATCCCAATCTTCGGGATCGTCGATAAAGCAGCCCAAATAGATACGATGGGTCGCGCTGAAATGCTTCAGGATATTGAAAGATCGAATTTTGTCGCCCTTGTTGGGCGGATAGGGAATTCGTTGACTAAGGAAAAGCATGTCACGCATGGAAAACGCCTTTTGCTGCTATCAATCCATCATGCATGAGCGATGGTGGGATTCAACCAATGGCCTGAAAGAGCGGCGGTCCGATCAAATTCGCAACGGGCAATGGTAGCCGTTTCCATGTGTTGATCATCAAATGATATTTGGGATTCAACGGATTGACATCGGGCAGAGGTACACCAGACCGCAATCGGTATTCATAATGAAGGGGCTTAGGGTCGAAACCCCAATTCTTTTTGAACGCAAATGCACCGGTGTCTTTCTTGCTGCGGCCAAAATCGAATAATCGTATTCCCCGTTCGGCGGCGCGGCAGGTCGATCGCCAATACATAAAGCTGTAAGCGCCTGTCGAACGCGCCTGGGGTGTTCCGCCGCCATAGTATGGAAGTACTACGTCGCGGAAATAAAACTGCATGACGCTACTTACAGGCAAGCCGTTTCCGTTGAGGATTGTTAGGAATTCACAATCGTCACCGAAAACGGACTTTAGGACACGGCAGTATTTTTTTGAGAATACGGGTGTTCCGAGATTTCGCACACTATTGGCATAAACGCCGTAGAAACGATCTGGATGGTCATCGATTTCATCGCGCAGTTCGTCGGCCTTGATGGCCTTGCGTACAACGGCTCTTTGCTTGCGCGGAATAGCTTTTAGGTTCAACTCTGGTGAGGCATCGATTTCGCGCCGAAAGATGAAGTATAGGTCATCCTTGGTGGTCCAACTTAGGTTGCTTGCCTCTTCGCTGCGATATTCAATGAATTCGACATTGAGTTCGTCCGCCAGCGCCGTGGCGAAATTATCAAGCGCTCTTCGAGCGGCATCGTTCGAAACCAAGGGGCCTCCTTGGACACAAAACGGTGTCGAGACCAGACGATTGCCGAACAAAATATTCTTGATATGGACAAGCGGCAAGACGCCGCAAATTTCTCCGTTTTGCCTTGCCAATACGAAGTGGGTGCGATGTCCAAAGCTTGTTTCAATGACTTCTTGCCATCCGGCGCGATGGAAAAAGGTTGCCTTCGGGTGTGCGTGTACGTACGCATCCCAAGCGGCGATATCACCGCTCGAAAGCGAATGAACCGTCAAGTCGCATTGCGATGTGGTCATTCGGTGGATTTATCTCCATCGAGAAAAACGCGATCCATGCGATCCCACGAAAAATCTCGTGTCAGCGCACGAAGTCTTGGTGCTGTACGTTTAAGGTTCAGGTAATGGCGAAATGATGTCTTAAAGGTCGTGTTCGGTATGCGCGGCTGTTTGGGATCGACTTCCCAGGGGTGAAAATAGAATATGCAGGGTTGGCCGTCGCTGTTATTCACGTGACGCAGCGCAGAACGATAGATCGGGTAAGGTAGCAGGCGAAAGAAACCGCCGCCGCCGCAGGGAAAGTTCGTTCCAGCGAGCCGCACGGTTGTTATGGGAAATTCGTTAATCCCATCCGGGCCGTCCGGATAAAAACCGAATCGCGGCGCATCTGGCATGCCATAAAAATCATGCCGAATTGGGTTGATGCTCGAGCTGTAAACATAGCCTTCTTCACGAAGTATCTCGAAGGCCCATAAATTTTTTTCACCAATTGAAAAAGTTGCCGCCCGATAGCCTCTGACCTCGGTACCCCCCACATCTTCAAGTAGTCGTTTCGTTTGTCTAATATCGTCGCGAAACGTCTCCCGTGTTTGCTCATCGACGCGGAAATGTGCGTATCCATGGCTCGCCAGTTCGTGACCTTGATCGACAATTTTGCGGACTAGATTTGGAAAACGTTCGGCAACCCAACCCAAAGTAAAAAACGTCGCTGAAATGCCCGCATCGTCGAACAGTTGCAACACGTTGTCGGTATTAATTTCGACTCGGCTTTCGCGGCTGTCCCAAGATGATCGCGCGACA
>JAJFJC010000335.1 GCA_021774385.1 Alphaproteobacteria bacterium
GCGCGGGTACACCGTCATTTCGCGGCGATCGGGCTGGGCACGGGTCTGGCTCATCTCCAGGGTATCTCCTGGCAGGCAGGAAGACTCATCGACCATATGGGCCGCGATAAGAAGGTTCGCGACGGCCGGATGACATTCGTACTGGTCAAGGGTATCGGCGAAGCCTTCCTAAGTCGCGACGTGGCGCCGGACGATCTAATCGCGACGATTGAGGACTCGGTCATTTCATGACGGTGGAACTGCTCGTCGCGGTCGTCGCGATTGTCATATTGTTGCTCATCTCGAGTTTTTTCTCGGGATCGGAAACCGCACTGACCGCAGCCTCTCTGCCGCGTTTACACAGGCATGCAAAACAAGGCGACGATCGCGCTAAAACCGTTCTCGATCTCTATGCCCGCAAGGACAGACTAATCGGCGCTATTTTGCTCGGCAACAATCTCGTCAATATTTTGGCGTCCTCGCTCGCAACCTATGTACTACTGCTGCTGTTCGGGGACGCCGGCGTGGTCTACGCGACCATGGTGATGACATTGCTTATTGTCATTTTCGCCGAGGTCCTTCCAAAAACCTATGCCATTGGCAATGCCGACCGGACGGCGCTTTTCGTCGCGCCGCTAATTCGTGTGGTCGTGAACTTGCTGGCACCGATCACCCACACCATACAATGGTTGGTTCGCGCGACGGTAAAGCCATTCGGAATCGAACTTGGTGAAGAGATCAGCATCGGCCATAGAGAGGAAGAATTGCGCGGTGCGATCGATCTTCACGAAGGGCCCGACCCAGACATTCGCCACGAGCGGCAAATGCTCCGAAGCATCCTCGATCTCGACGACGTCGAGGTCGAGGAAATCATGACGCATCGTAGAAACGTCACACTGATCGACATTGCCGACCCCGCGGGCACGATCGTCGAGCAAGCACTGGCCAGTCCCTATACAAGAATTCCACTCTACCGCGACGATCCTGACAACATCGTCGGTGTCCTGCATGCCAAAGCGCTCTTGCGTGAGTTGCACGCCCGAAACGGGCAGATGGAAGACCTCGATATTCTTCTACTCGCCGCGAAACCGTGGTTCATTCCCGAAACGACGACGCTATTGGACCAACTGCAGGCCTTCCGGACACGGCGCGAGCATTTCGCCATCGTCGTGGACGAATACGGGGCTGTCATGGGCATCGTTACACTGGAGGATATTTTAGAGGAAATCGTTGGTAGTATCGAAGATGAACACGACGTCGCGGTTTCCGGCGTGCGGCGTCAACCGAACGGTTCCTATATCATTCCCGGCACCGCGACTTTGCGGGATTTAAACCGCGAATTGGAGTGGAATTTACCCGACGACAACGCGGTAACCCTTGCCGGCTTGATCCTTCATGAAGCGCGGCGAATTCCCGAGTCAGGCCAGGTTTTTACATTTTACGGGTTTCGTTTCGAAATCATGCGTCGACAGCGCAATCAGATATCGTCCGTTCGGGTAAACCCGCCGCAATCGGAAGATTCCGACTCCGAATCCACCTGAATATTCAAACCGAGGCGATCGGCTTGTCAGCACCTTATCGCGCGATCATACTATCTTGATGAATTATTCTGGTGGTTCGAAATATGGCGTTATCGACGCCAGCGCGCGGGTAAATCAATGCGATCACCCGGGATGCGGCGCGGAAGCAAACCATCGCGCGCCAAAGGACCGTAGTAAGCTTGACGATTATTTTTGGTTTTGCCTGGATCATATTCGCGAATACAACAGAAATTGGAACTACTACGCTGGCATGAGCGATGGGCAGATAGAAACGGAGATCAGAAACGACACCGTTTGGCGTCGTCCCTCTTGGCCCTTTGGCGGCGGTGCCCCAGATCGTGAATTTAGCGCCAATGTCAGGTTTCGTGATGATTTGGGCATATTCAATGCGGCGTCTTCCTTTCATAGCAAACAAAAGGGGACTGAACGGGACAACCGACCGCGCCATGATGCGCAGGTTGAACACGCCCTTAAAATCATGAATATTGACGGCCCTGTAAACTTGACCGCGCTGAAGTCGCGCTATAAGGAACTTGTCAAACGGCTTCACCCCGATGCCAATGGCGGTGACCGCATGGCCGAAGAAAAGCTGAAGGACATCAATCAAGCATACGCTACGGTAAAAAAGTTCCTGGTCGCATAAGTGTAACGCGAAGCGACCAACTCGCCTTAAATTCAAGACTCTGCAACGACTGGAATTACCCACATGACAACGAGCGACGCCCCGGCCCGGGCACATGAATTAGACGCACCAGACATCGAAGTTTCCGTTCGGCAGACTTTCGGCCTCGACACCGATATGGTCGTACCGGCCTTCTCGACTGGATCCGAATACGTACCTGAACGTGATGAATCTTACGTATTTGATCATGAAACGACGATGGCGATCCTCGCCGGATTTGGATATAACCGCCGGGTTATGATTCAAGGCTACCACGGCACCGGAAAATCGACCCATATCGAGCAAGTTGCCTCGTTACTGAACTGGCCCTGCATCCGCATCAATTTGGACAGCCACATCAGCCGTATCGATCTTATCGGTAAAGACGCGATCGTCTTGAATGAGGGCAAGCAGGTGACCGAGTTCCGTGAAGGCATTTTGCCCTGGGCGTTGCAAAACCCCTGCGGACTTTGCTTCGACGAATACGATGCCGGTCGGCCGGACGTGATGTTCGTCATTCAGCGTATTCTCGAGGTCGACGGAAAGCTGACTCTGCTGGACCAAAGCAGAATCATTCGCCCGCACCCGTACTTCCGCATGTTTTCCACGGCGAATACGGTCGGTCTCGGTGACACAACGGGTCTCTATCACGGAACGCAGCAGATCAATCAGGGTCAAATGGATCGCTGGAATATCGTAACGACGCTCAACTACCTGCCGCACAAGGAAGAAGAGAAAATTGTTCTGTCCAAGGTTCCCCAGTACGACACGGAAGAAGGCCGCAAAACCATCGAAACCATGGTCGCGCTGGCGGATTTGACTCGAACCGGATTTATGGGCGGCGACATCTCCACCGTTATGTCACCGCGGACGGTCATGACCTGGGCCGAGAACACGGAAATCTTTAAGGACAAAGGTTTCGCTTTCCGCGTTACATTCCTGAATAAGTGCGATGAAATGGAGCGGTCGATCGTCGCCGAATACTACCAACGTTGCTTTGGCGAGGAATTGCCGGAGGCGAGTACCGCAACGTTGGTAAACTGAAGATACGCGGATGACCGACAGCGAACCACCCATTGAAAGTTTTAAGCGCGCGGTCGCGGCGTGCTTTCGCGCGATGTCCGATCGCGACGAAATGGAAGTAACGTTTTCGGCGGAGCCGCCCGGCGTTAGCGGCGAACGGGCGCGCCTGCCGTTCCCGAGCCGCGAACTACCCAGCGAGGAAGTCGCCCAGGTTCGCGGCGAAGCCGATGCCATGGCGCTCAAACTCCGGCATCATGACGCGAAACTGCACAGCCGACGGATGCCGACCGGCGATGTCGCGCCGATCCTTTTTGAAATGCTGGAACAGGCGCGCGTCGAAGCGCTTGGTACGAACCGTATGTCGGGCGCCAGCGACAATATCGCCGCCGCGCTGGAAGACAAATTTCGCCGCGAGGGTCTGCATCGCGTCAACGACCGAACCGAGGCGACCATGCCGGATGTCGTCCGCTTGATGGCGCGCGCGGCGTTTACCGGCGAAGCACCGCCGCCGGCGGCGCAGCGCGTTTGCGAACTGTGGGAACCGGTCCTGAAGGATAAAATCGGCAAGGACCTCGAACTCCTGCGCGAATGCCTTGAGGACCAGTCAGAATACAGCAGTACCGTCCGCAAGCTAATCACCGATCTGGACATCGAAATCGGCGCCGAGCACGACGCCGAGGACAACGAGTCCAGCGGCGATGAAGCCGACGAGGACTCGATGCAATCCGAGTCAGAGGAAGAAGGCGGCGAATCCGCCGATTCCGCGGGTGAATCCGGCGGCGAAGCGACCGAGACAGAAGGCGGTGACGACGACCTCGGCGATATGATGCCGGACGACGCCGATGGCGAGATGATGCCCTCGGAAGGCAGCGAGGAACCAGGCGATCCGGGCAAGCGGTGGCGTCCGGAACATGATCTGTCTAACGTCCCGAAAGAAGCCTTCTACACGAACTATACCGACGCTTTCGACGAAGTCGTTGCCGCGGAAACGTTGTGCGATCCCGAGGAACTGTCCCGCCTACGCCAACTGCTCGATCAGCAATTGGCACAGCTTCAGGGCCTGATTGGACGCCTTGCGAACCGACTGCAGCGGCGTTTGCTGGCGAAACAAACACGGTCCTGGGACTTCAATCTGGAAGAAGGACTTCTGGACACCGCGCGGTTGGATCGCGTCGTCACCAGCCCGATGCACCCGCTCTCCTTTAAGCAGGAGAAGGAAACCGAATTCCGCGATACTGTTGTAACCCTGTTGATCGACAATTCGGGCTCGATGCGCGGTCGCCCCATCACGATCGCGGCAATGAGCGCCGACATCCTCGCGCGGACGCTCGAGCGGTGCGCCGTCAAGGTCGAGGTGCTGGGCTTCACGACGCGCGCCTGGAAGGGCGGTCAATCACGCGAAAAGTGGATCTCCGAAGGCAAGATCGCCAATCCGGGCCGTCTCAACGATCTGCGGCATATCGTGTACAAATCCGCCGATGCGCCCTGGCGCCGCGCGCGCAAGAATCTCGGCCTGATGCTGCGCGAAGGATTGCTCAAGGAAAATATCGACGGTGAAGCCCTGCTTTGGGCGCATGACCGCCTACTAGGCCGTCCCGAGCAACGGCGCATCCTCATGGTGATTTCCGATGGCGCCCCTGTCGATGATTCGACATTGTCGGTCAATCCAGGGAACTATCTGGAGCGCCATTTGCGAGACGTAATCGACTATATCGAGACCCGTTCGCCGGTCGAACTTCTGGCCATTGGTATTGGTCACGACGTGACTCGATATTATCGGCGCGCCGTCACCATCGTCGATGTCGAGCAACTCGGCGGTACGATGATGGAGAACCTGGCCGAACTCTTCGACGAGGAAGAACTTCGCGGCGCCGCGAGCCGCCGTGCGGGCGCATATCGCTCGATGGGCCGGACAGGCTAGTCGGACATTCGGAAGTATCGCCATCCTCTTTGACGGGGGATTCTTCCATAACGGCAACATATCATTAATCGGTTAGTTCCATGATGCCCGCAATCATAGTTTGTGGTATGCTATTTATAATTTATGAATCGGCGATATTTGGTACTGGTGCGAGGGATGGAAAATCTACACCGTTAGCGAAATCAAACTCGGTAGTGGCCGCTTCTTCGAACATTCCCGAGAGGTTTTTAAATTGCACTTCGCGGCATCACGCGAACGTAATACGCATATCGGGGCGCTTTACCATTATTGGCGCCGGGAATGTGTCGAATCGCCTACAGGATTACCGACCAACCGCACATTTAGACCCCATGAACTTGTCCCCGAAGCCGCAGACTTTTTAGCCTTGATCAATGTCTCAGAAGGCGACCCGGGGACCTTCGAAGTACTAACCAGCGGCTCGGATGTCATTGGCCTGCAGGGGTTCAAAGGTCTGCAACCCGTTTCTAAGATTGTGGAAAGCGTTCATTCCACATTATTGTTCGACTTACTTTGGGTGAAAATGGATCGGCAGCCGACCTATGTCCAAACGGAGATAATCGTCGACGAAGCCACGCTGCGGTATGTCTATTTAGTAATACCGCTATTGGGTGCCCATGACCTGATCGACCGCATCCAAATTGTTACGCGGCTTGAAACCAGCGTAGCGAAAGTATTTGAAGGCATACTGTAATGCTAGGTGAAATAGAACGAATCAACGAAAGGGACGCGGAAAATTATCATACGCGAACCTGGATCAATACCGAGCGCGCCTGTATCGATAATAAGGGCACGGATATCGAAATTTTGTTCCGCTACTGGCGGGAACGCACGTTTCTGGAAAATGGTATTCCCGGCCAGGAAAACTTTCGACCGCCACTCTCAAGGACACCTTGGGTCGAAGTAGATATGGAGAACCCACTTCACTTCGTAATGCGGGACCACCCAGCCGGCGTGTGTGGCAACTGGGACGCGACCCCTTTTGCCAAACACCCCATACCGATCCACGCAAAAGCCTGCGCGCGCGAATATCACAGTTGCAAATCGCACCAGATGCCGGTCTACATACACACTGAACAAAAAATGCTGGGTATCGAAAGGGAGTACGCGAAGCTGCTCCTCCCGATCGCAGATCAAACCGGCACCGTGGCGCGGGTCGTTTATGCGTGGTGTTTCATCAAGGACCCCATCGTTCTCTCCTGAATAAACTCTAGCATTTCAATTCGCGACATCCACATGAACTGAATGTCGGCCAACCTGTCTTGCACCGGAAACATGCCCTTGAGCAGTTTGACCGAATTTGGGAATCCCGCGCCCGCGCGGCCTAAAGAAGTACGAGACGGTGTTACGCTATACATTGCGCAATACCATTCCAGTTTGAAATGCCGCAATGCGATGGCTCGAACAAGCGGCGAGTAGACACCATAAATTTTTCCCCCGCCGAGGGCTGCATGGCCACCACGCCAATCTGGATGTACCCACATGCCGCCCCCGATGCTGGTTCGTCCGGTGATATCGGGAAACTTCAAGTGCTTGTAAAAATTTAATGGATAATGATGAATCAACGGCAACCGGTTTTTGAATATTGCGTGGGTCCTAATATCCTCGAACAAATTGTCCGTTACATGCATACGCTGAGCATTACAGCAAACAACTTCCCCATCACGGTCCCGCAATTTTGTCCAATATGCGTTTCCTGAATGTAGATATGAACGGGCAGGATCGTGCGTCGACGGCACGGGAAGAGATTTGGGGGCCGAATCGAGAAAACGTGCAAACGCTTTCATGTCATCATCGGCTTCAATCTCAAGGCCTATTGCCGCAAGTTTTTCCAGCTCCGTATCTATGTAAAGTTGGATTTCTTCCAAATCTAAATCGGTAAATATAGACATTTTTCTTCCCTTCTTGATTTATCAACAAGGGAATTGTCACATTTTCAAATCAATGCGCGAGAAAATAGTCAATTTTGTCCTTACATTGAATTAATTATTCAATACCAACCAAGCCGAGTTAAGGGCAAAATATCTATCGGCGAATACGAAAAAGCCCGCTCAATGGCGGGCTTTCACGTAATCTGTTGGTTTGCTCAGGCTATTTGGCGGCTGCCTTCGTAATACGCCGCTTGATGCGAAGTGCTTCCGACGTCAGTTTGCGATTTGCAGTACCAAGCAAAAAAGCATCGAGGCCGCCATTCTTCTCTATCGTGCGAATGGCACGCGTCGAAACGCGCATACGGACCATTTCTCCAAGCGCATCGCTCATAAGAGAAGTCCGCTGGACGTTCGGCAGAAACCGACGACGCGTTTTATTATGCGCGTGGCTTACATTATTGCCTGCTTGTACGCCCTTACCTGTGATGTCGCAGCGTCGCGCCATAATTCGATCCTTGGAAAATTCAAAACCTCGCGGAAAATTCGCGAGGGCGGCGCTTTTTACGGCACCTACGGCACCACGTCAAGTCGCCGTGCAACGCATCGCTTCCTAACGACTTAACCTTCGTCCCAAACCACATCCGTTAACGGCAACCCCTGGATATCCGCCGAGGTCAACGGCCGGTCAGGCGTAATTCCCGCCTGCTCCAAGAGAGAGGCAATTTGGCGCACATGTTGCGTCGAGTGCCAAACAGTACGTTCCAGCATCTCATGCCGGGTCGTGCCGCCGAAATAGGTCGGGACCTGACCGTTGAAATCCTCATCCTTGGCTTCCGCCCACCAAGCATTGAAACGATCCCGCACTTTCGCGCCAAAATCGGCGATTTGGGCGCTGGTCCGCAGATTGTCTGGCGGTGTGGCTAACAGGTTTTCACTGCTCAGCGATTCGCCGGTTTCTTCCATATCCAGGAATGCCGACGGGATTTGGAAGGCATGGTGCATCAACACGCGCCACGAACGCGGGCGGTTTGGCAGTTCCCGCTCCAAATTTTCGTCCGGCATCGATCCAACCAGACGGAT
Organism: Alphaproteobacteria bacterium; assembly: GCA_021774385.1. Taxonomy (GTDB): domain Bacteria; phylum Pseudomonadota; class Alphaproteobacteria; order UBA8366. Next base: position 8,095 of record JAJFJC010000335.1, read on the forward strand.
CGCCGTTTCCAAAATGCCCTGATACCGGGTTGCGAGTTCCACCGGTGAAAGTTCGGGCGCGGTATCGTCCTCAAGATCAAGGAAATCGACCACATCCTTGATGATTTGTGCGAACACAAAGTCATTGCCGCGAGAAACGATCGGTATCGACCGCGCGCCAATCCGCGCGAGCTCTTCCCGGCCACCATTATCTTCCAAAATATTAACTGATTCGAATTCGATCCCACGGACCGACAGGTATTCTTTTACCCGGAGACAGCTCGTTCAATGAGGCTGCCAGAAAACCTTGATTGCTGCTTCCATGACTATTTCCTTACAGAATTCACCCTATTTGATCAGGGCGAAAGTATAGGCCGGCATTTCAATTGGAACAACCGAACCTGAGGACTACTAGGACGCTATCGCTTTTTCGACCCAACAAGCGACCGACATCAAGTGATCGTCGTCGCCATACCGCGCCACCAATTGAGCACCAACCGGCAAACCTGTTGGCCCAATGTAGCCGGGCAAGGTCACGCACGGCGTCCCCATGGTCGTCCAGGGCCGGTTGAAGGTCGCATCCCCGGTCGTTTCGAATCCTTCCGGCGCTTCGCCAACCGCGGACGGCACGATTAACACATCCAAATCGCCCATGACATCGGCAAACCGCCGGCGGCACTGGTCTGCCAATTCAATCGCCGCCCCATAGTCGGTGTAACTTGCGGCCGCACCCGTTGCCATTTGCACCTTCAGCCTGGCGCTCAACAATTCTTCATGTTCGTTGTATTCATGCGCGAGCGCCCGGCGCCCCTCATACATCATGATCGTCTTGTTTGCGTCTTCCAGCCCGGCATAGCCGTCCGGCAAAGTCATTTCGCGAACCTCGGCACCGGCATTAGCGACGGCGCTAACAGCCGCTTCGACCGCAGCGTGGGAGGATTGATCCGCCCGATCCCACCAAGGTGTTTTGCAAAAGCCGAAGCGCGGCGGACTGCCAAGCGATGCCACCGCAGGCGGCGCGCCCATCATTGCCGCACGCAGCAGGGCGAAGTCGCCCGCATGACGGGCCATGGCGCCCAGCGTATCGAGTGACCGCGCCAGCAGCTTCACACCCGCGTAGCTGAACTGCCCGATTGTCGGCTTGTAGCCGGCGACACCACAGAACGAAGACGGCCGGATAACCGACCCGCCGGTCTGTGTGCCCAATGCCAGCGGTACCATCATATCCGCGACGGAAGCCGCCGAACCGCTTGAGGAACCACCCGGCGTGTGTGCCAGATTATGTGGGTTTCGAGTTCCCGCCGGATTGACAAATGCGAATTCCGTCGTTGCCGTTTTTCCCAAGACAACACCGCCAGCCGCCCGAACGAGAGCCACACAGGCTGCATCGGCGACGGGCTCATATCCGGGATAGATCGCGGAACCATAGGCGGTCGGCATATCGAAGGTCTCAATGACGTCCTTGAAGCCAACCGGAACGCCGTGCAGGGCCCCTCTTGGCGCCTCGCGGTCGCGTTGCCGGGCTTCCGCCAAAGCCGCTTCGGGATCGATATGCGCCCACGCCGCGACATCGGGCTCCCGTTCCGCGATTCGTTCAAGGCAGGCCGCCGTCAGCGCTTCGCTGGTAAGTTCCCGTGCCGCGATCGCCCGCACCGCCGCGGTGGCTGTTAATTCATTCGGTTTGGTCATAATGCGTTTTCGTCCAATCGCTATGCGCGATACCGCGCCAGAGGTATTTGCAGATTAATTGCCAAGAAAGGATTTTAACAGACGGCGTGCCGCGGCGGCGGGCGTGATCGCCCCTGACGTCACTTGTGCCTCGAGCGCTGAAAGGCTGGCCTGTACATCACTATGTCCACGCAGTTTCTCGAGCAGGCTGTCCGTCACTTCCGACCACATCCAACTGCGCGACTGCGCCGCCCGGCGGTCCGCTATTTCACCACTATCGCCCAGTTTTTGCTGATATTCCTCGATATGGTTCCAGGCCTCCTCAATTCCCATGCCTGTCAAAGCGGAACAGGCCGCAACCGGGACCTGCCAGTTCGGCGACGCCGGCCGCAACAGATGGATCGCACTACGGTAGTCTGAGACCGCATGCCTGGCGGACATCTCAAACTCAGCATCCGCCTTGTTGACCAGGATCATATCCGCCAGTTCGACGATCCCCTTTTTCATGCCTTGCAACTCATCGCCACCGGCCGGTGAGAGCAGCAACACAAACATATCGGTCATTTCCTTGACCGCCGTTTCGGACTGGCCAACACCGACCGTTTCCACAATCACGATATCGTAGGCCGCGGCCTCGCAAATCGAGATCGCTTCGCGGGTCCGCCTGGCCACCCCACCCAGGGTCGTGCCGGCGGGGGAGGGCCGGATGAAAGCGTTTGCTTCACGCGACAGGGTTTCCATCCGAGTCTTGTCGCCGAGGATGGAACCACCGCTCAACTTCGACGACGGATCGACAGCCAGCACCGCAACCCGCCGTCCTTGTTCGATGACATGACTGCCCAGTGTTTCGATAAATGTTGATTTACCGACACCCGGCACGCCCGATATTCCGACACGAATCGACTCGACCCGGTGCGGTAGCAGTGCTTCAAGCAAACGTTCCGCCTGCTCGCGGTGATCCTCGCGACCGGACTCCGCAAGTGTAATCGCGCGCCCGAGTGCGCGCCGATCGCCCTCACGGACCGCGCGGGCAAGATCTTCCATGGACTGAGCCGTCATTCGGCTTTCTTACCTTTGTCGCCTGTCCCTTCGCCGAACAAGGCATCGCTAGCGAGCTTCGTGAGTTTGTTTCGCACACCTTCATCCAATTGTTCATACTCCTCGCGCCGCTGACGGTATAGCGCCATCGTTTGCTGTATCAACGCCGCCCGATCATCGGGATCAACGGCCCCGTTCTGATCGCCTTGAGCAGACTGCTCTTT
>JAJFJC010000336.1 GCA_021774385.1 Alphaproteobacteria bacterium
AATTCGGTACACCGAATCCACCAAGAAGCAGACCGGCGAAGACAGCGGTCCAAAAAACGTTTCGCAATATTGCCATCTCAACCTTGCGCATGATTCCCCCTGAGCACGAAGACCGTTTAATTGCCTATTCACTTAATCGGATACATCGATTGCTTTTTCGACTGCTCCGCTTTCTATCGATCAATTCTAAGTTACCGTTCAAACGCACTTGCCTCAAGTATCTAAATATAAAATTAGAATTCACGAATCAAAGAAACCCATTCTATTGTTTCGCGATTTTATTATTTGGTTAATTACTTTAGAGAAGGTTAATGCGCATATTTTCTCGCGCCACGATAGCGCCCGGCCAAACAGATCTCGATTCAGCTTCAAGCTGCTCCATGAACCCATCCTCGTGGTCGGGGTCGTGATGAAATATTGCTAACATTTTAGCATCCGCCGCACGAGCCAAGCGTATGCCCTCCTGCCAAGTCGAATGTCCCCAACCAACCTTGCCTGGAAATTCGTCATCGGTATAGGTCGAATCGTAGATCACAAGATCGGCGCCTTCGATCAACGCAAGAACGTTCTCATCAGGCTTTCCAGGCACATGTTCCGTGTCGGTGACATAGCACATCGCCTTTCCTTTGTACTCGACACGGTAGCCCGTCGCACCGAAGGGATGATTGAGAGGTACCGTGCGAACTTGAATATCGTTGTGCAATTTAAAATCTTCCCCGGCCCTGAAGTCCTCGAACGCGAGGCTGCTGCGCATGGCATCAAGCGGAACCGGAAATGTCGGCGTCGTCATCTGACCGGCGAGGATTCTCTTGATGCCACCATCGTCGCTGACATGTCCCGCCATGATGGTAAAGGAACTGTCCTCGTGAAAAGCCGGAGAGAAAAAGGGAAATCCGTTTATGTGGTCCCAATGGGTATGAGACAGCAGAAGATGCGCATCATAGACATTCTTGCGAAGCAACCAATGTCCAAGGTTTCGAATTCCGGTCCCGGCGTCAAAGATCAACCGGCGCCCGCCACAAGCCACCTCGACGCAGCTCGTATTGCCACCGAAAGCGACATGCTTCGGCGACGGCGTGGCGATACTGCCCCGCACTCCCCAAAATTTAACCTTGAAACTCATCGCCCCAGACCTTCCGCTCCGCGTTTATCACGCCTTTCCCACGTTCCCCTACCTTATTAAATACCGGATTGACCGAACAGTGCTGTGACGCCCATCACTAAGAAATTTGGTGCCACCAATAATTTTATTATCGCACTGCTCGGTATTCCGTTTGTCCCGCGACGTGGATCGATCAAATACTGAATTGGAGATCGCCAAGGCGCTTGGTCATTTTCATATTCTCGGCATAATCGATTGGCACGGCAATTATTGACGGGCCGTCTTGTTGAAAGGCTTCTTCAAGTGCGCCTGGCAGTTGATCAGGGCTCGTTAAGTGCTTACCCCACATGCCAAAGGATTGAGCGAGCAATTCAAAGTCTGGATTGCCGAACGCCAATTCCGAATGCTTACCATCGAAATGATTCTGCTGTTTCCATTTAATAAGCCCATATTCACCATCGACCCATACCATGACACAGACCTGTAGCTTCCGCCGCACCATGGTTTCCAGATCCTGCACGTTCATCAGGAATCCAGCATCGCCACAAATCGCCAAGACTTTACGGTCCGGCAACGCGATTTTCGCGCCCATTCCGCCCGGCAGTGCGAAGCCCATTGAGCAGAAACCATTCGAAATCAGGCAGGTGTTCGCGGTGTCGCATTGATAGTAACGAGAGATCCACATTTTATGCGCACCGACGTCACTCAGTAGAATGTCGTCCTCGCCCATGAATTCACGGACATCCCAAAGGACTTTTTGCGGTTTCATCGGGAAGGACGAATCGTCTTTCTCCATCGCAAAATCGTCGAGAATGTTCTGACGTAGTTTCTGGCGATCGTTGATATCGAACAGGGGCAGCTTGCCGTCCCCGTCATAGCGTTTGTTCAACTCTTCGTTCATCTGCCACAGCGCATCGGCAACATCGGATACGATATCGACATCGACCTGATAATCGAGATCGACTTCAGCCGGCCAGAAATCGATATGGATGATCTTCTTGTCGCCCCCCTTGTTCCAGAACGAAGGAGCGAATTCGACAAGATCATAGCCGATCGAAATGATTACATCGGCCGCCTCGGTCGCCATATTGATATGGTCCTGCCCCTGCAGACCCATTGTGAACAAACAATGCGGATCGGTCCTCGGGACCGCTCCCTTACCCATGAATGTATTCACGACACCGATGCCGGACTTTTGGGCTAACCGCCGCAATTGTTGTGCCGCCCGTTTCCGTATCGCGCCATTACCAGCGATGATCAACGGACTTTTCGCTTCGGCGATAATATCGATTGCCTGCTTAATCGCCTTGTGATCAGCCGCCGGACGCCGCGTCTTGGTAACCGGCATGGGCTTTGCTTCAACATCGTTTTCGGCGATATCTTCCGGCAGTTCGATTACCGTAGCGCCGGGTTTTTCGGCCTCGGCGATCTTGAATGCCTTACGCACGACCTCGGGAATATTCCGCTCGTCATAAATTGAGTGCGCCCATTTCGATATCGGCTTGAACATGGCAATCGAATCCATGTTCTGATGGCTTTCCTTGTGAAGCCGCCGGGTCGACGCCTGACCGATCAGGCAAACAACCGGCGCGCGGTCCATGTTGCCGTCGGCGACACCCGTCACCAAATTCGTCGCGCCGGGACCGAGCGTCCCAAGACAAAGACCCGATCTACCGGTGAGACGCCCATAAACATCCGCCGCGAATGCCGCCGCCTGTTCGTGCCGACAAAGCACGAAGTCGATCGGGCTGTCATTCAAGGACAGCATGACGTCCGCGTTCTCTTCTCCAGGAACGCCGAATATATGTGTGACACCCTCATTTTCGAGACAGCGCACGAATAAGTCTGAAGCCTTCATAAATTCCCCCTCTTGCGATTTGACCGATGAAACGGACATGAGCAAATCTTACGTTAGATAGAAGTAGTATTGTCGCCGCGCGCCGGGGTCAATGCGAACTATCCATTTCATGGATGGAGGCGTATAGAAATACGACGATTCTTTTTGCGATTTTCCGGCATTGGCTCGCCAAAGAGGTCCTTGTTCGGAAACTTCGGCTTTACGTCGGCATAGCCGGATGCCTTTAGTCGTTCGGGTTGCACATCGGCGCTAATCAAAAAGCGAACGACACCTGTCGCCCGCGCGGTGGACAATTCCCAGTTCGAGGGAAAGCGAGGCGTTTCAATCGGCACGTCATCGGTGTGGCCCTCGACATCGACGAAATAAAGATCATAGGGCGGTTGTGCGAGTTCGTAAGCGATTTCGACCAAAATCTGTTCCGCCGCGGGCAGTAGCTCGGCCGAACCCGGCTTAAAAAACGATCCACTCTCGAATTCGATCACGACACCAGCTTGGTCAAATCCTGTTTCGGCCTCATCCTGATCGATCTGAACTTCTTCTAAAATCGAATTGAGGTTCTGCGCCAAATTAAACATTGGCCGTTTCGGCGCTTCTTCTCGTCCCAGTTCGTTCTTAATGCCCGCCATGGCTTCCTCGAACGCCGGAAGGTCAACCTTCGAGAATGAGACGAGCATGACGAAAAACGCCATCAGCAAAGTGATCGCGTCGGCGTAGGTCGTCAGCCAGTCTTCTTCTTCCGCGGCGGGCGCCGCGGGCGGGCGCTTGGCCATCAGCGATCCTTCATCTGCTGATCGATATTGAAGCGAATCGACGGGTCGAGGAAACTGTTCATACGATCCTGGATAAAGCGCGGACTGCGTTTTTCCGCCAACAGCGCGATGCCTTCGACGACAAGATCATGACGAAACCGCAATATTTCCTGGCGTTGCTGCAGCTTGTTCGCCGCGGGCACGAAAATCAAACGCGCCAAAAGAACACCATACAATGTCGTATTCAATGCGACCGCGAGCCCGGCGCCGAGCGCACTGGGATCGCTGCCCATCGTATCCAGCATGACGATCAAGCCTATCAGAGTGCCGATCATGCCAAACGCCGGTGCGGTCCCGCCCATGGATCGCAGAATATTCACCTGCACCATGTTCCGTTCAAACGTATTGTCGGTGACATTCTGCAACGTGTCGCGGACATCATTGCCGTCATAGCCGGTAATCAGAAGCTCGACACCGAATACAAGGAATGGGTCTGAGGAAACCTTCTTGATTTCATCTTCCAGCGGCAAGAAACCTTTCTCCTTTACCAGATATCCCCAGCGAATAATTCGCCCGACTTCCTGGTTAAGAATGTTACGATGCACGCGATGTGGTACGAAAATGCTGAGAACGCCCTTAAGGGCTAGTATTACGTACCGCGCTTCCTGTCCGAAAAAGGTCGCCGCAACCGTACCGCCAACGACAAGCAAAAAGCTCGAACCGCTGATGAAAACCGCGACATCGAGTGTCGCAAGCAAAACCGAACCTATAAACAGGCCAAGTCCCGCGAGGAATCCAAACATTGTCGTGAACGACATGAAGCGCCAACACCGACCCACCGCTCTTCGCGGCGAGCCCCCTTCCCAAATGGCTCCGCAGTTTCGCAACCATAGCGAAATCCGCGACTCACGTGAATCTCTTTATTTATACTTAATTAAGTATGAACAAAACACAGACAAATAAATCGAAGTCATTCGAGGTAACGATTACGGACATCGGCGCTCAAGGCGATGGGATCGCAAATCGACTAGGCAAACGATATTACATTCCTTATTCCGCACCCGGCGACCAGCTCCTGGTAAGCCCTGGCGCGGAACGAAAGGAGGGTCGTTCCGCAAAGATCGAAACAATAATTACTGGCGGGAATGACCGGGTAGCGCCACGGTGCGGACATTTTCAAATCTGTGGCGGCTGCGCGCTGCAACACCTCTCAATCAGTGCAATTTCCCGCTCAAAGCGGGACTTTATCGTAACGGCCCTGGCGAGACGTGGTTTGAGCGATGTTGTGGTCCTGGATACCATAAACATCGCGGCCGGCAGCCGAAGGCGAGTTCGATTCGCGGCGAAAAAATTGGCGAGGCGGGTACTCTTGGGCTTTCGAGCCCCCCGCGGACGCAACATAATCGACATCCAGGAGTGCCCTGCGGTAAGACCTTCGATCATAGCGCTTGTCGAACCGCTACGGGTTCTTGTCAGGAAATTAGAATCGCTTGGAAATGCGGCTTCAATATCAATTACCGAATCGGAATCCGGTCTCGATATATTGCTGCAACCAGAACGCCCCGCTGAACTAACGCTACCGGATCGTGAAAAAATCGCGCAATTTGCCAACTTCAATGACCTGGCACGTATCGCCTGGGACGATCCTCGTGGGCCGGAACCTGTTTCCCAACGACGCGAACCCCTGTTTCGATTCGGCACGAGCCGGATACGCCCCCCTGTCGGCGCTTTTCTCCAACCAAGCGTCGAAGGCGAACGAGCGATCCTCGACGCCATTGTGAAAGCATTGCGTGAACCAAGGCAAATTGCCGACCTTTATGCTGGCTGCGGCACCCTGTCGTTCCCGCTTTCAAGCATTGCGCCAACACATGCTTTCGAGGGAGATGGCGCCATGGTCGCCACCATCCGCCGCGGCGCGACACGGAACGAACTTACGGCAAACGAACGAGACCTCGACAAGATGCCGTTGACGCCACGCGAGTTGACGCCTTTTGACACCGTCGTATTCGATCCACCGAGAGCCGGCGCAAAATCTCAAGCCGCGATGCTCGCTGAATCAACAGTCGGTTGCGTCATCGCGGTGTCTTGTAATCCTGCCACGTTGGCGCGCGATCTGCGTCTCTTGGTAGATGGCGGCTACGAGATCGAATCGGTTTTGCCGGTCGATCAATTCCCCTGGTCGCCCCATGTGGAAGCCGTTGCGATACTGCGCCGCAACACCATGTGACGCCGATCACAGACGCGTGAACCGATAATCAGCATTATAGGTTTATGTCGAGCATATTATCGAAAAATCCAATTGATTCGCGAATTGGCGGTGCATTGGAAAAACAAAGCGAATGGGCACTGTCTCTGACACGGGCGGCGCGCGTGGCACCACCTGATAACGCGCGAAAATTAGGCGAAACCGCAGCCCAGATTTTGCACGACATCGTATCGCGGCACAGGTTTTCCTCTTCCCACAAAAATTGCCTTTACCTCAGATAACCTCGCCGCCCGGCAGTAGGTGCCGGCAACGGGTGACAAAAGACGCGTCGACTTCCGCCCAACCAGCGAACTCAATCAGCATCGCCTCATCGGACAGAAGGTAATCCAAGATGCCGCCCAAAAACGCGGCATCCTGAGTTCTCGCCCGAATCTCCGAGGGGCCGATACCGGTCCGCGCCAGGAAACGACCGATTCGATCGGGTTCCTGAGCTATAAAAATCAATGCTTTCGCCGCCAGATCGCGCGCACCTACTTCATCCATATCATTTCCTTTGCAACCGCCCATCGACGGCACCGCATGCTGTTCCCTATGCTGCACCGCATGCTGTTCCCTGTAGCTTAAGTAAAAATTCCAAAATTCTTCGCCCTCAACGCAATGAGCACTAGGATTTGGATCGCGCGGTTCGAATATCGCGTATCTCGATCCCCGGGAAATTCGGTAACACGAATATTTAGATCACGACACGAGAGTATTGGTAATTCATCAAACACAGCGAGACAAACATGGTTTGGGATCCACAACAATATCTGGCATTCGCCGCGCCACGGCTGCAACCGGCCATCGATTTATTAGCACGCATTCCCGCGCTAAATCCGGGATCAGTCGTCGACTTGGGCTGCGGCCCCGGCAACGTAACACCCTTGCTGCGCGAGCGGTGGCCGAAGGCGCAAATCTTAGGGCTCGACAATTCGGACGAAATGCTGGCTCGCGCACGCGAAGCAATGTCCGACGGAACGTTTGAAAAAACCGACGTCTCGAACTGGCATCCAAACACATCCTTTGACGTCATCTACTCCAACGCGGCGCTGCAATGGATTACGGGGCACGACGCGCTTTTTACCTCAATCGCGAAGCACGTGGCACCAGGCGGTGTTCTCGCGGTCCAGATGCCGCGAAACTTTGAAGCCCCATCGCACAGTATAATGCTCGACGTCGTTCGCGAAGGACCGTGGCGCGAATTGCTGGAACCCATTTGGGTGAACGTACCAACCCAAGCGCCATCCTATTATTATAATCTCATCGACCCGCTCGCCCGCGAACTGCAAATTTGGGAAACGGAATATTTGCAGGTCCTCGAAGGTGAAAATCCGGTCGCGGAATATACGCGCGGCACTTGGCTAACACGGTTTCTAAATCCGCTGGACGAACCGTGGCGCAGCGAGTTCGAGACAATCTATCGTGAGCGGGTCGCCGCAGCCTATCCACCGGAGAAAAATGGCAAAACCCTATTTCCCTTCCGACGGCTTTTCATACTCGCGACATTCTAGATTTATCGGGAAAGGTATTCTTCCATGAAAATTCTCGTCCTCGATGGTGACGGCATTGGCCCCGAGATCGCCAATGCAACGGTCGCAACGGTTCGCGCGCTCAACCATCGCCTAAATCTCGGCCTCGAAATCAATCGCGCCGATTCCGGTTTGAGCAGTCTGAAGAAAAACGGCGTAACCCTAACCGAGGACGTCATGGAGCAAGTGGCGGACAGCGATGGCGTTATACTGGGCCCCACCCATTCGATGATTTACCCTGCACCGGAAGACGGTGGCATCAATCTCTCTCCTTGGTTTCGCAAAACGTTTGATCTCTACGCAAATATTCGACCAGCACGGGCGCGCGTGGGCATCCCGGCAATGGCCGTCGATATCGACTTGGTCGTCGTCCGCGAGAATACCGAGGGTTTCTACGCGGACCGGTCAATGTATCAGGGTTCGGGTGAATTCATGGCGACCGAAGATGTCGCGCTCGCGGTGCGCAAGATCACGCGTCAGGCCTCGCGGCGAATCGCGGAATCCGCCTGCCGGCTCGCGATGACCCGAAAGCGAAAACTTACCATCGTGCACAAGCGGAACGTTCTCAAGCTTTCCGACGGCCTGTTTTACGACACGGTCCGCGAGGTCGCCGCGGATTTCGACGACCTTGAAGTAGACGAAGTCATTGTAGATGCGATGGCCGCGCTTCTCGTGCGTCAACCCGCCGCTTATGACGTCATCGTCACCACGAACATGTTTGGCGACATCTTGTCCGATCTCTGTGCTGAACTTTCCGGCGGGCTCGGTCTTGGCCCCTCGATTAATGCCGGTACCGACCATGCCATCGCACAGGCCGCACATGGTTCCGCGCCTGATATCGCCGGACAGAACATCGCGAACCCGACGGCATTGATAATGTCCACCGCGATGCTTCTGGAATGGTTGGGCGACAGGCATAACCGCGAAGACTTGACGGCCGCGGCGCGGCGGTTGGGTGATGCCGTCGATGCGCAGCTCTCCGATTCATCGGGACGCACCAAGGACTTAGGCGGGCCGCTTGGCACCGATGCATTCGGCGACGCCGTGGCGCACAGGATCATTGGTTGAGCGCCGGCGAATTTTTACGACAATAGCCGCGCTAAATTCCGGAAAGTTTAAGATCAATTCCACAATATATGGAGGATTAACGATTCTTTAACACTTTATATAGTAGGTTCAACTCAATCACGAAAAACTTCGGATCAACGAAGAACAGGCCAGGGATTGAGGGTTGAAATGACAGCTAAATCGATGACAGCGATGTGCGCGGAACCACCTTATGCACACTAGATCGAAGCGCGAAACGGTCATTTATCGCGGCGCTTCGGGCGCCTATTTCGGGTTCACAATATTCTCGCTCGGCGAAAGGCTCCCACGTGCGGCGGGCCTCTATGCACTCGCCGAACGTACCGTCGGGCCAGAGCCCTGGCGAATTCATTTACTCGGCGACACGTCAAATATCGCCGATCAAATGTCGGTGCGTGATTGCCGGTCGA
>JAJFJC010000337.1 GCA_021774385.1 Alphaproteobacteria bacterium
AGCGACTATAGGCTCGGTCGTACTGACCCATGCCCACCTGGATCACAGCGGTTTCGCACCGGCGTTGATCCGAGCGGGCTTCAAAGGAGATGTGTATTGCTCTCCGGGGACGGCCGCTCTGTGCGCCGTGCTTTGGCCCGACGCAGGATACCTCCAAGAAGAAGAGGCGCGTTTTCGGAACGAGCACGGCACCACGCGTCACCAACCTGCGAGCCCGCTCTACACTGCTGACGAAGCGACCCGCGCCCTTCGTCGCCTCCGGGTCGTCAACTTCCAAGAAGCCTTCGAGGCTGGCCCAGGGTTGGTCGGACGGCTGCGTCCGGCCGGGCACATCCTTGGTGCCGCATCGGTGAGTTTGGAGGGACCGAGTGCGAGTGTGGCGTTCAGTGGCGACGTGGGTCGACCTGGCGATCCGATCATGTGCCCCCCCGCCCCGCTGCCAGCTACCGATGTCGTGGTCGTCGAATCCACGTACGGCGGCCGCCGACACGACCGCGCTGATCCCGAAGAACAGCTCGGTGCGGTAGTCCGACAGACGGTTGAACGTGGAGGAGTACTTCTGGTGCCCTCGTTCGCGGTGGGACGCGCGCAAACGCTCCTGCACCTGCTCGCCCGCTTGAAGCAAAAGGGGGCGATCCCGGACGTCCCGGTCTTTCTAAACAGCCCGATGGCGATCAACGCGACGGAACTCTTCTGTCGTCATGCTTCAGAGCACCGACTAACGGAGGATGAATGCCGAGCGATGTGCGGTGTGGCGAAAGTGGTGCGCAGCCCTAGAGAATCTAAGGCGCTCAATGCACGTCGCAGTCCCATGATCATCGTCTCCGCAAGTGGCATGGCCACTGGAGGGCGCATTCTTCACCATCTCGTCTCCTTCGTGGAGGACGCCAGGAACACGGTGCTCTTCGTAGGGTACCAGGCTGCCGGCACACGAGGCGATGCAATGTTGCGGGGCGCACCAAAGCTCAAGATTCACGGGTCCTACTACTCGGTTGGGGCGGAGATCGTACGACTCGACTCTCTGTCGGCCCATGCCGATGGCGATGAGCTGATCCAGTGGCTCCAAAAGACTCCGGGCACACCCAAGCGCGTCTTCGTGAATCACGGCGAGCCCGCCGGGCAAGACGCCCTACGGCGGTCGATTCGAGACGAGCTGGGGTGGAATGCCGAGACGCCGACACACAAGCAGACGGTACAGATCGGGTGACCAGAGCCCATGGTGGAGAAAAACGAAGGCACCGTCCTGGCGGTCCGCGGCAGCGTCGTAGACGTCCGCTTCTCCTCCCTTCTCCCGCCGATCAACGGCGAACTCCGTGCCGGAGAGGAGTCACAGGCGGTACTCGAGGTGAGCGCGCACCTCGCCGTGGACACGGCGAGGGCCATCGCATTGACCTCGACGAGAGGCCTCGCCCGGGGCGAACGCGTGGTCGACACCGGGCACCCCTTGCAGATCCCCGTTGGGGAACGCCTCCTCGGTCGCGCTGTCAATGTCCTAGGTGAGCCGGTCGACCAGCGCGAGACGTTCGCGGGAGAACTGTGGCGACCGGTCCACCGTTCCCCGCCTCCCCTCAACGAGCGCGCCGTAGAGACGGAGGTCCTCGAGACGGGGATCAAGGCCATCGACTTGCTGGCCCCGCTCGAGCGCGGAGGAAAAGCGGGACTCTTCGGCGGAGCGGGAGTCGGAAAGACAGTGCTCATCACCGAGCTGATCCACAACGTGATCGAACAGTACGAGGGGATCAGCATGTTCTGCGGGATAGGCGAGCGCTCGCGGGAGGCCGAAGAGATCCACCGCGAGATGGCCGAAGCAGGAGTCCTCGATCGCACCGTCCTGGTGTTCGGCCAGATGAACGAGCCTCCAGGAGCACGGTTCCGGGTCGGCCACGCGGCCCTCACGATCGCCGAGTACTTCCGGGACGACGCCCGTCGGGACGTACTCCTGCTGATCGACAACATCTTCCGGTTCATCCAGGCCGGCGCCGAGGTGTCCGGCCTGATGGGACGGATCCCGTCGCGGGTCGGCTACCAGCCCACGCTAGGCACCGAGCTTGCCGAGCTCGAAGAGAGAATCGCGAGCTCGGCCCACGGGTCGATCACATCGGTGCAAGCCGTCTACGTCCCGGCCGATGACTTCACAGATCCCGCGGCTACTCACACGTTCGCCCACCTGTCGGCTTCGGTCGTGCTGTCACGAAAACGCGCCAGCGAAGGGTTGTACCCGGCCATCGATCCGCTCCGCTCGGCGTCGAAGATGCTGACGCCGCAGGTGGCCGGCCAACGTCACTATCGAGTGGCCCAGGCCGTACGCCGCACGCTCGCCCAGTACGACGAGCTGAAGGACATCATCGCCATGCTGGGCTTGGAGGAGCTGTCGGAGTCCGATCGGCGCATCGTGAGCCGCGCCCGCCGCATCGAGCGCTTTCTCACGCAGCCGTTCTTCACGACGGAGCACTTCACCGGAAAACCGGGGCGGCTGGTTCGGCTCGAAGACACCCTCGACGGCTGCGAGTGCATTCTCGCAGACGAGTTTGAATCGAGGCCCGAAAGCGCGCTCTACATGCTCGGAGGCATGAACGAGGTGTCGCCGTGAAGCTCCGTGTTCTGACGCCGACCACCGTCGTGATCGATCGAGAGGTAACGAAGGTGATCGCCGAAGCGGAGGACGGGTTGTTCTGCCTCGAGCCGCGTCACGTGGATTTCGTCACGGCGCTGGCACCCGGAATTCTGGCGTTCCGGCCCGAGGGCGAAGACCGGGACAGCTACCTGGCGGTGGATGGGGGTATCCTCGTCAAGTGCGGGGAAGAGGTCTTGGTCTCGTCCCGACGGGCCACGACGGAGGCTCCACTCGCGGAGCTCGAGCGCGTCATCATCGAACGTTATCGCCGCATCGATGAGGGAGAGAGAATCGCGCGAACGGCGATCGCGCGGCTCGAGGCCGGAGCGATCCGCCGTTTCGTCGAGATCGGGGATTCGAATGGCTGATCCCGTGAAGCGCGACGCGACGGAGGACGAACGGCTTGCCCAGGAGGTGGGGCGGCGGGTCGACCGGCGACGGCGAGCCCAGAAGGAGGGCGACAGGAGCGTCGTATTTGGGCTCGGGATGTTCGGCCTCGTTGGCTGGTCCGTCGCGATCCCCACCCTCGCGGGCATCGCGATTGGCCTCTGGCTCGACGCAGGGCGCAAAGGTGGAGTCTCGTGGACGCTGACTCTGCTCGGGGTGGGCCTAGCGATCGGCTGCATCAACGCCTGGTACTGGATGCAGCAGGAGCATCAGC
>JAJFJC010000338.1 GCA_021774385.1 Alphaproteobacteria bacterium
CAAATGACTCCCCGGTAAAACGTAGAGGTTGCCGCGCTCCGGTTCGCTCGTGTCACTCAGAAAATAACCGACCTTGAGCGAGACTCTGGGTCTGGGCGAGGTTTCGAGGTCGAAATTGATCTGACCGCTATCTTGATGCCAACCGAGTTCGAGCCCGTCGATTTCTATTGATTTGCTCTGTGGCGCCGTGGGATTGACCGTCAGATGCGTATGATAGAGCTGGATGTTCCAGCCCAGGAGTCCCCAGACTTTCGCAAAGGTGGTCGGCAAATCGATAAGGTCCAGCAAGCGAGGGTCTTTACCGATCACATCGTAGTGGTTCATCCGCGCGTCAGGATCGGCGCCCGAACCCATGCGCTCGTCGCGGTCGATCTGATCCGAAAGCGTTAGCAGGTCGTCGAGCACGCTTGCGCTTAGCGCGTTCTCGACGATCAAATAGCCGTCACGCTCGAACCGGTCTCGCTCCTGTGACGACAGCTCGTGCTCCAAACACTGGCGGTCCATCGAAACTCCTTACCGCCTCCCCTTTCCCTCGGAGGGGAAAGGGGGAACGCGACACGCCGTTAATTCGTCTTCGCGAGACCGTAAAATTCAACCGCGTTATCGCAGGTGATTTTCTTTATCTGCGCGGGTGTTAAACCGGCGAACTGCTCTTCGATGTATTTGGTCGATTCCGGCCAGATGCCATCGGTGTGCGGATAGTCGGATCCCCACATCAGCGTATCTTCCGTCATCAGATTGTTCGTGTTGACGAGCATCGGCCCAATCACGTCGTACTGGAAGGTGGCCTTGCAGTGCTGTTGCCAGTACTCCGACGGTTTATTCTTCATCAGGTCACGGAAACGGTCCTCGAACTCGAAATCCATACGGTCGAGCGCATAGGGCAGCCAACCAACACCGCTTTCGCCAAGCGATATCTTTAGGTTCGGATAACGGTCGAACACGCCCGCGCCGATGATCGCCGCGACGATATGGATGAGGCCCATCTGGAACGCCGTGACGCCGGTGAACATGGCCGCGCGCCGGACCTGGCCGGACGACATTTCGCGGGCAACCGGCGAGGTCGTCGGGAAAGTGTGGAAATGCAGCGGCAACTGTACTTCGTTGACGGCTTCCCAGAAAGGATCCCAGCGCGGATGCCACATCGGATCCATGTCCCAGGAGCAGGACAACTCCAGCCCGAGCAGACCCATCTTGGCGCAGCGATGCACTTCCGCTACGGCGGCATCGATGTCGCCATAGGGCAGGCAGGCGAGACCAATATGGCGGCCGGGATAATGGCTGCAGAAGTCCACTAGCCAATCGTTATAGATACGAAACATCTCAATCGAAGCTTCCGGGTCCTGCATCCTGGAGGCGGAACCAAGGATGCCGAAGATAACCTCCGCATCGACACCATCGCGTTCCATCTCCTTGAGGCGCATATGCGGGTCGGACACCCGTTGAATGCCCTTCTGGCCATCCTCGAACATGCCGGTTTCGGCCATGATATCGACGCGCTTATTCTGGCCCGGGACGAGTTTCGCGCCGCTAGGACCGACACCGTTCAACAAACCGAAATTGGCGCCTTTCTTCGTGACCCATTGCGGACCGTCCGGGCCATCTTCGACATACGGCATGCGATCCTTCATCGCATTGGACGCTTCGTCGGTGAACAGGGTCGGTGGCATCCAGGGCATGTCCAGATGACAATCGGCCGAAACTCTTCGATAATCCATGGCGAGTCGTTGCTCCTTGAAGTGGAAGATTTCCTGTCAACTATAAGACTAGGCAATTAACCCTGGTAAGATCAATCCATGCCTGTTTTCGCGTCACTCACGATCAAACACATACTCCGCCGTGGCCAAACGCCGTCACAGCGTACGAACAGGAAAACCGCCGTGCTTGCAAAAGCATCGCCTCCAACAGAACCCTCGATTCCCGCCTTTTCCACCCCGCGTCACGCATCCGGGTAGGCGCCGAGAAGCACCTTGCCCATATATTCACGCGCGTCGATGGGGGAATAGGGCTGCATGAAGGGTCCCGCTCGCACGTCGCGGTACAGGCGGGACAGAGGATTGCGCGCCATAAATCCGCCGCCACCGCTGAGGTCCATGGCCTGGCTCACGATGTCGATGGCGTTTCGGTTCACGACCCATTTCGCGCTCTGATAATCCTTCATCAATTCATGGCCCTGTTCATAGGTCGCCGTCGCGCCGCCCTTGGTTGCCGTCATGAAGTCATCAAGCTGTGTACCAAGCCTTGCCAGGATGCTTTGCGACGTCGCCAAGGAAATCTCCATTTCCGCCAGCGCATGATGCACGCCGGGCCGTGTCTTGGCTTCCTTGGAAGCCCGCTGTCCCTCGAGCGCATACTGAAACGCCGCCTCGGCAATGCCCAAAAAGGCCGCAACCAACGGCACATTCGCCAAGGTGCGGTTGACCAAAACCGGCGTGCTCCATTGGCCCCACGGGCCGATCTTGCGCAGCGCATCGTGGGGGACCAGGCAATTTTCGAACTTTAAAGACTGGCTGCCCGAAGCACGCATGCCCAAAGCATCCCAATCGCCCTGTTGTTGGACGCCTTCCGTCTTCATGGGCATAAGAACATTGGCAATATGATCGCCATCTGCATCGCGCATCCGCACATTGGTCGCGACGTGAGTCGCCAGCGGCGACATGGTGACGAAGTTCTTCATGCCATTCAGCCGCCATCCCCCATCCACCGCAACCGCTTCGGTCAAGGGGTGGAGATTATCCGTACCCCGCTCGGTCGTCGTGGAGCAGATAAGCATCTCACCCTTGGCCACAGCCTCAAGGATCTTCTGCGCCCGAACGTGCGGCGGGGAACCCGCTTCGCTGGCGCGGTATAGGGCCGCTAATCCGCGCGTGGCGGAAAGATGCATGCTGATCGCGATCGCGGCCGAGCCGTCACCCTTGGCAAGCGTCGCAATGGTCAAGTTCCAGTCATGCATAGAGCGCAAGCCAAATCCGCCGAGTTCCTCCGGCACGAACGCCGCCGCGACGCCAGAACGCTGCATGTCGGTATAGTTTTCAGGACAAATCTCATTCTCCCGGTCCGCCGCATCGGCGCGCGCCCGAAAAGGTTCAATGAGATCGCTCGCCACTGCGATGACGCGCTCGCCCGCCGGGGTCGTTGGATAAATGTGATAGCTCATGATGGGATCGTTCTTCTTAACAGGAGGACATTCAAATACTGCGTCTCAAATCTATGAGCGCTCTCAAACAGTTTCCACGTGAAGTGCGCGCATGCCGGGAAGCTTCACGAGTTCGCGAATAAGCGTCCGCAATGGCCCGCCGTCGAGCGGCGAAATCGAATCGATCGGTCCCGCAGCCTTCAACGTATCGTACTCTTTTGGTGCATAAAATGCCGCCAGCAACAGATCATCGTCCGATGCGAAGGGGCCGCGTTCGGCGCGAAGACGATCGAGCGCCGGCGGGACCAGCGCGCCGGGCCGTTCAGCAATCGGTTCCGCGCCGCGCGCGATACGGTCGAACAAGTTCGGGTCGATGTCACCGGCGATTTCACCGTATCCCCCCATTACATAGCGGCGAACCTCATCAGGCACCGTCGCGTAGCGCTCTTCCCCCATCACATTCATAATCGCTTGGGTCATGATGTATTGCGCAAAGGGGCTGACGACGATGGGATAGCCAAGATCGGCGCGGACGCGGCCGGCTTCGTCAAGAATTTCGTCAAGTCTTCCCTCCAGCCCCAACGTCGAGAGCTGATACTCCAAATTCGATATCATCCCGCCCGGCACTTGGTGGTGGAAATGAAATTCGTCATATTCGTTGGGAGAACCCGTCGGTTTATCGGCGGACCGGGCGATGATCTCCAATCGCGCCGCGGCCTCTTCCACCAATTCCAAATCGACCGGCACTTCGAAGCCCCGGCGGCGGCAGTTGCGCGCGAACAGTTCGCTCGGTGGGTGGGACGCGGCATTGGCCAAGGTAGAAGTGGCCGTATGCACCGTATCGACGCCGTGCGAAACGGCCTGCAGTGCGACATAGGGGCCTAGGCCAGATAGACAATGGGTGTGCAGTTGCAATGGCAAATCGCCGATTGCCGCCTTGATAGCCGGCGCCAGCGTGACGATCCGTTCCGGTGTCAGCAGCCCGCTCGGATCCTTGATGAATACGCCGTCGACGCCAATTGCGACCAGTTCCCTCGCCTTCGCCGCGTAATAGGCGTCCGTGTGAACCGGCGAGAAGGTGTAGACCAGTCCCGGCACGGTGTGCAGGCCGAGATTGCGCGCGGTGCGGATCGGTATTTCAAGATTGCGGATATCGTTCAACGCGTCATAGGGGGTGTGATAGCGCATGCCGTTTGCCACGAACCGCTCCGCCGCCAGTTCCACAACATCGTCGGCGAAGAATTCGAAGGTGAAGAGGCTTTGCCCGCGCGTGTGAATGATCAACGGCGTCTCCGTCACCCATTCACTGAGGATGCGCATCCGCTCCCAAGGGTCCTCGTGCAGATAGCGCACGCAGACATCGAACACCGCCCCGCCGACAAGGTCGATAGCCTCGAATCCGGCACGGTCCAGCAATGGTGCCACATCGCGCATCATGCCCGTGGTCATGCGTGTGGCCCAGAGGCATTGATGCGCGTCGCGCAAAGTCAGATCGATAAGGTTGACCGTCTTGCTCATGCAGCGCGCGCCTTGGCGCGAGTTTCGACCCAGCCGGTATGGATATCGCCCGCCTGGAATTCAGGATCGTCGAGCAGGTCGAGATGAAAGGGGATCGTGGTCGCCACGCCGGTTACAAGGAACCGGCTTAGCACCAACCGCGCCTTGGCAAGAGCATCCGCGCGGTCCACGCCCTGAACGATCAGCTTGCCGAGTAGCGAGTCATAGAATGTCGGGACCTCATAGCCGGGATAGACGTGGCTATCGAGCCGAACACCCGGACCGGAAGGCGGCCGCCATTGCTCAATCCGCCCCGGACTCGGCTGGAACCCCTGGGCCGGATCCTCCGCATTGATTCTGAATTCAATGGCGTGGCCCGACACCGGCGGCGGGGTATCAAACGCCAAGCCGTGCCCGTCCGCGATGCGAAGCTGCTCTGCGACCAAATCCACACCTGTCAGCATTTCCGTAACTGGATGCTCGACCTGGATCCGAGTGTTCATCTCGATGAAATAGAACGCTTTGTCAGCCGGATCGTAGAGAAACTCCACCGTCCCCGCGCCGCGATAGTCGATACCGGCGGTCAAACCGACGGCCGCATTGCAAATCGCCTCCCGGGTCTCGGCGTCAAGCGCCGGCGACAAGGCTTCTTCCACTAGCTTCTGGTGGCGGCGCTGGGTACTGCAATCCCGCTCCCACAGATGCACCGCATTCCCCTGCCCGTCCCCTAGAACTTGGACCTCAATGTGCCTGACTTTTTTGAAATACCGCTCCAAATAGACACCGCCATCACCAAAAGCAGCCGCGGCCTCCGCGGTCGCCTGCTGAAACAGACCTTCGAATTGCTCCGCATCCTCGACAACGCGCATGCCCCGTCCGCCACCACCGGACCGCGCCTTGAGCAACACCGGAAAGCCGATATCGCCCACCGCACCAGCGGCGGCTTTCGGCTCGACGAAACTATCTTGCGATCCGGGCACGACGGGCACCCCGAGCCGAATGGCGGCGCGCCGCGCTTCCGCCTTATCGCCCATCGTGCGTATGGACTCAGCACTTGGCCCGATGAACGTAACGCCGTTTTCCTCGCATGCCGTGGCGAACGCGGCATTTTCGGCAAGGAAGCCATAGCCGGGATGGATCGCATCGCAACCCCGCGCCTTGGTGACGTGAAGAATCGCCTCGCCCTTCAGGTAGCTCAGCAACGGTGCCGCCGGCCCGATACAAACCGCCTCGTCCGCTGCCCAGATATGCGGAGAATTAGCGTCCAGCTCCGAATAGACGGCGACGGTCTCCAATCCGGCCTGACGGCAGGCGCGGATCACGCGAAGCGCGATTTCTCCCCGATTGGCGATCAGAACTCGGCGCACGGCATCTTCCCTGTTTCGATGGACATGGATTGAGGGCAGTATAGGCACGCGTACCAGAAATAGGAGCCCATCTTGTCGCTAACGCCCCTCGAAATCTCCAGCATCGAAAAACTAATCAGAGCCAGTTGGCTGACCGAAGTCAAAATCGTACAGAATGGCGAACCTGTCGTCATTGGTGGCGCGTCATCCGGCTCGATTGCAGCACAAGTCGAGCCCGTCGCCGTCAATGCGCCCATGGTGGGGTCAATTTTTCTCGGAAACACCCAGGTTGGACAGAGAGTGACCGAAGGCGACATTCTGGCCCAGCTTAACGTTCTGGAAAGGGAAACGCCCGTCACCGCTCCCGTATCCGGCCGAATTACCGCAATCCTTGCTGAGGACAAGAGCCTCGTGGCTTATGGCGTGGCAATATTTCTGATCGAGCCGGAGGTGGCACAATGACCGACATCTTTGACATTGAAGGCCGCTCAATCTTGGTCGCAGGCGCCGGCGGCATTGGCGCGGGCATCGCCGCGGAATTGGCGCGACGGGGTGCGCGGTTAACAATCGCCGATGTCGACGAGACAGCCGTAGAGCGGGTTCGCGAGGCACTGCCGGGTGAAGGTCACGCGGCATGCATCCTGAATATTACCGAGGAAGACTCATGTGCCTCGGCCGTTGCGACGGCAGTCTCCAATGGCGGGCGTCTCGACGGTGTCTTGAACGCGGTTGGAATTCTACGCATCGCGCCGGCCTTGGAGTTGCCCATCGACGACTTTACCGCCAGCCTGAATATCAACGTGACCGGGGCGCTCCTATTGGCGCGGCAGGCCGGTAAAATCATGATTGATCAAGGCGGCGGCCGGATCGTTACCATCGCCTCCGTATCCAGTAAGGTCGCCAATCCGAACTATGCCGCCTACGCCACCAGCAAGGCGGCCTTGTCGCAATTGACACGCGTTCTGGCCGTCGAATGGGCCAAACATCAGGTTGCGGTCAACGCCATTGGCCCCGCGGTCGTTCCCACGCCCATGTCCAATCCGTTCATGACCGACCCGGAATACCGCGCCTATCAAATGTCCCATATTCCCATGGGGCGGATGGCGACGGTCGAGGATTTGTTCGGTACAGCCCTGCTGCTGCTATCGTCCGCCGGCGCCTTCATCACGGGGCAGACATTCTATATCGATGGCGGCCGCACACTTGTCTGATTGGGTTCCTTACGTCAAACCACGGCGGATAAGGTTAACGCTGACGAATACCAGTGCAATGAGCAGCCCCCGCTGGAATAGCGTTTGCGATATATGACGCCGTAGCCAAGTCCCGAAAAGAAGCCCGATATAAAGCGGAATGCAGGCCAGTACCGACGCAATAATTTCGTCCCGGGCGATTGTTCCAGTGATCAAAAGAGTTGCGTAAAGCGGTACTATACCGACCAGATAAAACAGTCCGATCGTTGAAATAAATTCGTCCTTTGATAGCTTCAGCGCCACGAGATAGCTGATCGCGATAGGCCCGAACATGCTGGAAACCCCGCCTAACAAACCGGACACGCCCCCTATCAAAGGATTGAGCCAACGCTCCGCCTCCACGGAGATGGCAGGCTGCAGCGACATGAATTGACTGGCAACGAAGATCAGCAACAGACTTCCCACGATGATGGCAACCGTGTCGTGATCGGCCCGGGTCAGAATCTGCGCCCCGATCAGAACGCCACCAATCATGATGATGAGGTATGGCCAAAACCGTCGTAGAACCGCGCCGTGCCGCCCGCCCTGAAAGGTTTGGAAAAGGTTCGAGACAAGAATTGGCGTCGCCGTTAAAGCAATGGCGACAGGTACCGGCAGAACATTCGCCATGATAGGGATCGTGATCAGCGGCAAGCCGAAGCCGACAACGCCTTTCGACAACCCCCCGATCAAAAACGCGACAGCGATGATCAGGACCGTAATATTATCGAATTCGTTGAAAGTCATCCGGCGTTCGCGGCCGCACTCAAATATGTGGTTGGCGGACTTTGCCACCGGAGCCGTAGGAATACACTAGGAATCATTGGCCGAGAAATCTATATCTTGCACTGGCCGGTAAACATGTGAGACCGACTCGAAACAATCATGCTTTAGTTGGAGAAACCTTAATCATGGCGGAAGAAACTTGGCACCAAGTGGCCAACACGACGGAAATCAACCCGGACGACCCTAAAAAGGTCACTATCGGCGGCGAGGAAATTGCGCTCTTTAACGTCGACGGCGAAATTTTTGCAACGCATAACATTTGCACCCACGCTTTCGCATCCCTAGCGGATGGTTTTCAGGAAGGTGCGGAAGTCGAATGCCCGCTGCATGAAGGGCGCTTCGATGTAAAGTCGGGTAAAGCCCTCTGCGCTCCGGTGAGCGAAGATCTGAAGATTTACGAGGTTAAGATCGAAGACGGCGCGGTCTTTGTTAAAGCGTAGTCGGAGAGGAATTTAGATATGGGCGGCGTACTGGACGGTATTCGAGTTCTTGATTTTGGGCGCTATATCGCGGGGCCCTGGTGTGGCGCGTTGCTGGGCGATTTCGGTGCCGACGTGATCCGCATCGACAAGCTTGGCGGCAGCGAAGACCGTGGCATCCTGCCGATGACCGAGGACGATACCGGCGCCATGTATCTGCAGATGAACCGCAACAAGCGGGGCATGACGCTCAACCCGACGAAACCCGAGGGCCGGGAAATCCAAGACAAGTTGGTGGCGACAGCGGATGTCGTCGTCGCCAACATGCCAGAGCGCGCACGCATAGGTCTGGGATTGGATTATTCGACGCTCAAATCGATCAAGCCGGATATTATCCTGACGACCGCAACGGCTTTCGGCTCGACCGGCCCCTACAGCACCAAGGTCGGATTCGACATGGTAGCCCAGGCCATGTCCGGTGCAATGCACCTGTCAGGGCATGCGGACGAGGCAATGCGATCCTATTATCCCTGGGTTGACTACGGCACCGCGACGCTCGCCGCCCTCGGTACCATGGCCGCGATCATGTCGCGCAAGGAAACGGGCCAAGGGCAACATGTCCAGGGATCATTGTTGGCCACGGCGCTGACCAACGCCAATTCCACCCTGATCGAGCAAGCATTGGTTCAAACAAACCGAGTCGGCACCGGTAATCGCGGTCAACTCAGCGCGCCGGCCGATGCCTATAAGACAAGCGATGGCCAGATCATCATATTGGCGATCGGGGAGCCAATGCACAAACGCTGGGCGACCCTGATGGGCGAAGAGTCCTGGCTCACCGACCCTCGATTCAAGGATGACGATTCGCGCGCCGAGCACGGCGAAATTATCAGCGAACGAATGCAAGCCTGGTGTGCTTCCCGGACCTCCGAGCAAGCCTTGGCCGAACTGGAGGAAGCGCGTTTACCAGCGGCGCCAGTCTTTACGCCGCAAGAAGCGCTTGAAAATGAGCATATTCAGGAAGTTGGTTTCATGAAGCCGGTCGACTATCCGGGCCTGCCCAAACCGGCCCCCATCATCGACACCCCGGTCTCGCTGTCGGAAACGCCCGGCGGCATTCATCGCCGTCCCCCACAGCTCGGGGAACACAACGACGAAATTCTGGCGGAACTCGGCTACAATGCGGCCGCGATTGCACACTTCCGGGAGATTAGGGTCATTTAACAAAAACAGGTGGCCCTTTCGCGATGAAAGAGACGCACTTCAAGCAAGGCGAAACCATTTACGCCGAGGGCGATGCCAGCGAGTGCTCTTATATTATCGCGGCGGGTTTGGTCGAAGTGTCCCGCGCCGCCGGAGAAGCCGTCGTTCCGCTATCGCACCTTCACACGGGGCAAATTTTTGGTGAAATTGGCGTTATCCGCGACAAACCACGTTCCACAACGACACGAGCCGCCACCGACATCACGCTTCTGACCATTACCAAGCAGGATTTCGACACCGCTTTCGGCGACAAAAACCCCCTGGCGCTGACCTTACTACGCATGTTGTGCGAACGGCTAAGCGACGCAACCCAACGCATTTATGAAGGTCAACTGGACGCCGTGGCGGCAGCGATTTCCGAAATCACGGAAATTCGTCTACGCCCCGGATCACCCGAAGTCGAATCGCAAATCGGGCGCGACGGTGTTGTTGTCAACAAAATGCCCTTCGCGGTTGGACGACGCGCGGTCGCCGGCGAGGCCGCCGCGAAGAGCGATGCGGAACTGCTATTGCGCGTTACCAAACCATACGAGATGGCGCCCCGGCATTTCGTTATCGAGGAACATGACGGCGGCCTTGTGCTGCGCGACCTTGGGACCGTGCTTGGAACCCTAGTCAATGGCATCCGCATCGCATCGTTTGAGCAATCCGACAGCGCGCCATTAAAATTGGGGCTTTCCGAAATTCAGGCCGGCGGACTCGACAGCACTGTGCGTTTCACACTTGTTATAACAGGCCGCTGAGCACGATTCCGAACATCGACCCCGATTGCGCGTTATGGCGCATCACCGCATACTGTGGCACCTTCCCCTAAGAACTTATGAGGCGAATATGGCACGCGGTATCATTACGGCCCCCCAACCCGAGGCGGTCGAAGCTGGCGCCGTCGTCATGATGAAGGGCGGCAATGCGGTTGATGCAGCGATCACCTGTGCCTTGGTACAAAACGTCGTCGATCCCCAAATGTGCGGCATCGCCGGATTTGGCTCGATGCATCTTTACCTGCCGAAGAAGAATTTTCACGGATTCATCGACTTTCATACCCGCGCGCCAGCCTCCGTCCGGGAAGACATGTGGGAAGACCTCATTATCGGTGAAGCACGCGACGGGTTCGGCTTTTTCCTGAAGGACCGCGTCAACGAGGTTGGCTACCAGTCGGTCATGATCCCCGGCAGCCTGAAGGCCTATTACGAAGCAATCCTCGAACACGGCACAATGGACTGGAAAGACGTCTGCGCGCCCGCCATCAAGCATGCCGAGGAAGGCTTCGTCGTGCGCCCGCACGTCTATGATTACTGGACAAAGAAAGACGACAACGGCCGCATCGCCAGCGGCGATAAGATGAAGTCGACCCCCGCGGGACGCCGAATCTATTTCGACGAAAACGGCGACATCGCAAAGGTCGGCAGCATCCTTAAGAATCCCGACATGGCACGCTCGCTCCGGCGAATCGCGAAAGGCGGCGCGGACGTATTTTATTCCGGCGAGATCGGCGAGGAGATCGCCGACGACATGCAAAAGAACGGCGGTTTACTCTCCCTTGAAGACCTCAAGAACTACAAAACCAGCCGGGTCGATCCGCTGTGGTCGAACTACCGGGACTACCGGGTTTCCACGAACCAGCCACCGGGTGGCGGGATCATGGTGCTGGAAATGCTGAATATCCTTGAGAATTTCGATCTCGCCACGATGGGACACAATTCGCCTGAGTATATCCGCGTGGTCAGCGAGGCGATGAAATACGCCACCATTGACAAGGACACCCGCGTTGGCGACCCGCTATTCGTCGATGTGCCATTCGACGAGTTGCTCGACAAGGGCTACGCAAGCAAACTGGCCACGGCGATCAGGGCCGGAGAAATCTCGCATGTCGAACGACTGAAGGAAGTCCCGGAGTCGAAGGACACGACCCATGTCTGCACCTTGGACGCCGACGGCAATGCCGTCACAATGACCCACTCTCTCGGCATGCCGTCCGGTGTTGTTACCGACGGTCTCGGCTTCATGTATAACGGCTGCATGAGCGTATTCGACCCCCGGCCCGGCCGCGCGGGATCGCTTGCACCCGGCAAGGGACGGTTCACGGCAATGTCGCCAACGATCGTGTTCAAAGGCGACGAACCGCATATTGTCATCGGTGCACCGGGTGGGACCTACATCACGATGGGCGTTTTGCAAGGGATCTTGAACAGTGTTGATTTCGGCATGTCGATTAGCGAAGCGATCGCCGCGCCGCGTTTCTCGACGAACAGCGATACGATCGACGTCAGCAACCGCATCC
>JAJFJC010000339.1 GCA_021774385.1 Alphaproteobacteria bacterium
CTCGGCGAGCCGCTTCAGGGTACCCTGAAGATTGCCCATGGGCAGGTGTGGCACGGGCTTGCCGATCTCCGGCACCGGCACCGCACCATCCGGCAGATAGATGCGCCGGCTCTCGGGGTATTCGCGGATGTCCTTCATCGCCGAGGCGACGCGGATCGTCGTCATCCAATTGACCGGCAGGCCACGCCCGGCGAGTTCTACGGCAGGTCCCAGCAAGTCGGACCAGCCCATGGTGCCATAGCGTTCCCAGGCCTTACCGATATTATCGACATGGCCGGGGGTCGCGATCGAATCATAGCCGCGTACATTGCGGTCGCCCTCGACCGCCGGCCAGGTGAAGATGTCCCCGCCCGTCCCCTCGACCAGCGGGTAGGTCTCGGGGTCGACCGCCGCCGGCGCGATCCCGCCGCCATTGAAGCAGCGCACTCGCCCTTCCTCGGCCAGATAGACCATCATGAAACTGACACCGCCGATCCCGCTCATCCATGGTTCGACCCCCGACACCGCGAACGACGTGGCCACCGCCGCATCGAAGGCGTAGCCGCCGTCCTGCAATACCGCCGCGCCGGCTTCCGCCGCCGCCTTCGAATGGCTCGCCACGACTCCACCGCCGCCACGCGCCACCGGCTTGCGCACAAGCCAGTCCTGATAATAGTTCGTATCCATGAGGAGCAACATCGCGGGTGGGGACGGTTGGCGCAAGCGGTTCCGCCCCGACCACTGACTTCCACGAACAATCGTGTAATCTATCGGTGTACTCTTTGTGGAAAGGCTTCCATGAACCATGATCTTTGATCTTCACCCCCTTCATCCCAATTTCGGCGTGGAAATCCTCGGCACTGATGTGACGCGGCCGCTCACGGCCGCGCAAATCAGAGAAATTCGCGCGGCTTTCGAAACGCACTCGCTGTTGCTGTTTCGCGGACATCCGATAGACGATGCGCGGCAACTCGCCTTCAGTAAATATTTCGGCGAACCGCAGATTTCCTTCAGCGGCAATCAGACCGGTGGGACGCATTTTTCGCGGCAGAGCAATATTGACCCGGAAACCGATGCGCTGTTGCCGCTCGACCACAAACAAATGGTCTATCAAAGCGGCAATGTGATGTGGCATTCCGACAGTTCCTACCGGGAATCGGGGTCGTTGTGCTCGATCCTTTCGGCGCGTGAAGTGACGCCGGAAGGCGGACATACGGAATTCGTCAGTCAGCGTGCCGCATGGGAAGCGCTGCCAGCCGAGCGGCAACAAGCGCTGGAGGGACGCTTTGCGATTCACAGCATCGTGCATTCGCGTAACCTGATCGCACCGAACCTGTTGACCGAGGCACAAGAAAAGGAAATCCCCGCGGCGCGCCACGCGCTCGTGAAAGTCAACCCGGTCAATCGGCGGAAATCGCTGTTCCTCGGCGCGCACGCCTCGCACATCGAAGATATGCCAGTCGAAGAAGGCCAAGCCCTGCTCCGCGAACTCCTTGAACTAGCGACGCGCAAAACCGAAATCTATTCGCACAAATGGGAAATCGGCGACGTTATCGTTTGGGACAACCGTTGCATGCTGCACCGCGCCACCCCGTTCGACGTGACCCGTCACCGGCGACTGCTACAGCGCACGACCGTACCGGGTGATGCATCGGATCATGCCGTGCTTTAGCATTCGTCGTTAAAGATGAATGATTCAACGGTACCGATGACATATGACAACCCGATAGAACCAGAGGCAACGGCAATGCCCGACTGGCTCCAACATGCCCTGGCAAACCGTCCCTTGTCGCGGCGCGTGGCAGTCGATGGCTGCGACATCCATTATCTGCGCTGGGGTCCCGAAACCACCGACAAGCCGGGCGTTCTATTTGCCCATGGCGGGGGCGCGCATGCACGCTGGTGGTCCTATATCGCGCCGTTCCTCGCAGAGGACCGGCCGGCCGCGGCGATCGATTTCTCGGGCATGGGCGATAGCGGCTATCGGGAACGCTATGGCAGCGAATTCCATGTACCGGAAATCGCCGCCGTCATCGCGGATGCGAAACTCGGCGAGAAGCCACTGCTGGTCGGGCACAGCTTCGGTGGCTACATGGTCATGTGCTACGCCAACAAATATGGCGACGATGTCTCGGGCGCCGTGATCGTTGACTCTCCCCTGCGCCCCGAAGACGCGGAAGGCGACAAATCCGCGCGCGCCTACATCAAGCCCAAATCAATCTTTCCCGACTTCGACACCATCGTCAGTAAGTTCCGCGTCATGCCGTCACAGCCCTGCAACGATGTTTTGCTGGATTTCATCGCCCGCAATTCCGTTATGGAGAACGAAGGTGGCTGGAGCTGGAAGTTCGATGTGGCGGCACGGGGCGCGGCGCATTTCGACGAACCGCTCGCGGAATATCTGCGCAACCTTTCTTGCCGAAAGGCGCTGATATATGGTGCCGAAAGCGCGATGGTCACACGCGATGCCGCCGAATACATGACCGGCCTGTTCAGCCCGACCGATCCCGTCGTCTGTATGCCCGACTGCCACCACCATATGATGCTTGAGCATCCGCTCGCGCTGGTTTCCGTCCTGCGCTGTATTTTCTCCGGCTGGGGGTTATAAGAACAGCCGGGCCTATCGCTATTGGAGTAAATTTGGATGACCTATTTCTGGACCCCGGAACAGCGCCAGATCCGCGACAGC
>JAJFJC010000340.1 GCA_021774385.1 Alphaproteobacteria bacterium
GGTCTGATCGCGCTGTATGTTTCCAGTTGAGTGCGGATAGGCGCGGCGCGGCGGTCCCGCTCGGTACTGTCAATCGCACCTAGACGGTAGGCTGTATCGAGCGCGGCGAGCCTGCCGGTGAGAGCGGCTGCGACCGCGCCATCAATGCCGCCACCATCCCCGGCAACGACAATTGAATTGTGGTTCGTGGCGCCCCAACCATCCCGGACAGGCCGCCAATACCGCTGTGGTTCGTACCATTCATGATCGCAGCCAACTTGCCGGGTAATCTGTGTGTTGGGCGCGACACCGAAATGCAGCAGTAGTGTGTCCGTGGGAATCTCGGTTTGCGCACCATTGCGGCGGAATGCCACTGCTTGAACGGTTTCGTTGCCGATGGCCGCAAGGTTTTCGACCCCGGAATGTATTGCAACGCCCGCGGCACGAATTTCGCGGCGCATTTTCATGCCCTTGCTTAGATAGTGCCGGGCGCGAAGCGCTCCTGGCAGATGGCGCGCGGCACGCAGGTAGTCAGAAGTCCGCGTCGTTTCCAGCAACGCCGCGACATCGGCGCCTGCTGCAACAAGTTGCTGCGTCACCAACAAGGCAAGGGGCCCACAGCCGGCCACAACGATGCGACCCGAAGGTGTCATGCCAGCCGATTTAAGTAGAACTTGAGCGCCGCCTGCGGTCATGATGCCAGGCAATGTCCAGCCTGGGATTGGAACCGGTCTTTCCATCGCGCCTGTTGCGACGAGAATGCGGCGGCCCTTTGCCGTTGCCCCTTTGCCATCATGGGAATAGGCGGCCGTGCCGTCTTCGTCGACGCGCCAAACCGAACTTTCCGGTTTGTAGTCGGCGCCGGATTTTCTAAACGCATCGGCAATTGCCGCGCCGTTCCCATAATCCTCGCCCAGTAGGGAAAGAGTTTCGGGATGTACGGATTCAATAGCACGGTAAATTTGGCCACCGGGCTCAGCTTGCTCGTCCAGGACCAATGCGGACAAACCCAATTCATGAGCAAGTGTTGCCGCCGCGAGGCCGGCCGGGCCGCCTCCAATAACGAGAAGGTCGACTGAATCACTCATGTGTCGAGTCCTCTCTTGCCTTCTTGTCGCCGCACTTTCATGCCGTTTTTGACACGCACCATACAGGCTTGACGGTTCGGAACGCCGTCTATTTCCATAAGGCAGTCGAAGCAGGCGCCCATCATGCAGAAGGGCAAACGCGCCGCGCCGGTGACGGGCGTTGTTCGGCTGTGTTTGGCGCCAGCGGCGAGAACGGCCGCCGCGACTGTTTCGTTCGCGCCGACATTGATGATCTCACCCTCGAAGTCGATTGAAACAGATTGCCCATCGGGCTCATGCAGTCGCCGGAACATCGAACCTCCGCGCGCTAAAATGATCGAAATCCGGTTGAGTCTCACCGGTCGAAACCCAGCGCGATATATGTCGGGCATTTGCCGCGGCCAAGGTGACGCCACTATGTGATGTCGCAACATAAGCGCCTGGCATGGTCTCCGACTCATCATAAATAGCGCATTTGTCTGGGGTTAGGACGCGGATGCAACCCCAATTGCGGACAAGCCGCACATTTTCCATTTGCGGAAATGCTTTAACGGCGCGCGCCGCGATATTTTGCGTCACGGGCAGCGTTGTCCCGTCATCGAAGCCGGTTTCCTCTTCCGAGTTGCCGAACATGAATCCGCCCTCGTCGGTTTGGCGTATCGAGCCCAATGCCATTGCGACTGTCGCCTCGATTTTTTCCGTGACCAGGACTTGCCCGCGTTGCGGCCGGATGGGCGTGTTTAGACCGACCATGGGCGCCAGCTTGGTGATCCCGTGGCCGCAGGCGAGCACGATTTTTGGTGCCGTGAACCGGTTTGTCGCTGATTCCGCGATAAACGCGCCACCATCATGCGTGATGCGGGCTACGTCGTTGCTGGGGAAATATCGCCCCCCCAGTTTCGTAAACCCGCGATGCAACGCCCGCAACAGTTTAAGCGGGTTCACGTGGCCGTCATGGGCGCCGAACGATGCGCCGGCGACGCCATCGCCGACCCGCAGCCCCGGCACCATTTTCTGGACTTCCTCGCGTTCGATAATTTCGGCGTCATATCCTCCGTCACCGGCCTGCTGGCGCATAATATCGATCATGCGCCGATAGTCTTCACGTTCCTCTTCGCTCAATAGCAAATTGAGGCCACCGCCATTTTGATGGTTCACATCAATATTGGCGCTGTCCCTCAAATCCGTGGCGAAATCGTCCCACAAATGCGCCGACTCGCGGCTCCAATCAGCGTAGCGCTGCAAACCGAGTCCCTTCGACTGCACCCACACAAGGCCAAAATTACCCCGGGCGGCGCGCAATGAGCCGTCCGATCCGTCGAGCATGACCGTGTCGACACCGTCCCGTATCAACCCGTAGGCAACGGCAGCCCCAAACATGCCGCCACCGACGACGATTGTTTCCGCGCTATGCATCGCTTTGCCCCATTGCAGATTGAGATCGCATACGATTTAGAAGGCAAATCATGCGTCTAAATGCACGACAGCGCAACCAGTCCCGCAA
>JAJFJC010000035.1 GCA_021774385.1 Alphaproteobacteria bacterium
AACGCCGCAATCGTCGCTTCTTCGACATCGTTAAGCCTACATAGTGTCCACCAGCGATAGTGGACACCAACGCCCTCTATCAGGCGAAAACATTCGCAGAAAAAATCGCTTCCAAATAGGGCGGGTTCTCCAAACGCTTACATTAGACCTCGTGTCCGGTTCTCGATTGTGAACAGGACGCTTCTTCGACCGCTGGTCGGGAATGCGGATAATCGCCCGGGTCAGGGAGTGTCGGTTCGCTACCGGCAAACCCAGCAAGCCCCATTCGATAGCGCAAAGGGCCGTTACTCCGGATCCGCATAATCGATTTTTCCGGCAAAATCCATTAGCGCTGGGGTAATCGGTTGGGTCTGTTCTTCCATGACATGGGCAACCAGGCCGGCGGCGCGGCTGAGAGTGGCGGCGCCGCGCATGGCGGCGACGGGGAAGTCTATTTCGCAGAGAAGCGCGCCAATTGCCGCCGTGGCGTTGATGGTGAAGTGACGCCCCGTCAGTTTGTCCAATTCCTCTCCGACAAGGTGAAGCAGGTCGATATACTTGCCCGCCACACCGGCATTCTTGGCGATTTCGAACAGCCGCACTGAACGGGGATCGGTGGGATGGTAGTAGGGGTGCCCGAACCCCGGCAGGAAACGACGTTCTGCCTTGGCGCGCGCCACGGTGTCCGCCGCCCATGCGCGTTTGTCGCCTTCCTGCGCCATACCGTCCTGTAGAAAAGCGCCCGCCCCGGCGATTGAACCGACGAACTTGTCGCCGACCATCAGGATGCCGGCCGCGATACCTGCCTGCGGGTTTGCCGCCAGCGAGTCGCCGACCAGGCGTGCCACCAAGGCGGTGGGGGTGAGGCCATGATCCATGAGGATGACGAGGGAAGCGTCGAGCACCTTTAACTGCATCGGGGTCGGTTTGCGGCCGGTAACGATGAAATAGAACGCCTCGCTAAATGTCATCTCGCCAACGAGTTCGCTCAAGACATCGGCGCCTCGGATGCGCAGCCGTTCGGTATCCGAGGTTGGTGTGCCGATGCGCGTTGTCGGTCGTAGCTTGTCCTTGGCCATGATGTCTTTCCTTACCTACTTTGAATCCATGATGTTGCGATTGTGACTTTCCCAGGTTTCGATTTCCGTCTCGCTGAGACCGAGCCGGCGCAGAATGTCCGCGCCTTGCTCATTGAAGTCGGGCGGCGGTTCCAGTGGTTGGTCGTCGCGCGACCCGTCGAAGGCGACCGGGCGGCGGATGCCGGTATAGGTACCGCGCTTGGGATGAGTGATATCGACGAAACTATCGAGGTGGCGGACTTGCGGGTCGTCATAGACTTCCGGCAGGGTGTTGACCGGGGCGAAAGGCACATCGTTGGCCTCCAATCGCGCCGTCCAGTAGCCGTGCGGTTGGGTCGCCGCTGTTTGTTTGAATTCCTCCGACAGTGCCAGATAGTTGTCGATGCGCTTGATGCGGTCGTCGAAGCGTGGATCGGTGCCGAGGTCGGGCCGCTCGAAAGCAACCTGCAGCGCCTGCCAAAATTTTTCTTGTGAGGACATGTGGATCGCCAGCATCTTCCCGTCGGCACAGCGTACCGCATAGGATTGTGAGGCCTTGACCCGCATCAGCGGGCCGGGCTCGACGTTGAGGATCTGCGTATTCAGAAACGGGTCGGGAATAAAGGCGATGGCCGATTCCAGCATATTGACCTCGACCCGCCGCGCCTTACCGGTGCGTTCGCGCTCAAATAGCGCGCCGAGGATGCCATAGCACGCATTGTAACCGGTCATGTTGTCGGCGATGGTCGGTCCGGTCAGTTGCACGTTGTCGTCGAGATAGAGACTGGAGATACCGCTGACCGCTTGTGCAACGGCGTCGTAGGCCGGGCGGTCCTTGTAGGGACCGTCCTCGCCGAAGCCGGTGATGGAGCAGACGATCAGGCGCGGGTTGGTTTCGCGCAGCACGTCCATGCCGAGGTCCAGCCGGTCCATGACCCCGGGCCGAAAATTCTCGATCAGCACGTCGGCCTCGGCGGTGAGTTTGAGATAGATCTCACGGCCTTGGCGGCCTCTTAGATCGAGCGCAATCGATTCCTTGTTGCGGTTGTAGGCGCGGAAATGCGGGCTGTAATCGTCGCCCCGAAAGACGCGGAACGGGTCGCCCCCTTTCGGGTTCTCTACCTTGACGATTGAGGCGCCGAGATCACCCAGCATCGCCCCGGCGAGTGACCCGGTAATCATGGTCGTTGATTCGATGATCTTTATTCCGTCGAGCAGGCTTGGCATGAGTTAATCTCTCCGGTTGGTGTTTTTCCAAGTTTTGCAAAGCGCACGGTGTATTCTTTGCAACGCTGTACCCCCCACCCTAACCCTCCCCCGCAAGGGGGGGAGGGAAGTATATTAGATCGTGGCAACTCTAATTCCCCTCCTCCTAGATGGGGGAGGGCCAGGGTGGGGGTGCGGCGCGCGCGACTCAATAAGACCAACATCGAACAGCCTCAGCTCACCCATATTCGTGCAACACATGCCGCGCCAGCGCCATGCGAAGTACTTCTTCGGGACCCTCGGTGATCATCATTGAGCGCATGTCGCGCCACAGCTTTTCGATGGGGAAGTCGGTCGTCAGCCCCATCCCGCCATAGATCTGGAGGCAGCGGTCCGCCGCCTGATAGCCCTTGCGGTCTCCGAGGTACTTACAGAGATAGGAATCGTAGCGGATGTCCTCACCGGCGTCGTAGCGTTGCGCCGTCTTGTAGACGAGCGGCCGCATCATCTGAATATCGGCGTAAATATCAACCAGCGGCCATTGGATCGCCTGGCGCTCGGCGAGTGGCTTGCCGAAGGTCACACGCTGCTTGGCGTAGGACGCCGCTAGCTCCAAACAACGTTCCATCACGCCGATGCCAAGCGCGCCATGCCGGATACGGCCAAAGGTGATCCAGGTCTGGGCAATCTTAAAGCCGTCGCCTTCCGCGCCGATGATATTTTCGGTGGGTACGCGCACGTCGGTGAACGCGATCTCGCAGGGCCGGTCGTCCATCATGGTTTCCTGCTGACGAAGAACCTCGACGCCGGGCGTATCGGCATCGACCAGGATGCAGGAGATGCCGCCGCGCGCGCCTTTTTCCCTGTCCGTGACACAAGTGACCTTGAAGAAATCCGCCTGGTCGCCGCCGGTGATGAAGCGCTTCATGCCGTTGATGACGTAGTGGTCGCCGTCGCGCACCGCGCTGGTGCGGATCGCCGCCGCGTCGCCACCGGCGTCCGGTTCGGTCTGGGCGATGGCGGTCTTCTTTTCGCCGCGCAGGATCGGCCAGAGATACTTGTCCTTCTGGTCGTCACGCAGGAACTGCAGCAGGATCGGGCTGATATCGTGGCCGAAGATCCAGGCCTTGCGGCGTGGAAAGGCAATGGTGCGGCCGGTCTCCTCCCAAACGACGACACGCGCCAACAGGCCCATACCCATGCCGCCATACTCCTCCGGCACGTCGATCTGCCATATGCCGAGCTCGCGGGCCCGGGCTTCCCAGCGTTCGCGGAATTCTGGTTTGAGCTCGGGTCCGTCATAGGACTCGCGCTCATAGGGAATGATTTCGTCGTCGATGAAACGGCGCAAGGTGGCGCGCAACATGCGGAGTTCTTCGGGGAGATCCAGGTCCATGGGCCGCTCTTCGGTTTGGGTTGTTGTGGCAAGCTTACCCTTTCGCACCCGCGCGTGCGACTTGCGGATGCCTGGCGGGGATGCTGGACTGTTGGCATTCGCCAGATCGTCATTTACGGCGCGCAACGCCAATCCAAGGTCGAAGGAGGGTCCATCCGATGGATTTCAGCAAGTTCGAGAACGTAATCGTGAAGCAGCATGACGGCATTTCATGGCTGTATATGAACCGCCCCGAAAAGAAGAACGCGATGAGCCCGCAGTTGCATTACGAAATGGACGAGGCGCTGGAACTGCTCGAGGGCGATCCGGAAACCAAGCTCGTCGTGATCGCCGGCATGGGCGGCAATTTCAGTGCCGGGCAGGACCTCAAGAAGTTCTTCCGCGAGCTTGAGGACAAGCCAGCGGAAAGCAAGAAGGCGCAGGCGGCGGCCAATCGCTGGCGCTTCGAGCGGCTATGGAACTACGACAAGCCGACCATTGCCATGATCGAAGGATTCTGCGTGGGCGGCGCCTTCATGCAATTGCTGTCGACTGATTTCGCCATTACCGCCGACAACGCGACCTTTTCGCTGAGCGAGGTTAATTGGGGCATCCTGCCGGGCGCGCTGGTTGCCAAGCTGGTCGCCGACGCTTGCCTGCCGCGCCGCGCGCTATACTATTCCTGCACCGGCGAGGCGTTCGACGGGCATGAGGCGGAGAAGATCGGGCTGGTCGACAAGGTCGTCCCACACGAAGATCTCGAGGCCGAAGTTGAGAAACTCGCCGACGTCCTGATGAAAAAGAGCCCGGCCGTGCTGCGCGCGACTAAGCAGGCCGTCCGGCAGGTCCGCACCATGGATCACAATCAGGCTTTTGATTATCTGATGGAAAAGAACATGGCGATCCGCTTCCACGACGAGCGCTTCAACATGCAGAGCTCCTATCATGAGGGGCTGAAGCAGTTCCTGGACGAAAAAAGCTACCGCCCCGTGTACGAGTCCTTCGAACCCGTGCCGCAACTCACCGATCAGCGCGATGACGAGGGGGATTGAGGTGGTAGCACGACGCCTATCGTATTGACGCTGTCTTTAGTTAAGGAAAATACCGCCTGATAATACTGATAGCGCGGTGATTTATTCGCCAACACGGTATCTTATGAGAGTTGTTCGCGGGCGAGCCGCGCGCCAAGCACCATGGCCTTCAATTTGGCGCGCGCCACATTCAGCGGCAGTGGCACTAATCCGCAATCCGGCGCTGCTTGAATTTGTTCCGCCGGCATATGTTTGGCGGCGGCAAGCAGTTTGCTAGCGACATGCTCCGGCGTTTCCACCTCGTTTGTGCCATTGTCGATACAACCGAACATTACCGTCTTCGACGGGCACAGGCCTAGCAGGGCGGGGTCCAATTTCGACGCCTCGAATTCGAGTGCCAATTGATCGATTTTGGAGCCTTCTAGCGCCTCCAAAATCACCGGATAACTGTCAACGATAGGGCGGGGGACGCCGGGCATCGGATAGCTGTAACAGATGTGGGCTGCCGTTTGGGCGTTCTCAACGCCTTTCAGACAGCGGTCCAAAGCCTCGACGCCCCATTCCTTGACCTTATCCGGATAGCGGCTAAACACAGGCTCGTCGAATTGGATCACAGCCACGCCCATCGCATCGAGGGCACACGCTTCCGCGTTTAATGCATCCGCTACTTCCATCGCCATGGCGGCTTCGTCGCCATAATATTCATCCGCGGTGGAATCGACCACGGTCATCGGTCCTGGCATCGTGATTTTGACGGGACGGTCGGTCTCCGTGAGTAGAAAATCCAAATCCTTCGCAAGAAGGGGCTGGCTGCGTCGCACGGGTCCAATGCAGCGGCCGACTTCCGCCAAACGCCGTTTGTTGCGGGTCCATTTCTTCGTCAGAGTCTCATAATCGAAACCCTCGAGACGGGATGTAATATAGGTGAGGTAGGAGCTGCGTCTCTGCTCCCCGTCGCTGACGATATCGATCCCGGCATTTACTTGATCGTGCAATGTTACCCGGGTGGCATCGTCCATGGCGCTGGCGAGCATGTCTCCGGAAAAACTCCAATCGGCACCCTTCCCGTGAACCTGCTTACCTTCTGCATTCAATGGCAGTTGTTCCATAAGCCAGGCGGGTTTGGGCATTGAACCCACGACTGTGGTTAAAAAAGGTTTTGTCACAGACTTTGATCCTTAAATTCAGCAAATAACGTGGGTTTTGATTTTCCGTATCGTTGACTATTGAATGCAACGGTGTCGGCATTGTAATTGGCTCGGTCATGCAATTCTACAAATGCGCAACAACGGATCGGAAGTATGAAGAAAACTACGCTGCCGCGCGTCGCCTTATGGATTCGCGGTGAATAATAAAAATGCCGCTGCCGACGATAAGAATAATACCAAACCAGTCCGATAGGTTCGGCAGATCATCCCAGACGAAAAAGCCAATCAGCAGGCCCCAGACCAACGCGGAATATCGAAACGGTGCCACGACGGCGGCTTCCGCAAGAACGAAGGTTTCGATCAACAGATAGTGTGCGGCCCCCGACAGCAATCCGGTGAGCACCAGAAAACTGAAATCGACCATCGTCGGCAGACGCCAACTGCCATCGAACGCAAAATACGATGCGGTCAGTATCACAAGCGTTGAAGAGCAGAACAGGACCGATAAAGCGGACTCGGTATCGCTAATACGGCGCGTGATAATATCCTGAAACGCACCTGTCACCGCGGTCGCCAAAGGCAGGAGTGCGTATATATTGATCGACTCGCCAATGGGCCGCACGATCACGAGAACACCGCCGAACCCAACTAAAATCGCGCTCCAGCGCCGCCAACCGACAGATTCACCCAGGAATGGCACGGCCAAAGCGGTAATGATCAGCGGACTCGCAAAGGCGATCGCGGTATTGATCGCTAGTGGATTGAAGCGAAGCCCGTTTAGAAACAAAAACACCGATGCCGTGAACAACATAGCGCGCAGGGCCTGCCATCCTGGCCGGGTGACGCGCAGTGACGACAATCTGCCCATACGCCATGCCAAAATGAACATGGGTAGAAGAATGAACGCGCCCCGTATGACAATGATTTGCGTAACCGGATAGCCATCGGTGAGCCATTTAACGAAGCCGTCGCTTATGGTCAGCAATCCAGCGCCGGCGACCATGCAAGCAATACCACGTCCGGTATGCGTGCGGTATCCGCGCGCGTCAATCATGTAGCGTTGGGCCGGTCAGCGATTGTATTCACGGAATCAATTTGCCGCGCGTGGTTTGGATAGCGTGAGTTCATTGCTGTCCTTACCCATCTGTCCAGCCGGATCATCGGCCCTTACGGCAGTCCAGCCCCCGGCACGTCGACGCGGCAATATTCGATCCGGCCCTTGCGGGCTTCGGCCGCGCCAGGACCGGAACCGGCCGCCGTGCAGATGAACAGGGTTTTGAAGAGTTTTGGGCCGGGTCTTGGACCGTGAATAAATTGTGAACCGCATTCCCATTTCATTCCTCAATGAAGAGTTTCGCATGCTGTGGGGCGACGAAAATCATGGTTCAAGACCCGACCTATTACGCTTTTTCACGGCTCTTTTCTTCGCAAACCTCTTATTAGTCGGGTAGTTGAAGAATGCTGTTGCCTGCAATGGGAAGGATTTTTACACCCTGATCAAACAGTGCCTTTGCGCCTTTAGTATACCGGAACGATCGCATTTTGGCCGTGGCACCTGAAGCGGGGTTAACAGCGATCACACCGGCTTTGGTAGCATTTTTCAACTGCGCGGTAATTTTATTGGCGATCACAATCTTATCAATATCGTCCGACGTAAATAGAAAACCCGATTCATAAAGACCTAAGTCCGACAGGAACCCAACTTCTATTTCTACGCAGCCAGGATTGAGATCTAGAAATTTACTTGCTGAGGATGCGGTCAAATTAGCTTCACCAATCGTTAACGCTATCTGAACGTTAAATCTATCAAGCTTAGGAATTAGATCATTTAGTATAATTTCACGCTGCATATTCTTTAAACTGAACGGTTTACGAGTTATTAAAGTAACTGATAAACCTATTTTAGTTGCTGTTAAATTTACAAACTCAATCAATTCCTCGACAGTCGCATGAAATTGAATTGTTATAGATTTCATTTTCTAATCATATCTCTGAAAGGTTGCGGAAACTGACTTGGATAATCTACCGGCCTACCAATCCAGCCGGGTCGCCGATCCCTACGGCAATCCCGCCCCCGGCACTTCGACGCGGCAATATTCGATCCGGCCCTTACGGGCTTCGGCCGCGCCCGGACCGGAACCGGCCGCCGTGCAGATGAACAGGGTTTTGCGGTCGTCGCCTCCCAGCATGCAGGCGAAAGAGCCAAGTTCGCCGGTCGGGATGCGGTGTGTGACCTCTCCACCTTCGCGTACCCGGATCGTTTCCTTGAGGCGCGGGTCGGCGACCCAGATGGCGCCTTCCGCGTCGAGGCAGATGCCGTCGGGGAAGTTGTTGCCGAGG
>JAJFJC010000341.1 GCA_021774385.1 Alphaproteobacteria bacterium
GCCGGCCGTTTCCCGTCGCATCGACGCCCATGAGCCGGGCATTCATGCGATCCTGCATGTAACCGACCAAAATACCGTCCTCGATAAGCACCGTGCGCGAGGAGGCTGTCCCTTCGTCGTCGATCGATATCGAACCGCGCCGGTCGGAGATCGTCCCGTCATCGACGATCGTGACCCCGGGTGACGCAACGCGGTCGCCCATCAATCCCGCGAACGCCGAGGTCTTCTTGCGGTTGAAATCCCCTTCCAGACCGTGGCCGACGGCCTCGTGCAACAAGACACCCGGCCAGCCCGGACCGAGAACCACGGTCGTTTCGCCCGCCGGAGCCGCCACGGAGTCGAGATTGACCACGGCTTGCCGTAACGCTTCGTCGGTTTGTGCCTGCCAGGCATCGGGCCGGACACAGGCTTCATAGGAGGTCCGACCGCCGACACCATGACCACCGCTTTCCATGCGGTCCCCATCGCCCACGACCACCGACACGTTGAGGCGGACCAAGGGACGAATATCGGCGGCACGATAGCCGCCGGGGCGGATAATTTGAACGGCTTGCCATTCCCCGGCGATGGAAGCGGTCACCTGGCGGACCCTAGGGTCGCGCGCGCGGGCATAGGCGTCGATCTCGGCAAGCATTTTGACCTTTGCCTCGAAATCCATTTGTCCCAACGGATTGTCGTCGGCGTAGAGGCTCCGGTTGGTTCCCGAAGGGCCTTGGGCCAATGTACCGCTGTGCCCCGCTTGCACGGCGCGAACCATATCACCCGCACGTTTGATAGCCGCTTCGGTCAGTTCGGCGGAATGAGAGTAACCGGTCGCTTCATCGGCAATCGCGCGCAGGCCAAAGCCTTGCATGGTATCAAAGCTCGCATTCCGAACCCGGCCATCGTCATAGGTAATGCTTTCGGCCTGACAATATTCCAAATACAGCTCGCCATCGTCGGCATCCCGCAACGCGTCGTTGACGATGCGCTCCGTCCGCGTCTGGTCGAGGCCCGCTCGGCTAAAAAACAATTCATCGGTGGTGGAAAGATCGG
This sequence comes from Alphaproteobacteria bacterium, assembly GCA_021774385.1. Taxonomy (GTDB): domain Bacteria; phylum Pseudomonadota; class Alphaproteobacteria; order UBA8366. Next base: position 1,036 of record JAJFJC010000341.1, read on the forward strand.
ACACGCTTGGATCATCCTTTTTTATGCGACGGCGCCGCCCGCCCTTAAATCCTTTTTTTGGCACGTCAGGCAAAATACGACAGACTTCGCGGCGATGTACAACGCATTTCGTATTACCCGCAGGGTACCTCTAAATCATGTCTCGTTGGAACATTTGCAAGGCGGCACCGTGTAACGAATATTTCGAGTCAGTTGAAATCAAGTTGAAAAAACACTACCGGTTAATATTAATTAATATAAAGTAGTATTAGAACATGTATTGGTCGATTTTCTTGCTATTTTTCTGACAAAGTGTTAAGTCGAATTATTAACGTGTAGAGGAAATTGGATTATGACTAATAATTCCGATGACGCCGCGCCTGATGCAGAAACGCTAATCCGTGTTCAGCACGCCGTCGTAATCCAAAATGCGGCCGATATCCGATCTCTCAATGATTTATTGTCCGTCGGCTGGCGGGCGGCGTCCACCGCGCCAATGGAAGGCGGCGTCCTGCTTATTCTCGAACGCGCCGGATCACAGGAGGATGTTGAGGAAATGAGAAAGGCGCTGGGCTACAGCACTTTATCCGACCCTAAGGCGTCGTAAATTCAATTTACGGATGAAATTTATATCACGGTTAATGCGATATTAACCTTTCGGAAAGGTTTCGCCGCGAAGATTCGTGGCTGAGCTTGTTTTTGAAATACTTTTCTTACCAGGACCACTTTCCGATGAAACGAATAGTTATCTTAGCACTGGTCTTGTCGCTTGCCGCCTGCAAAACCACGGACGATCCGGACAATCAGCGCGCGGTCGGCGCCGTTGCCGGCGCCGCGTTCGGCATGTTTTTCGGATACAATTTCCTCGGCAACGGGTCGGGGCAGGAAATCATGGCATTGCTTGGCGGCGTGGCGGGTGCGGCCGGCGGTTACTACGCGGCTGACTACATCATCAAACGCGATAAGCAGAAAATGCAAAAAGCCGCATATGAGGGCCTAACCAATACGCCCGTCGGCAAGTCGGTCTACTGGGAGAACCGGGAAACCGGATCGGCGGGCAGCTTCAAGGTCCTGCGCGACTACGCCACCACGGACGGCCGCCAATGCCGGGAGTTTTCGACAAACGTGATGGGTGAGTTAAAAACGGTGGAGAACAAGCGCACGGCCTGCCGCATTCATAATGGTGCGTGGGAGATTAGTTGAGGCGATCTCGACGTTAAGCCCCCCATGAATGCATGACAGAGCCGTGTCGAAATAAATTATAGAATTTATCTGGCTCAACGCGCTGAATATAGATACTTAGCAAGTGCAATTTAGATGTACCATGGAGCATTATCTTCGCGTGATTCGAATAAACTGAGTCATGATCAAGCCCTATTAAACGTTAGAGCAAGATACCTTAACGTAAGGATAAAACCTAGATGAGAGCACGGCTTCGAGCATTCACACCAATTAAATTTTGTTTTTTATTGATAGCGGGTCTATCGCTTGCCGCATGTGACGAATCGTCAAACCTAAATATTGAAGACTTGATGAAGCAAGCGACCGAAGCGCGGGTAATTGGTGATCTCCGCACAAGCTCCATCGTTCTCAAGGGTATTCTGAAGCAAAACCCGAAACATACCGGCGCACGCCTGATGCTGGGCCAGATTTATATAGATATCGGTGACGCTGAATCGGCTGAAAAAGAATTAGAAGTCGCGCGGGAACTCGGCGCAAAGGCAAGCAATATAGACATCTTGACCGGACACGCGCGTCTATTGCGAGGTGACTACGAAGGAGTTTTAAAGGATTACCAAGTCGAGGATAGTCATAGCGCAATGCGTCGCAGCAGATATCACCTATTGCGCGGGCTTGCATTTCTTGCCCGTGGACAGTTAAACGCGGCGGAAGAATCATTCCAGCATGCTGTTGCCGACTACAAGAAGGATATCAATGAAGAGCGGCCGCATCTGAAGCTAACGGAGCCGGCGGAATTCGTGAAGGCGATCGCTGGCCTAACCAAAGTTGCGGTCAACCGTGAAAAGTGGGACGAAGCGCAGACCCATCTCGACCGGGCAAAAGCGATTTCGCCAAATGATCACGATGTTTTGGACGCCGAAGGTGAACTCGCCTTCAAGCAGGAAAAGTTCAAAGAGTCGGAAACGGCATTCCAAGCAGCATTTGACCGCCGGCCCTATGACATGAAGATGCGCATTGGCATTGCCCGCGCGCAACTCCTGCAAGATAAGTATGACGAGGCAATCACGCACTTCAACGTCGTCCTCAAACACTTTCCCAATCATGTTGTCACTAACTATTACCGCAGCCTCGCAGCCTTGCGCAGCGAAGACTATGAGAACGCTAAGAAGTTCTCCGGTATTATCTTGAAAAATCGACCTAATTATATCCTGGCACATCTTGTTTCCGGCGTTGCAAACTACGGATTGAATAGCTACGAACAAGCCAACCTTCACCTGTCACGCTACCTGAATGCCACGCCTGACAACAAGGATGCGCGCCGCCTGCACGGTTTGACTTTAATGCGGCTATCTAACCCTTCCGAAGCGCTGGCGACCTTCAAACCGCTTTACGAGCAACACCCTCAAGACAAGGAAGTCCTTTCGCTCATTGCCGAGGCCGCCTCCAAGAGCGGCGACCTCGTGCTGGCAAAAAGCTATCTTACGAAAGCCATTGAACTAGATCCGAACAACAAAGATGTAAAAATTCGTTTAGCCCTCGCCAAGGTTTCAGCCGGAGATGAGGACGAGGCGTTACGGGACCTGGAAGCTGCAGTGGAAAAGCTGCCAGAATTTTTACGTGCCCAGTACGCACTCCTAAGCCTTCATTTGCGCTCACGCGAATTCGACAAAGCGCTCAACGTCGTTGGCGACCTAAAGACCGTTGATTCTGAAAACAACAATCCCTGGATTGGTGAAGGTCTTGCTTATATGGGCAAACGGGATTGGCCAAAGGCTCTCACGGCATTCGAAACGGCACTTAAGATGTCACCTGGTCATATCGGTGCGTCTTACGGTATAGCTAATGTCTATCAAGCAATGGGCGAGATAGAAAAGGTACGAACTGTCTATAGCCAAATTCTCGAAAAACACCCTGGCAACCTGGCCACACTACTTCGACTGGCGAGCTTCGAAGTCAAACAGGGCAAAATCGAAAAATCGAAGGCCTTGATTGAACAGGCAAGCAAAGCGAATCCAGATGCGCTAGTTCCGAAAACCCTGTTGGCACAGGTGGCAATCGAAAATAATCAGCCGCTCAAAGCGATCCAGATGCTGAAAGAGTTATCCGACAACAAATCCGACCAACCAATCGTGCTCGAAGTCCTTGGCCGTGCGCAAATCGCCGCAAAAAAGCCTGGCGAAGCAGCTCTGTCTTTGGAACGATTGGTGCGACTTAAGCCGAATGATGCCGCCGCCCGGTTCCTTTTGGCACAAGCCTACTCCTTGCTCGGCAATCGAATACGAATGCATGCCGAACTGGAAAAAGCTATCGAATTGCAGCCACGTTCCCTGAGGGCGAGCGTCGCGAGCATCCGGGCCTTGGTCATCGATGGCCAGAGAGACCAAGCGGGTCGCCGATTGGTGAAATTGAAGAAAGATTTCCCCGGCAATTTAGACGTATTAAAGCTTGATGCGTGGATCTCCTTGCGCGAGAACCGTCACGATGACGCTGCAAAAATCCTTGAGAAAGTTCGAAGTCAGGAAAGTAGCGAAGAACTTACTATACAATATGCGTCGGCTCTGTGGGGGAAGAAAGAGCACGAAAATGCCATCAAGATACTGGAAGATTGGAACACCAAGAATGCCGCGTCGCCGTCCATTCAAATGGAACTTGCCAATCTCTATATCTTACTCGGTCGCAACAACAAAGCGCGGCAGTTCTTGATGGCGTTGGTGGAAAACCAACCGATCAATTGGATTGCTCTCAATAATTTAGCCAACCTCCTGATGGATGAGAATCTCGAGAAAGCACAGGAATATGCAGAGCGCGCCCTCTCGGCTTCGTCAAATTCGACGCCGGCTATTGTAACCATGGTCGAGATTTTACTTAAGTCGAAAACTGAACCACAACGAAGCCTCAAACTGATCAGACCGGTTGCCAAAAATTTTATGGAAAACAATGACGTACAAGTTCTTTACGCTCAGGCCTTGTCGCAAAATAACAAGCGTGCAGCGGCTGTCGAAAAACTAAAAGAAATCATGAAGCGAGAGTTGCCTGCATACCTTCGAACGAAGAGTGAAACGCTTATTCGTGAGTTGGAAAATTAATAATTTCTGAACAAATTATTGTCTCCGTGCTTTAAGAACAGCTTGGGTACCATGATGGAACGTGGCCCCCGCCCTAACGCCGCAGGTTCATGAGAGATAGTGCCCACGTCACCTAGTGGACACTACTGGGTTTTTGGATGTGGGGAAGCGGCGTCGGTGGAGCAATGATGAGAAGCGGATGATCTGCGCACAGACGCGACTTCCGAGCGTTTAGGTTTCCCAGGTTCGCGGCGTTACAATGTGAACTGTAGTAATTCAGACTTAATCTGACAGTTACCGGCTTTGAGGCGGCGTCTGTCAGGTCAAGTTCAAGCTATGAATTTTTCCTTCCAGATGAGTTTGCCGTCCTCCAGGGTCTGCAAGGGCGTCCGGCCTTCGCATATTTTACCCTGATGGGTGCGTTCATTGTTGTAGTGATCGATCCATTCGTCCGGGTCGTTTTGCAGCGCCTCGATGGTTTCGTAGATTTTTCGACGGAACGTCACCTGATAAAATTCCTGCAGAATGGTTTTATGGAACCGCTCGCAGATGCCGTTGGTCTGGGGTGATTTGACCTTGGTCTTGGTGTGTTCGATGTCGTTGATCGCCAGGAACAGTTGATAATCGTGCCGGTCGGCGCGACCACAATATTCCGTGCCGCGATCGGTTAGGATACGCAGCACCGGCAGGTCATGCGCTTCATAAAACGGTAGGACCCTATCGTTGAGCATGTCGGCCGCCGTGATCGGGGTCTTGGTTTTGTAGAGTTTGGCCTGAGCAACCTTGGCGTAGGTGTCGACGTAGGTCTGTTGATAAATCCGCCCGACGCCCTTCAACGTTCCCACATAGAAGGTGTCCTGGGAGCCCAGATAGCCCGGGTGCGCGGTCTCGATCTCGCCCCAGGCCTCATCGTCCAGCTTCTTCTTTTCCAGCGCCTGAACCTGGGCCTCGGTGAGGATAAAACCCTCCTCGGCAACTTTCGCCTCCAAGGCCTTCAGACGCAATTTGAAGCTCGCCAGATCATGACGTAGCCAGATGCTGCGCACCCCGCTGGCCGACACGAATACGCCACGCTTGCGGAGCTCGTTGGAGACGCGGACCTGACCATGCGCCGGGCATTCAATAGCGTAGGCGACAACGGCGGCCTCGGTGTCCGGATCAGTGCGGTTCTTTAGATTGGGATGCTTGCGGCTCTTCTCGAACAGCGCCGCGACACCGCCATCCTCCACCGCCGCCTTGTAACGGTAAAACGTATCGCGCGACAGGCCCATCACCTGGCACGCCTTCGATACGTTGCCAAGCTCCTCGGCGAGATTGAGAAGGCCTACTTTGTGACGGATGATCTTTTCGCTAGTCTGCAACATGAGGGTTACCTTTCTTTGTGTTTCGATGGTTCGGTTCGCACCGCCATCAAAACCGGTAACCCTCGCTCCTTTCAAGGAACGATGTCAGATCAAGTCGGAACTAATACAGCTTAATGGCCTCCTCGGCAACCGCCGTCCCCTGGGATTTATGGACGTCTACTTTATTGGTGGAACATCGGAAGTCGTTTTGGATCGGCACAAGTTCTCTTTTTAGCCGATTCTGTTGCAAAACTTGTTTTTGAAGCGAGTTGCGATTGTCGAGGCGGATTTGGCATCGGTTGATTTGACTGCCTTTTGGTAGGGCGGCGGCTTTTCATCGTTTGGTTCAATTTATCTGATGTTTTGACTATGCAGTGCATCGATTCAGACGGTTTGGCGGTGCGGGTCCCGCGTATTTGACGAGCTTGCGGAGGTTCTGGGCTGTTGCGGTGAGCAGAATTTCGTCGCGGGCGCCGGAAAGGTCCCGTAATCTGAGGCGATCGAGCTTGAAGATCCGTTTCATATGGGCGAAGGCCATCTCGACTTTCTTGCGTTCGTTTCGGGAGCGTTTGAAGGCTGGCGTCTTGGCCAGGGCGCGGACCTGATCGCGAACCGGCTCGTCGATGTCGCGGGGAACCCGGCGATGCGGTAGGTTCGGGCAGCATCGTGGCTTCAAGGGACATTGATCGCAGTCGTATTTGCTAGCGCGATAGAGCAGCGTCGTGCTGTCATGCA
>JAJFJC010000342.1 GCA_021774385.1 Alphaproteobacteria bacterium
ATCATGGCGGAATTTTCACTGACCTGCCGGGCATAATCGCGCACGAGACGATCTTTTTCGTCCAATCCTGGGCAATCCGTATCGAGAATGCGCTCGATTGTATCATGGGGCAGACCCGTTTCGTACAGGCGCGTGGCGTGGCGTCCTACACAATGGCGGCATTCATTGAGCTGCGAGACGGTGACGACCGCGATTTCGATATAGCGCCGGGGCATGGTGCCGTGCTCCGCGAAACTTCGCATGAGGGCGTCTATTTGAATGAGTTGTTGGGGACAATGGGCCGCGATGCGCTCCCAAGTTGGTTCGCCTCGTTTGGTACGCTGTCCGTCGCCCAAGCTCGAGGGCAATTGGTCTCGCTCTACTTCGCTAATACGTGGCACCGGCGCCTCCCAAATTTTTCCCTGGCAGGGTAGCAGGATTGGTTGGAAAATTAACGTTGATAATTTATCGATAAAACGTCTATAAAATTATGAAACATTTTTGACGATAGGAGTACCGTGTCATGACTGATATCGATTCGCGCTGGCAGTTCTGGATTGACCGTGGCGGAACGTTCACGGATATCGTGGCGCAACGGCCGGATGGCGAGTTGGTGACGCATAAGCTCCTGTCGGAGAACCCGGAGCATTATCGCGACGCCGCCGTGCAAGGCATCCGCGACTTGATGGGCATCGCTGCCGGCGCGCCGATACCCGGCGCGGAGATCGAGGTCGTCAAAATGGGCACGACCGTCGCGACGAACGCCCTCTTGGAGCGCGAGGGCGATCGCACCTTACTGGTTACGACCGACGGTTTCCGCGACGCCTTGCGGATCGGCTATCAAACGAGACCGAACCTGTTCGACCGCAAGATCGTGTTGCCTGAAATGCTTTACGAACAAGTCGTCGAAATCGACGAGCGTGTCATGGCCGATGGAAAAGTCCTACGCGCCTTCGAACCCACGGCGGCACGACCCCGGTTACAGGCGGCCTATGATGATGGCATCCGGTCGGTTGCTATCGTTTTTATGCATGGCTATCGCTTCACCGAGCATGAGGCGGCGGCGGCCAAGCTGGCGCAGGACATTGGATTCACCCAGATATCAACGAGCCACGAAACCAGCCCCCTGATGAAGCTGGTTAGCCGTGGTGACACGACAGTCGTCGATGCCTATTTATCGCCGCTGCTGCGTCGCTACGTCGACCAGGTCGCCTCCGAACTCGGCGGCACCCGACTAATGTTCATGCAATCGAGCGGCGGTCTAACCGACGCGAACCGCTTCCAGGGCAAGGATGCGATCCTGAGCGGCCCGGCCGGCGGTATTGTCGGTGCGGTAGAAACCGCCGGACAGGCGGGTTTCGACAAGATTATCTCGTTCGACATGGGCGGTACATCGACCGATGTCGCGCATTACGATGGTGAGTACGAGCGCGCCTTTGAAACCCAGGTCGCCGGCGTACGCATGCGCGCGCCGATGATGCTGATCCACACCGTGGCGGCGGGCGGTGGCTCGATCTGTTTCTTCGATGGTTCGCGCTATCGTGTCGGCCCGGAATCGGCGGGCGCCAATCCGGGGCCGGCCTGCTATCGCCGCGGCGGCCCCCTCAGTGTTACCGATTGCAACGTCATGCTTGGCAAGCTTCAGCCGGACTTTTTCCCGCACGTCTTCGGTGCCAATCAGGACGCTCCGCTGGATGCCGATGTTGTTCATGAAAAATTCACCGCCTTGGCCTCCGAAATTCAAGCGGCGACGGGCGACGAACGTACGCCGGCCGCCGTCGCGGACGGGTATCTGAAGATCGCGGTCGAAAACATGGCCAACGCGATCAAGAAAATTTCCGTTCAACGCGGCTATGACGTGACCGGATACACCCTCAACTGTTTCGGCGGTGCCGGTGGCCAGCACGCTTGTCTTGTCGCCGACGCGTTGGGGATGACAAAAGTTCTCGTTCATCCCTTTGCCGGTGTGCTTTCCGCGTACGGGATGGGGCTTGCCGATATTCGGGCGCTGCGGGAAAGGGCGGTCGAAGTCATTCTCGACGATGCCGTGATGGCATCGCTTTCCGCGACACTCGATGGTTTGGCCGGCGAGGTTGAAGCGGAATTACGCGAACAGGATATTCCCAATCAGCGAATCGAAGTCATACGCCGGGTCCATCTGCGTTATGAAGGTAGCGATACGCCGCACGCTATCGACTTCGGAACGCCGGAAGAAATGACCGCGCGTTTCGAGGCGGCGCATCACCAGCATTACGGTTTCATCATGCCGGAGAAAAAGCTGATCATCGAAGCGGCCGCTGTCGAGGGAATTGGCTTAATGGCCGGGAGCGCGGAAACGGACCGTGCCGCCTCGGGAGCGGAAAGCGAAGTCGCGGCCATGGCCGTGGTGAAGGCCTATATGGATGGCGAAGAACGGGAGACGCCAGTTGTCGATAGAGACACGCTTCTGCCCGGTAACAAAGTATTGGGACCCGCGATTATCCGCGAACAGACGGCGACGACAATCGTCGAACCTGGCTGGCAAGCGGAACTGACATCGAAAAGGCACCTGATCCTGACCCGTGTCGTGGCGATGCAGCGGACCTTTGCTATCGGTACCGATTGCGACCCGGTGATGCTCGAAGTGTTCAACAATCTGTTCATGACGATTGCCGAACAAATGGGTGTCACCTTGGAAAACACGGCCTATTCGGTGAATATCAAGGAACGGCTCGACTTTTCCTGCGCGATCTTCAACCCCAATGGCATGCTGGTCGCCAACGCGCCGCACATCCCAATCCACTTGGGTTCGATGAGCGAATCGATCCGCACCGTGCTGACCGAAAATGCCGGCGCGATGAAGCCGGGCGATGTCTATGTGGTGAACGCGCCCTACAATGGCGGGACCCATCTGCCGGACGTGACGGTAATCACGCCAATTTTTAACCAGAAGGGCGAAGATATTTTGTTTTTCGTCGCCAGCCGGGGGCATCACGCCGATATCGGCGGGCGTACGCCGGGCTCGACGCCGCCGGACAGCACGACTGTTGAGGAAGAAGGCATTCTCTTCGACAATTTCAAGCTCGTCGATGCGGGCGATTTCCTGGAAGACAAACTGCGCGCCCATCTGGCCTCTGGCCGTTATCCCGCCCGTCAGCCGGACCATAACGTGGCCGACCTCAAGGCGCAGATCGCGGCTGGCGAAAAGGGTGTGCGCGAAGTCCATCGCATGATCGAACAGTTCGGTCTCGATGTGGTGCACGCCTATATGCGTCACGTGCAAGACAATGCGGAGGAACAGGTGCGCCGCGTCATCGAAGTGATGAAGGACGGCGAATTCGCCTATCCGCTGGATGAGGGCGGCGTCGTCAAGGTCAAGATCACCTTCGACAAGGACAAGCGGGAAGCCACGGTCGATTTTACCGGCACCAGCCCGCAACGCCCGACAAACTTCAACGCGCCGTCGGCTGTGTGCCGCTCGGCGGTGTTGTATGTCTTCCGCACCTTGGTCGACGATCAAATTCCGTTGAATGAGGGTTGCCTGAAACCGATCAATATCATCATTCCTAAAGGCTGCATGCTGGCACCCGAATATCCGGCCGCCGTCGTGGCCGGCAATACGGAAACCAGTCAAGTCGTCACCGATACCTTGTTCGGAGCGTTGGGTGTGCTCGCCGCCAGTCAGGGAACGATGAACAATGTCCTCTTCGGCAACGACGCCTATCAATATTACGAAACGGTCTGCGGCGGTTCCGGCGCGGGGCCGGATTTCGACGGCACCTCCGCCGTGCATACCCATATGACGAACACAAGGCTGACCGACCCGGAAATCCTGGAGTGGCGTTATCCGGTCATGCTCGACAGTTTTTCGGTACGGCACGGTTCCGGCGGCGAGGGCAAGTTTGTAGGCGGTTCTGGTTCGGACAGGCGGATTCGTTTCCTCGAGGATATGGATTTGGTCATTCTTTCGAACCACCGCATCGTGCCGCCCTA
>JAJFJC010000343.1 GCA_021774385.1 Alphaproteobacteria bacterium
CCACGGTCTTGCCACCGAAGCCGCCACCGATTTCCGCCGGATTGACCTTTATGTCGCCAAGTGGGATGCCGCAGATTTTCGAAACCCAGTTGCGAATTTGGAAATGACCCTGACTAGCACTCCAGATTTCGGTCTGGCCATCCGCATCGCTGCGCGCCAGAGTGGCGTGCGGTTCGATATAACCTTGGTGCACGGCCGCGGTGCGGTATTCCTTCTCAACGATCTCGTCCGCGTTCGCAAATCCATCCTCGATGTCGCCGATCTCAAATCCGACGACCTTGGCAATGTTCGATGGTTTCGTCGGCGTGGGCTCGACATCGCGCGTGATCATGTCCTCGAACAGAAGTGGCGCGTCTTCCGCCGCCGCCGCCTCAACGTCAATTACGTGCGGCAGCACCTCGTAATCGACTTCGATCAGACCGCAGGCTTCCGCCGCGACAGCCGGATTGATCGCGGCCACGGCGGCAACCGCGTGCCCCTCATAAAGCGCCTTCTCACGAGCCATAACGTTGCGTGAGATATGCCACATATTAATTTGAACGCGCGCCGCGCCGACATAGGCGAAGGTCTGCTCCGGCAGGTCAGCCCCGGTCATCACCGCCTTGACACCCGGTAGCGCCTCGGCCTTGCTGGTATCAATCGATTTGATATGGGCATGCGCATGCGGGCTACGCAAAACTTTGCCGTAAAGCGAGCCCGGCAAGCTGTAATCGTTACCGAATTTCGCCAGGCCCGTCACTTTTGGAATTCCATCGGGGCGAATCTGGTTCGTGCCAACCCATTTATACGGCTTCTTGATCTCGTTCATCTGCTGCCCTCTCAATGATAAAAATCTTCATCGACGCGATATTCAACAAAGGTGAAGAACGGCGACGCCATGGCGCCCCGCCCAACCCTCGTGATTTCGCCGCTATCGAGAAGATTGAGTTCGTAACGTTGCCTTAATCTAGCGTCGCGGCAAAACACCGTGCAAGTCGAAAACCAGTTTCCTCGCCATGCAAAGATGCGCCTTTTCCGTCGATGGGTTGCCAAATTAGTCAATATAGCGAAAATTGACCAACTTTTAAGGCTAGGCGGTGATGGAATAATGGCGGCTTTCGAAAACGACGTCCTTACGGCGGACGAACATGCAGAAATAATGAAAGACTACATTCGCGAGGGCACCCGGCGCGCCGAAGAAATCGGCAATCGGGGGCCCATCAAACTCGACGCGAATGGAAAACTCGACGCCGACATACTCGATGCGTATTGGCGCCATGGTTTCTACGTTTTCGAGAATATCGTCGACGATACGGAATTGGCCGAACTGCGTGCCGATGTCGAACAAATGCTCGACGTCGCGCCGCTCGATCCAAAGAGCATTTATGACGCCAAAGGGCGCCCGGCCTTTGGAAGCGAATTCGAACGTGCACCCTACCGCTTCGCCCGACCATTGAGCGACCCTTTGGGCGGAACGGCTAAGAATAAAGGCCGACATCCGGCCAAAATGCATGAAGCAGTACCTTCGGCGGATGCACCGGCGTGGACGGTGCAAAACCTGCATGGCAACCTGCAACTCATGGATTCCTCTTTGCGGTTATATGGCCACCCAGGCTTACTCGCTATCGCGGAAGCCGTCCTCGGCGCTGACTTCGTGCCATATAATGAAGTGACCTTCCTCAAGGAACCCGGCCTCGGCCCCTCTGTCGCCTGGCATCAGGACGGCACGACCCATTGGGACTCACCGGATTGGGATCACGGCGCCCATGGGTTCAACTTCATGACGCAGCTTTTCCCGAGCACGGCCGCGAACAGCGTTTGGATTCTGCCAGGCACGCACAAATCGGGAAAGATGGACATTCGCGGGATGATCAAAAACACGGGCTCCGATCGCATCGATGGCGCTATTCCGCTGCTATGCGAAGCAGGAGACACCTTCATTCTCAACCGGCAGGTCGTGCACGGCTCCTTCGCCAACACTTCCCCGGAACGCCGGGTTACGCTCAACGCTGGATTTTTCCCTCGCAAGCGCGTGCAGGACATGACCGTCGAACATCTCGACGGCCGTGTGGTTACGTTTGACGATCATCATATAGACGAACGTAGCCGCATGATCGCCATTGGCATCGACGCACGCCATCGGCGATTTCCAGACGAAATGCCCTATTGTTATGAACCTTTGGCGAACAATGCAGACCAGAACCTCTGGAATGAAGCGACACGACGTTCCGTTGTGAAGAATTACAATTTACGGGATATGTATATTTAGCGAATCCACGGACAAAGGCCGCGACGGGATTTAAAGTCCAAGCAGGTTTCGCAGCACTCTTTCCGCGCGATCGACGTTAAATCCGCCGAATTCCTGAAACCGTATAACACCGGTTTGGTCAATAAATGCCATCTCCGGCGTACCTCTGGTCCCGAACAACCGCATCGTTCGTGGCACGCGTTCGCCCGCGCGATGCCGGTCGACTCCAACGAGATGGTGAATTTTCTTACGCTTCAGAAATTTCTTCAGCTTATTCGGATTTTGATAGTCATGGCCTTCAAAGACGGTGTGAATACTGATAACGGCGAGCTTGCCCGCTTCGATCTCTGGGGCAAATACCTGTTCCCATCGTTTGAGCAGCGGAATTGAGAATGCATTACAGCCAGGACACCAGAGTTGAAAAAAATCGACTATGACGACCTTGCCCCGAAGGTCTTCCAACGTTTTCGCGTCGCCATTAATCCATTCCGAAATAATCCAATCCGGCGCGGGGCGCGGGACCGGCATGTGCGACGGCTTTGACAAGGCCGGGTGTGTAAAACAAACCGCTAAAAGAAGAAACGTGCTGATCAATAGGCGCATCGCAACATCCTAATCGTTAGACAGACCAGGGTTGGTTGGAACCGATTCTAGCGATCCAACAACCGCGTAAATCCGATCTTTATCGTTAATTTCGAGCTTATTAATTTAGCGGATATTGCGCGAGAGGTCTTTTCAACAAGCCGTCACGATGAGTTGATAGACAACGGTTAATCCATATCGAGCGGCCAAACCGGACGCCGAACGTTCTCGTAATTCAGGCTTTTCAGGCTCGGCGTCGCGAGGCCGAGCGCATCGACTAGAAAAATTTCGCGCGCAATCGGCTGGAATGCACCGCGGAAATGATGTGCCGACTTCACCGCAACGATCGATTTCCCTTCCGGGTCAATGCCTTGAGAACGGAAAATAGCCAAGTCCAAGACCTGGAGCCGCGCGGTCGAGATTATAACGTCAATACCGCCAATGCGCAGAATTACCGTCGGTCCCATGGAGCTACGCAGGCCCGTCGACATCGGACCTTCATAGGTAAACCCGCCATCCGAAATAGCCACGACTTCGCCCGTCACGGTGAGGGGCGGTACGAAGTCCGGGTCGATTTTGCCTCCAAGCGGAATTGTCACGGTGCCGCGCACACCGGCACGTTGACAGGTGACGACGGCTTCCGGGTCAGAAATCGTACCAAAAACACTGTCCTGCAAATCAGCTTCGATCATGCCGGCAAGCAAGGTCGGATTGTCGCCGTAACTACCACCGCCGGGATTGTCGCTAAAATCGGCAAGGATGATAGGTTTGTCGCCTTGTCCGGCCGCCTTGACCCGGGTCATGGCCTCGTCAACCTGCAAATGCTCGATCGTCACAGTGGCGCGCTCATCCCAGACCGTGTCCATCATCGACTCGGCGATTTCGCGCGCGCGATCCGCGGCGCCATCCATGCCTTCGTCATAAGTGACGGTTACGGAAGGACCCGCCCACTCAATATCGGCCCAAGGAAACCCACCATTGACGCTGACATCGACGATTCCTTTTTCGTCACCATGCGCCGCACAACGGCGCAGTAAATCGGTCATTGGCCCATCCTGGCTGCGTCCATGATTGGCGCCATCGATTTGCGGCCGCCGGGCCACGAGGCAACGGGGCCTGGCCGCGCTCGTCATCGCGGCCTGTAACGCTTTTGC
>JAJFJC010000344.1 GCA_021774385.1 Alphaproteobacteria bacterium
TCAAGGATCGGGGGGCTCTGGTCAAGTTGTTGAGCCTGACACCAGACGAAAGGACGCGCGGCGTCATCGCCATTTCCGCCGGCAATCATGCGCAAGGCGTTGCCTATCATGCCCAGCGCTTGGGAATTCCCGCCACGATCGTGATGCCGGAGGGAACGCCGTTCAATAAGGTACGCCGAACACAGGCGTTTGGTGCGCAAGTTTTATTGCATGGCGATAACATCAGCACGGCCGAACCCTTCGCGCTCGATTTAGCGGCACGGGAAAAGCTTACTTTCGTCCATCCCTACAATGATGAAAGAATTATCGCCGGCCAAGGAACAGTTGCGTTGGAGATGCTGGAAGACGTACCGGACTTGGACGTCATTATCGTGCCCATCGGCGGCGGCGGAATCATTTCCGGGGTAGCCACGGCCGCTAAGGCCATAAATCCAGAAATTCGGATTATCGGTGTCGAAACGGAACTATACCCCACGATGCACAATGCAATCCGTGGCAACACAAAGGATCCAGGCGGCGATAGCATAGCGGAAGGCATCGCGGTCAAGATGCCGGGCACGATTACGCGCGCGATTATCGAAAGGCTCGTCGACGACCTAATGATTGTCAGCGAATCGGCGATCGAATCGGCGGTACAGACAATGCTCATTGATGCCAAAATCCACACCGAGGGCGCGGGCGCCGCGCCGTTCGCCGCATTGTGTGAAATTGCCCCTCAATGGGCGGGGACGAAAGTCGGCCTCATCGCTTGTGGCGGTAATATCGATCCGCGAATCCTCGCATCGATCCTAATGCGCGCCATGGCACGCGCGGGGCATATGGCGCGACTTCGCGTCACCATCAGTGATCAGCCCGGAATTCTGGCAAGGGTCGCTCAGCATATCGGCGAGGCTGGCGGGAATATCGTGGAAATCTATCACCAGCGTATGTTCTACGACGTTCCCGTCAAACTCGCGGAACTCGATGCGGTAGTTGAGACGCGAGATTCGGAGCATGTGGACGAAATTATCACGCGCTTGGCCGAAGGTGGCTTTCCTACCCGGCGGCTACAAGATGATGGAAGCGGCGAATAAAAACCACAACTACCGATTGGTCGCGGCGAACGAATGTAATTAACGTCGACATAAAAAAACAAACGTATTGTTAATACTTCTCACGAATACTAAAGACGATTTGTTAACCATAAGGATAGACTCCGTTAACCATAAGAACGTAGTTTTCTCCGAACGTTAAACCTGGGGCAGGCATGTTTCTAATCATTGGCGTCGTCGTCGTTACTGGCTGTGTGTTGGGGTCTTACGCCGTCCATGGTGATATGGGCGTGCTATGGCAGCCATTGGAATTCATTATCATTGGTGGTAGTGGCGTTGGCGCCTTCATTATCGCCAACCCTTCACAAGTGCTTAAGGGTGCCCTCGGGGCATTTGGCGCATTGTTGAAGGGACCAAAATACAAAAAAGCCGATTATCTGGAATTGCTGACCATGCAGTATCAGGTTTTTCGCATGGCCAAGACCAAGGGAATGCTGGCATTGGAACAGCATGTTGAAAACCCTCACGACAGCACCGTCTTTCAGGCGTTCCCAAAGTTTCATGGTGATCATCACGCAACCGAATTCATGTGCGATTACCTGCGTCTGATGACATTGGGTACGGACAATGCCGTGGAAGTCGAGACATTGATCGATATCGAGCTCGACACTCATCACCACGAAGCCGACCATGTCGCGCACGCCCTCAACACCTTCGCCGAAAGTTTTCCGGGTCTCGGTATCGTCGCGGCGGTTTTGGGTGTCATTGTCACGATGGGTTCAATCTCGGAGCCACCTGAAGTTTTGGGCGGCTTGATTGCCGCCGCGCTCGTCGGAACCTTCCTTGGCATTTTGCTGTGTTATGGTTTCATGGGTCCCATGGCGGCTTCAGTAAAAGCGATTCGCGAGGACGAACATGCTTACTTCGTCTGCATGAAAGCGGGCATCATCGCCTATCTGCAGGGGTACGCGCCCGCCGTAACCGTCGAATTCGCCCGCAAGGTTCTGCAATCACATCAGCGTCCGACATTCGCCGAGTTGGAAGACGCCTGTGGTGAATTGCCGCCCGTCTAGACGTAAGACATAAACGGATAGCCCAAGACCATGTCGGACGAAGAAGCCCTTGAGCCGCTAATCCTAAAGAAAAAGCTCAAGGGAGCTGACGGCGGCCATGGCGGCGCGTGGAAAGTCGCGTATGCGGATTTCGTTACAGCGATGATGGCATTTTTCCTGTTGCTATGGTTGCTCAACGCAACGACGTCGGACCAGAAGGCCGGGCTATCCCAATATTTCCAACCGCAAACCGTGACATCCGGCGACGAAAGTGGGTCGGGTGGTTTGTTGGGCGGCTTGGCCGTGGGGGCAATCGGCAACCTGCGGTCGGCCGGTTCGCCTCCAACCGTCACGATTCCAATACCGTCGGCTGGGGGGCCAAAGGATCGCAAGGGGAAAGCCGAGGCGGCCCTGACATCGGACGAACCGAATCCCGACAGCACCAATTTCGAAGCTCGCAAACGCGAAGCAGAGGCCTTTCAAAAGGCTCAAGCGGATTTACGGCTCGCCGTCGAGCAAAATAAGGAGCTCAGCGAGTTCCAAGACAGTCTTCTCATCGACGAAACACCCGAAGGATTGCGTATCCAACTCATCGACCAAGAAAAGGCAACGATGTTCAAACCGGGCAGCGCGACCTTTACGCCTTACTTCAAGGCCCTGCTGCAAATTGTTACACGCATTGTCGCGCGATTTCCAAATCCGGTCTCGATTAGTGGTCATACCGACTCCGCCCCGCTACCGCCAAACACCCCCTATACGAATTGGGAGCTCTCCGGGGATCGAGCGAACTCGGCACGACGCACGATGACGGGCGCGGGCCTTCCGGAGGCACGAATCGCGAACGTCGTCGGGCGCGCGGATACCGAACACCTGTTTCCCAAGGAACCGAACGCGCCGAGCAATCGGCGCATCAGCATCCTCCTGGTACGAATGGCCGACGCGAAAGCTGCCAAGGACAAGAAAAACGCCGAAGGCAGCGAGGGTCGTTGACATGAGTGAAGAAGCGGGAGAACCGAAAAGAGAAATATTATTTAAAAAAGTAAAGCCACCACCACCGCCGGCGCACGGTGGCGCCTGGAAAGTTGCCTATGCTGACTTTGTCACGGCGATGATGGCGTTTTTCCTGCTTTTATGGCTCCTGAACGCAACAACGGAGGAAAAGCTGGAAGGAATTTCGAACTTTTTTCTACCCGTTGGCGCGAAGACCGGGACGACCGGTGGCGAAGGTGTATTTGGCGGAATTTCAGCGACCGAACCAGGCCCGGTTCAGGAGCCCTACAGTTCCACACAACTTTCGCCAACCGCTGAAATCGAAACCGCGGACAAAGAGGTCAAGGAAGCGCCGCAAGTTCCGGACCTCAAGGAAGACCTTCCCAACATCACGGATAGCAAATCGGAAAACGAAGCGAAACAATTCAAGGCCGCAGAAGCCGCGATTCAACAGGCACTGGATGACATTCCCGAACTTCGCAGCCTGCACGAAGCGGTTAAAATCGATATCACCGACGAAGGCCTGCGTATTCAATTGATCGACCAAAAAGATTCCGCGATGTTCAAGCCGGGCGGCGCAGAGCTCAATGAGCGTACAAGAAAGCTGCTCCTTTTAATCGCCAGTGTCGTCGAACGCCTACCAAACAAACTATCCCTATCCGGGCACACCGATGCGGCGCCCTTCCGCTCGAAATCAGGTAAAACGAACTGGGAATTGTCACTTGACCGCGCCAATGCCGGCAGACAGGTTTTGGTCGAAAATGGCATACCAAACGGACGTTTCGAAAGAATCAGCGGCCTCGCGGACCGTGAACCATTGGTTCCCGACGACCCCTTATCACCACGTAACCGACGTTTGATTATCGTTCTGCTTCGAGAACCCAAGGATCGCGACGATCAAGGTCCCGGCCCCCCCCGTATTTTCAAGGCCGACGATTAGGACATCTTGCACCGTTGAATGTGCCTACCAATCTATAGGCTTGGCGACAGCGCTGCGGAGGAGAAAGAATTGAGCGGCAAAGGCTTGCCCGAAAGAAGCGACGCGGCGTTGGACTGGTCGCGCGTCGGGCTGAATTTAGACGAAGACGCTCTATTCGAGGGCGTAATGTGGCGACGCGTCACGGCCTTCGTTATCGATCTCGTCGTTATAGGCGTGATTTTGGCCGCGCTATGGGTCCTCGTTTTTCTTACGCTGGGCCTCTTGTATGGTTTATTGGCACTGACGCCCCTAATACCAGTCGCCTATCATACGTTTATGATTGCGGGCAGACGTTCGGCGACCGTGGGCATGCAATTCATGGGAATCGAGGTCCGTACCCAGTCAGGCGGCCGGCCACCGCTGTTGCAAGCTTTTGCCATGTCAGCCCTCTTCTACTTAAGTGTCACGCTTACAACCATGTTGATCTTGGCCGTTGCGTTATTTAACGACCGCAGGCGTTGCGCGCACGACATTCTTTCCGGGACATTCGTGGTCAATACAGACCCCGACCTTTGACGGTTCGACGCCTCGCGCGTAACCTTCCCAATCATGACGAGCCAGCGCAAACCAAGCCTGTTCACCTTTTTTCGCTCAGGGCCCATGCCTTGCCCCTATCTGCGCGGGAAAGTCGAACAGCAACTTTTTACGGATCTGTCCGGGCTCGGCGCGCAATCCCGCTATGAAATTTTGTCGCAAGGCGGGTTTCGCCGCAGCCATCATATTGCGTATCGTCCGGCCTGCCGCGACTGTGTCGCCTGTGTCCCGGTCCGCGTCGTGGCGTCCGAATTCAAAGTCAGCCGTGCGTGGCGGCGCATCCGAAATAAAAACGCGGACCTCCTGATCGAAGACAAGGGCACGCAAGTCAGCAACGAGCAATTCGCCTTGTTTTCACGCTACATGCAGTCGCGCCATGGCGGTGGCGATATGGCACGCATGGATAGAAACGACTATTTCGAAATGGTCGTTTCGAGTCCCGTGCACACAAGCATTCTTGAATACCGGAATCCGGAAGGCGATCTTGTAGCCGCTTGCCTTATCGACAAGGTGGGCGATGGCTATTCCGCCGTCTACAGTTTCTTCGATCCGGAAACATCGAATCGTAGTCTCGGCAGCTACATTGTCCTTTCTCTCATTGAACGGGTAAGGGCCGAAAACCTGCCCTATGTGTATTTAGGTTTCTGGGTCGCGAACAGTCCGAAGATGCAATACAAGGTCCGCTTCCAGCCGATAGAAGGCTTCGGCCCGCGCGGTTGGAAATCGATTGATACCGAAACGAACAGGTCGCAAGTCAGCGATTAACGGAAACGATTGTTTCGGGGGAATCCCTTCGGCGGGAGTCGGCCGGATTGCGCACGCTTCCCGGCCCAGTCCCGCAAATTCGTCTCGGTCCGCGTCCGTTCACCGGAACGCCATTGCAGTCCATCGGTACGATTGAACATACAGACATCGGACAGTCCGCCATCCTTGTAGCGCTGCAAGATTACGCCGCGTCCTCTGGTCATTTCCGGCAATTCCGCAGCATCGAATATCAACAGCTTGCGATTTTCGCCGATAACGGCGACGGAATCGCCTACGGCCGGCACGCACACCTTGGCTTCGGCATTTCCGGAAACGTTTAGCACCTGCTTACCGGCACGGGTTTGTGCGAACACATCTTTTTCGGTCACGACAAATCCGCGCCCATCGCTCGACGCGATCAGCAGCTTTCGGCCCGGCTTGAATATCAACAGTTCGGCGATATCATGATCGCTGGGCATGTCGAACATCAGCCGCAACGGCTCGCCGAACCCCCGGCCGCCCGGCAGTTTGTCGACGCCCATTGCGTAAAATCGACCGTTGGTCGCGAACACTAGTATCTTGTCGGTGGTTTCCGCATGGAAAACAAAGCGCTCCTTGTCACCTTCCTTATAGCGAACCTCGCTAAAGTCCTGCAGATGCCCCCGCGCCGCCCTAACCCATCCCTTCTTTGAACAGACCACGGTTACCGGTTCGCGGTCGATCATCGCCTCCAATGGTATGACGACATCGGAAGGTGGTTCGCCAATTTCAGTGCGCCTAGCGCCGATCTCACTCTTCTCGCCAAATTTCGAGCGAATTTCCTGAATTTGGCCGGTGATCGCTTTCCAACGCAGCGTTTCATCGCCCAAGAGCGTCTCCAGCTCAGCCTTTTCGTCGGACAAGCTCTTATGCTCGCCACGGATTTCCATTTCCTCTAACTTTCTCAAATTGCGCAGCCGCATATTGAGAACGGCATCGGCCTGTAGCTCACTCAACGAAAATTGCGCCATGAGGGCGCCCTTGGCGTCGTCTTCCTCGCGCACAATCCGAATTACTTCATCCAGGTTCAGATACGCAATGAGGTAGCCGTCGAGAATCTCCAAACGGTGTTCGATCTTCCCCAACCGGAACCGGGAGCGCCGGATAAGAACATCATGCCTATGATCAAGAAACGCGCACAGCACTTCCTTCAGGTTCATCACCCGTGGCGACTGATCAGCATCCAATACATTCATGTTCAGGGAAAACCGTGTCTCGAGATCGGTCTGACGAAATAGCGATTCCATCAGGACCGTTGAATCCACGTTCCGGCTCTTTGGTTCGAGAACCAAACGGACCTCATCCGTTGACTCATCCTGGATGTCGTTCAGCATCGTCAGCTTCCGCGCATGCATCAGTTCGGCGATCTTCTCGATCAGTTTCGACTTCTGGACCTGGTAGGGAATTTCGGTAACGACGACCTTGTAACCGCCACCCTTTACCTTCTCCGTATGCCATTGTGCCCGCAGGCGGAAGCCACCGCGCCCCGTGTTATAGGCCTCGAGTACATTCTCTCGGCTCTCAACCAAAACGCCGCCCGTGGGGAAGTCCGGTCCCGGAATAAAATCCACAAGCTTGCCAATGGTCGCGTTCGGCCGCTTGATCAAATGCAATAAAGCCGTGCAAATTTCTCCCGCGTTATGCGGCGGTATGCTGGTCGCCATACCCACCGCGATTCCCGCGGCACCATTGGCCAGCAAATTCGGAAAACTCGCGGGGAGAACCAGTGGCTCCTCGCCCTCACCATCATAAGTCTCTCGGAAATCGACCGCGTCTTCGTCAATTCCTTCGAGCAGGGCCTTGGCAATCGCGGTCAGGCGAGCTTCCGTATAGCGCATGGCGGCGGGATTATCGCCATCGATATTACCAAAATTGCCCTGACCATCGACCAACGGATAACGAACCGCGAAAGATTGCGCCAAACGCACCATCGCATCGTAGATGGCCGCATCGCCGTGCGGATGGTATTTGCCCATTACGTCGCCGACAATCCGCGCGCATTTCTTGAAACCCGAGGCCGGGTCGAGTCGCAACTCCCGCATCGCGTGAAGCATGCGCCGGTGCACGGGCTTCAAGCCATCGCGTACATCGGGTAGCGACCGAGACATGATGGTCGACAAGGCATAGGAAAGATAGCGCTCGCCAAGCGCGTCGGCGAAAGCGGTGGGCCGAATTTCACCAGCATCCAACTGTTGGGCCATATTATCGTGCTCTTACTAAATGAGGGGCTGTTTGCGACGACTTTCGCAACATATAGTAACAGGAAACCGTATCAACCGTCGAGATCAAGGCGATTATTTTCGACTGCTTTGCGCAATAGTCCGTGCAACCTTTCGCGGGCATCGGGCAACCGGCGCCCCTGAGGTTGAAAAACATGCCGATTAAGAAAATATTCGGTCAACCGTAACCCGTCGAGAATATCGCGTCCCGTCGCGTTACCGCCCTCTCTTAAAAACGAGGGGAGCCGAAATAATTTGTCGTGATAGGGTTCCCCTGCGGCCTTGGATACGGCTTGGCCGCTGCGTGGCGAAACATAGACGAGGTCATCAACAACGCCGGTCGCGGCACAAGACGTCAAGTCGAGGCCGAAACCCAGCTCGCTTAACAACGCCAGCTCCCATTCGGCATAGCGCGCCGCAAAGGGACCTTGCTCAAGCGCCGCGATTATCCGCAACGTCATCGTGAACAGACTTTCATGCTGTTCCCGCTCGGCCAGACATTCATCTAGAGTCGCGCACAATGATGACAATGCCGCCAGCCGGTCCGCGCGGTCGAAGACGCGGGCGGCATAACCAAATTCCAATTCGACGGTATATTGACCGAGATGCTCTTCCAACCGCGCCCGCCATGACGCCGCCACAAGATTACCCGGCTGCAAAACACCCCGCCGCCGTCGCGACTGTCCGCCCCGCACCACACCCGCATGCCGACCATGATGTTCCGTCAACAAAGACAGAATGACCGAGGATTCGCCATGCCGGCGGGCGGACAGGACAATTCCTTGGTCCGTCCAATCCATGACCGCTACTTATACCAATCGATACCTCGGATTACATAGAATGCAAAGCGGACCTCAACGAAGCGTATTCGCGGCGTGCTTCCGACCCGTTGGCTTGAAGTTTCCTAAAAGCGGTTAAAGTCCTGTACTATAATTGCATCAAAGAGTTTCTCTTTTGCTAAGCACGGAAAGTCATCATGAGCACTGAACACGACCACTCGCACTTGTCGGACACCGACCTACGGGTCAGGGCACTCGAGTCGCTATTAACCGAAAAAGGGCTTGTCGACCCGGCGGCGCTGGATGAAATCGTCGACAAATATGAAAACAAGGTCGGTCCCCGTAACGGCGCGCAGGTCGTTGCGCGCGCCTGGGTCGATCCGGACTTCAAGAAATGGCTGCTCGAAGACGGTACGGCCGCGATCGATTCGCTTGGTTATACCGGTACGCAAGGCGCGGATATGGTCGTGTTGGAGAACACATCGACGGTGCACAACGTCACCGTCTGTACCCTGTGTTCCTGTTACCCGTGGTCGGTGCTGGGTCTGCCGCCGGCCTGGTACAAATCCTTTCCCTATCGCGCGCGGCTGGTAAAGGAACCCCGCGCGGTGCTGCAAGAGTTTGGTGTCGAACTCGCCGACAGCGTCGAAGTCCGGGTTTGGGATAGCACCGCCGAATTGCGCTACCTGGTATTGCCGGAACGACCGGCCGGAACGGAAGGCATGACGGAATATCAACTTGTCGACATCGTCACCCGGAATTCGATGATCGGCACCGAAAAAGTTGCCATGCCGGCGGGGGACGCATAATGGTGGACGGTATTCATGATATGGGGGGCATGGACGGATTTGGTCCCATCCCGATTGAGTATGACGAACCGGTTTTCCACGCCGAATGGGAAGGACGCGTCTACGCGATGAATACGGCCATCGGCGCATGGGGAAAATGGAATATCGATGCCGGCCGGTATGGAATCGAACAAATGGAACCCGCACATTATCTGAATTCAAACTACTATCAACGCTGGCTGCATCGCACGGAAAACATGATGGTCGAGCACGGCATGCTGACGCGAGACGAACTAGAAGGTGACACGGCACCTAGCGGCCCTAGAAACCAGGCACTCACCGCCGAACAAATATTTGAACGGCAACGCAACTCGAAATCCGCCCGCGTCGCCGAGGATGTAGCGCCGAAATTCAAAGCAGGCGATTGCGTTCTCGTCCGCAATATCCATCCAAAGGGACATACACGCGTTCCTCGCTATGTGCGTGGCCGGCAAGGTGTCATCGATAGAGACCATGGCGTCTTTATCTTCCCGGACACCAACGCTCTCTTCCAAGGAAAGAAACCACAGCATATCTACAGCGTTCGGTTCAGCGCACAAGATCTTTGGGGGCCGGACGCGCCGCCACAGGACAAACTCTACCTCGATATGTGGGACGACTATCTGGACGCGGTGTGAGATGGCGAATCGTTCAAATATACCGACGCCGGAGGAACTTCCCTCCCTGCCGCGTGACGAGGACGGCCCGGTGTTCCGCGAACCATGGGAAGCGCAAGCATTCGCGATGACGTTGAAGCTCTATGATGGCGGTCACTTTACCTGGCCCGAATGGGCGGAATGCCTCGCCCTGGAAATTACCGACGCCCAAGACTCTGGAGACCCGGACCTTGGCGATACATACTACCTTCACTGGTTGAAAGCGCTGGAACGAATCGTGATGCAAAAAGGCCTGTTGAGCGAAGGCGACCTCGTCCGCAGAAAAAACGCATGGGACAAGGCTGCCCACGCCACGCCACATGGCGAACCAATCTTGTTACCGGCGGATGGTTAAGTCGCTTAAATAGAACGGCCGACGCAACAACGTGACCAAATTCGGTTAGGAGAGGATGAAACGATGGCGCAAATAGCAGCGGTGGACATTCATGGAGACAACCCCGCGCACGAGGCACGTTTACGCATACGCGCGGGCGTGCACAAAGGACACACCGCGGGAATGGCCCCAGGTTACGTCCAAGCCAACTTGGCAATCATGCCGAAGGAATATGCGCGGGACTTTCAGACATTCTGTCAACTGAATCCAAAGCCATGCCCTTTGCTAGCGGTTGGCGAAGTCGGCTCGCCGCATTTACCCACGCTGGGTGCCGATCTCGACCTTCGCACTGATCTTTCCGGGTATCGCGTTTTTCGCGACGGTGTCGAAATCGACGTCACGGACAATATCACTGATTAT
Organism: Alphaproteobacteria bacterium; assembly: GCA_021774385.1. Lineage (GTDB taxonomy): Bacteria > Pseudomonadota > Alphaproteobacteria > UBA8366. The sequence goes on from JAJFJC010000344.1 coordinate 10,605, forward strand.
TGGCGAGACGACCTCGTTGCCTTCCCACTGGGCTGTTCCTTCTCTTTCGAGGATGCGTTATTGCGTGACGATATTCCGTTGAAGCATTTCGAGCGCGATGAGTGCGTTGCGATGTATGTTACCAATATCGACACCGCGCCAGCGGGACAGTTCGGTGGTAAAATGGTCGTCTCAATGCGCCCCTTGAAACCCGCCGACGCTATTCGCGCGGTTCAAATCACCAGCCGGTTCCCAAACGTGCACGGGGCCCCCGTCCATATCGGACTGCCGGAAGCCATCGGTATCGAGGATTTGGAAGCACCGGTCTTCGGCGGTGCGCCCCCACGGATGGCCGATGATGAAATTCCAGTCTTCTGGGCTTGCGGTGTAACGCCGCAAGTCGCCATCGCGCGCGCTAAACCGTCCTTCTGCATTACTCATTTAGCGGGCCGCATGCTGATAACCGACTTAAAAAATAGTCATTTGTCTATTTTGTAATAGCGTAGTTTTGCCGGTCCCCGTCCCCAACAATAAATACCTTCTTGGGGAAAGAATTGTATCGGTGGGCTTTAATTAGCCGGCAAGCTGATCCGGACCGACTCTAATATGGCAAATATAAAATAAATTTACATCCGGAAGGGCCAGCCCTAGCGGGTACCATTTTTCAACGATAATTTCAAAATAATGCCTTAACAAAATAACTAGGTTAAAAATTGAATTTATATGCTCCGACGCGATCATGAAGTCGTAATCATACCCCAGTTTTTTTGCATTCTGACGGGGACCCAAATGGCATCCAAATCGCCACAACAATCCAGGATCGCAGGGTAAA
>JAJFJC010000345.1 GCA_021774385.1 Alphaproteobacteria bacterium
GAGAGCGTTTTGCGGACGTTGTCCGGCATGGGACTGCCTGGGAATCGGGTAAAGCTGTCCTCGCGGACGAGCCAGGATGCCGAATCCAACGAAGTTCAAATTTTCGTTCGTTAAGAGGCGTGTAGAGCGTAACAGTGGTGAAAGTGTCGATGCGCTTGACGACTCTAGCGGCGGTCTTGGTTGTTTTTCTCTCGTGTTTTCCGACGTTTGCCGAAGAGGGGCGGCGTGCCGCGATCGTCGAAATCATCAAGGCGCAACTTGATGCCTTCGAACGGGATGATGCGGTGTCGGCCTTTGCCTTGGCCAGCCCGGCCATCCAGGAACAATTTGGCTCGTCTGGAAGATTCTTGCGAATGGTGGCAAACGCCTACGCGCCCGTTTATCGGCCGCAGAATACAACATTTCTTAACTTGATAGCACGCGGTGATGGCCGGCTGATACAGCGGGTCTTATTCACAGGACCCGACCGCGATCAGGTGATGGCGCTTTATACGATGGCCCGCCAGACTGACGGTACATGGCGGATCGCGGGTTGCGTCCTTCTTGACCCGATGGGACAACCGGCATGACCTCTCCGAAAGATTTCCCGGTTTCCTGGGACGAACTACACCGTAACGCCAGGGCGTTGGCTTGGCGATTATTGGAGCTTGGCCCGTTCGAGGGTATCGTCGCGGTCACGAGAGGTGGCTTGGTGCCGGCTGCTATTGTTGCCCGGGAACTCGAAGTGCGGTTGGTCGATACGGTGTGTATTGCGTCCTACGCCCACAAGGATCAGGGCGATGCGAATATTCTCAAGCCCGTCGAAGGGGACGGCTCCGGCTGGTTAATCGTGGATGATCTCGTCGATACCGGAAGGACGGCACGGATCGTTCGAAAAATGCTGCCGCAGGCGCATTTCGCGACCGTTTACGCCAAACCCGCGGGGCGGCCGCTTGTCGATACTTTTGTAACGGAAGTAAGCCAGGATACCTGGATCTTGTTCCCGTGGGACGTCGAACTGGCCTATGCCGCGCCAATTTCGGGTGGTAAGGGATAAGGCGAGGGTTTACCCAGCCGCGACATTGTCGATTAACCGGGTCCGGCCCAAATACGCGGCGGCTAGAACGCGCGCTGGCCGGTCGACCCGCTCAAGCGGTTCCAATGTTTCGGCATCGCAGACTGAAATATAGTCGATCGGACCGAAGCCAGCCGCCGCGAGAGCCGTGGACCCGGCGTCGATCGCCTTGCCACAAGGTCCATCGCGATCGATATTCTCGGCGATTTCCAAGAGTGTTTTATACAATGCCGGCGCGACGGCTCTTTCATCGGGCGAGAGGTACCAATTTCGGGATGACATCGCCAAACCATCGGCTTCGCGTATCGTCGGAACCCCGACAATGGAAACCGGAATGTCCAAGTCGCGCGCCATACGACGCACGACCTGCAACTGCTGATAATCCTTTTCGCCGAAATAAGCCCGATCCGGCAGTGATTGAAGCAAAAGCTTGGTGACAACGGTTGCGACACCACCGAAAAAATGCGGTCGGTCCGCGCCACAGAGCCCCTCGGTCAATCCCGATACGGAAACGCTTGTCGAAAACCCATCCGCATACATCTCGTCGACGTTTGGCATGAATGCCAAGTCCGTCGATAGGGCGTTTAGCTTGGCGATATCGTCGGCTTCGTCGCGTGGGTAGGACTCGAAATCTTCGCTCGGCGCGAACTGGGTTGGGTTAACGAAGATCGTCGCTACCACGCGATCGCAGGTTCGCATGGCCGCCTTAACCAAGGCGAGGTGACCTTCATGCAGCGCGCCCATCGTCGGAATAAGGCCGATCGACTCGCCATTCAAACGCCATTCGCGCACTTTCGCCCGTAATGTCGCGACATCGCGGACGGTTTCGGTCTGTGTTGCGCCAGGTTTGGAGGTCTTCCGGTTTCTGACGGTCTGCATGGCAAAATCCCATGTATGCGGCATCGACGCCGTGATCAATCATGGTGTTTGTCGCACCATGTTTCGTCCTGGCGGCGGCCACAATAGGCGGAAATGCTGCAGGGCACAATAATACCGAAAACAAGGTGTCAATTGTTATGGGCGTCGCCGACACGGTGCCCTATTGTCGGGTCATGCATCCTATCGTGAAATTGCTGCCGGGACGTCACAAACGGCTCAAGTCAGGGCACCCCTGGATATTCTCCAACGAAGTGGCGAGCTCAAATTCGGATACGAAGATCGAGCCCGGGTCGGCGGTCACGATTGTCGGCGACAATGGGGAAGTTTACGGAACCGCGCTGTTCAATCCGCACTCGTTGGTTGCCGGCCGCGTGGTGTCGGCAACGGGTGATACCGGCTTGGACGAGGCGTTTTTCCGCGACCGAATTGGCCGCGCGCTGGTTTTGCGCGACCGATTGTTCGATGAACCGTTCTATCGTCTCGTTCACGCCGAAGCGGATGGGTTGCCCGGATTGATCATCGATCGCTATGGCGATGCGGTCGTGCTGCAACTTAACAGCGCGGGAATGGACCTTCGCCGCGCGGTCATTGTTGACGCGCTGGATGCGATTTTGGCGCCGGAAATGATTGTGCTGCGCAACGACTCGCAAAGCCGTGTGCAAGAGGGCTTGCCGCAAGGCGTGGAAATTCACAGAGGAGACGAAAAGGCGCGGATTGCCATACGTGAAAACAATACAAGCTTTCAGGCAAATTTGGCGGAAGGCCAGAAAACTGGCTGGTTCTATGATCAGCGCGACAATCGTGCTTTCGTGGCGGGTTTGTCTGGTGGCGCGCGGATAGCTGACTTTTATACCTATGGCGGTGGATTTGCCATCCAGGCCCTTCGGGCCGGTGCGGCTCACGCGGATTTGGTCGACCGGTCCGCAGGTGCGCTTGAAAATGCCGCTGCATCGGCAACGGAAAATCGTGTTGCGGCGCAGTGCCGGTTCCTGAAGGAAGACGCCTTGCGCGCGATGGAAACTATGTTTGACGATGGGGCACGATATGACGTCGTCATTTCGGATCCGCCGGCCTTCGTAAAATCCAAAAAGGATTTCAATCGCGGAAGCCGGGCCTACCGCAAAATGGCGCGTTTGGCGGCGCGTCTCGTCTCACCGGGAGGCTTCCTGTTTCTGGCGTCCTGTTCGCATCATGTATCGCCGGCGGTATTCGGTGATCTGGTCCGTAAAGGCATACGGGATGCTGGGCGGAGTGGGCGTATACTGCGTACAGCAGGCGCGTCAGCGGATCACCCGGTGCACCCCGGACTTCCGGAAACCGCATATTTGAAAACGCTGACGTTACAGTTGGATTAAGTTCGGCAGGCCGAAACGATGCGGACGGTCGCCAGCATTTGGAAGAAACTTCCTAGTGCCGGCGACCGTCCGCGGCCGTTCGGGGGGTATTGGAATGTAATGCGGGCGTTTGCTGCGTTGTAGTGTTTTCACCCCGATGTGAACAGGTGTGTACGGTATTTGGTGTTTTGATCGTGAAGTCGAGGCGATGACGGTAAATCGAGACCTCATTTCCGCCTTACGCGGCAGGAAGGGTCAGTCGAAATTCTGTACCACTCTCACCGGATTCAACGAGGGATAGATCGCCACCATGGTTGCGCGCCAATTCACGTGCGATTGACAGGCCCAGACCCGTACCGCCAGCCCGGACGGATCCTTCGAAGGGACGGAATAGTTTTTCCCGCGCCCGCGCCGGGAGGCCAGGCCCATTATCGCGGATCGTAATTTCAATGACTTCTTGGTTTTGTTTTCCGCTCACACAAATCTTTTCCGCCCCTGCTTCCGCGGCGTTTTGCGTTAAGTTCGACAAGACGCGAATAAATTGGTCGCGATCGACGTTGGCTTCTAGGTTGTCGGTGACTTGATTTTCCACAGTCGTTTTTACGTTGTCCATCACGGCGATGCCTTCCGCGATGTCGTCGATAAGGGGCGACAGCAGGATCCGATCGCGTTTTGGGCCCACTTCTTCGTGACGAACATAGGCTAGCGTATCGCTACACAGCGCCACGGCCCGATCGATAGCGGAAACCAGAGTCGGTGTAACCCGCCGGACTTCCGGATCATCGCTGTCTTCGAGGCGATCGGAAACAACCAGGGCGGACGATAGGATACCTCGTAAATCATGATTGATTTTAGCAACAGCGGTTCCGAGCGCGGCCAATCGGGCCTTTTGTCGCAACGCATTCCGTAGCGCGCCTTGCATATTGGCTAATTCGCGCTGTGCGACACCAATTTCGTCAGCCCGGTCAGTGGACGCGAATATTCGTTTTGCGTCCTCTGGATCCTCTCGAAACGATGTCATGCTGTCGGTAATGCGCCGCATGGGGCGAACCAGCATCCACTGTAGCGTAAGGAAGACCAAGGACGCCGTGATAAGCGAAATCACGAGAGAGAGAATAAAAATTCGCCATGCGAACTCGATCACGGCATCTCTAAGTGGGCCTTCCTCCAGCACGACTTCAATGCTTATGTCGGGATCCTTGGGCGACGGACCGACGATACGTAAAACCCGATCGTCGTTGCGGGTCATTACGGTCATCGCATCCATAATAAGAAGCGTTAGCGAATTGCGCTCAAGGTCGATGGCGGCCTGAACCGGTGGCGGTGCTTCTCGAGAAAGGGAAAGTTTCGCGCCGCCGCGCCGGACATTGATACCATAGGCGCCAACATGGGCGAGAAGTTCTTCGCGCATATGATCGTTGACGCTATTTTGCGGCACCAAATCCAGGGTGAGGATAGCAAGGTGTCCGGCATTCAGTTTTTCATTGAGCCATGCAAGCCGGAATCGCGCCACGGACGGCACGAAGATCAGGACTTCGGCAATCATGACGAAGAAGATCGTAAGCACCAGCAGTCGTGCCGAGAGACTATGCATCGTTATGCTACCATGATCGCCAGCATACCTTGTCGGCGAATTCGCTGCTAAAAATCAACGACATGAATTGCCTCCAGGACATTCGCGGGAAGCCTATCAACGATTACGTCCTTCCTTTATTTTTTTATATAAAATCGGCAGCAACGACAATATAGCCAATCCGGCGAGCGCGAGAATGATATCCATCGTCAAGGCGCCGGCCAGAGTGAATTCCTTCCCGCTTTCGAAAATACTCCCAAGGCCCGCCCCGATCTGTACGAATACGACGGTTCCTGGAATGATGCCAAGAAACGTGGCGACAAAATAGGTCTTCAAACGGACTCCGAGAAATGCGGGGACCAAATTGACGACAAAGAATGGAAATATGGGAATCAAGCGCATAACAAGTAGGTAATTGAAGGCGTTATCCTGGAAGCCCTTTTCCATTTTCTTCATCCAGGGTCCCATTCGCGCTTCCAGGGCATCGCCAATCGCCGTTTTTGCGATCAGGAATAAGATGGTTGCGCCAGTCGTCGCCGCGACAACGACATAGGTAACGCCATAGATTTGACCAAACAGGAAGCCGCCGATGACCGTCAAAAACGCGCCGCCAGGCAGTGAAAACGCCACGACGGCAATATAAAGCAGCGCATACGCGAGAACGCTCGCCACGGCGTTTGTTTCGACTTGACCCAACAGCCACGCACGATGCTCGCGCAAGCTCTCGAAGCTAAAATATGAACCAAGGCCCAAAATATGAAACAGTGCAAAACCGGCAACAAGTATGGCAATTGGCCATAACCGCTTCACACTGAAGGATTGTTTTTGATTTTCCGTGAGTTCAACTTGTTCTTCGCCCACGTAATCCTCGCTTTCGGTTGGCGTATTGCGGCACCGCCGATAGCGGATGTCTCACGATTTATTATAGGTTCATGCATTACACCAGTCACCTTGGCGTTACCTTTTAGGCTTTCGCCACCCGCGATCTATGTCGAATGGCGCATCGGGAGGCAATTGACTTGCCGCAACGCACCTTTTATATAGCGCCAACCTTAACAAGACCGCTTTCGGAGAGTTTTCTTGAAACGTACATTTCAACCCAGCCGTATCGTTAGAAAGCGGCGCCACGGGTTTCGCAGCCGAATGGCGACAAAGGCCGGGCGCAGGGTGCTTTCCCGCCGGCGTTCACGCGGCCGTAAGCGGCTGTCGGCCTGATTTAAAAGATCTAACGGTGCGAACGGCGTTCGAACGCCTCACGCGACGGCGGGAGTTCCGTCGCTTGACAAGTGCGCGGCGGAGTTCGGCGATGCCGGGTCTCGTTCTGCAGGCGCTGCCGCGTCCGGGTGGCGAAGGCGTGGCCAGGGTTGGCTTGACCGCGAGTCGACGGGTTGGAAACGCGGTGCGACGAAATCGTGCGCGTCGACGCTTGCGTGCGCTGGCTGAGAAGGTTATCCCTCTCCATGCGAAAGAGGGCCATGACTACGTCCTGATCGCGCGCGCGGGAACAGCCGACCGGCTGTTCACGGCGCTTGTCGAAGACCTTGAAACCGCGATGAAGCGGCTCAACGTATGGCAGGACAAATAATGGTGTTTTTGTTCCCATGACCCCGGCTGCCGTTGCGTTGCGGTTTGTAATCCGCACCTATCAAATCGTGGTTTCACCGCTTTTTCCGGCGCATTGCCGTTACTGGCCGACTTGTTCGGTCTATGCCGGGCAAGCGGTTCGCAAGCATGGTGCGCTGAATGGAACGCGAATAGCCGCGCGGCGCCTAGCGCGGTGCCACCCCTGGGGCGGTCATGGTTATGACCCGGTTCCAGATGCCTGCTGCGAGAGCACACATGCACCCCAAGAAGAGACGGTGACCGAAAGAATGGAACAAGGCGTATGATCGAACAGAAAAACGTGATGGTCGCCATCGTCATATCCATCGTCATTTTATTTGGGTGGCAGTATTTCTATGAGGCGCCCCGGATCGAGAAACAACAGGCGGCATTAGAACAACAACGCTTGGAAGAAGAGGCGCGGCAAAAGACGGCAGGCGGTGAATCAGCCGTGCCGGGACAGGCGCTTGCGCCGCCATCGTCACCAAGTTCTAATTTGGGTATTGGCCCAAATCTAGGCGCGGCGGGATTGGTGGGGACAACGGCGACCGAAACGCGGGAAGCGGCGCTTGCCAAGACGCCACGCGCGCAAATCCGATCCGACCGACTTAATGGCTCGATTGCCCTTATCGGGGGAAGGATCGACGATCTTGTGTTACGGGACTACCGCGAGACGCTCGACCCGGAGAGCCCGAATATCGTTTTGCTACATCCCACACAGGTCGAACGCCCCTACTACGCGGAGTTCGGTTGGATTGGCAAAAACATCAAATTGCCCAAATCCGACACGCTGTGGTCGGCGAATGCCAAGACACTCTCACCGGAAAATCCACTCACCTTGTCATGGGACAATGGCGAGGGATTAACCTTCGAGCAGACATATTCGTTGGACGAAAACTTCATGGTGGGTTTAACCCAGCGGGTAAAAAATCGAACCGGGTCGCCTGTCACCCTGACGCCGTACGGTATTTTGTCCCGGACGGGCACCCCTCAAACCCAAAACTTTTATATTCTGCATGAAGGATTGATCGGCGTCTTTAACGAAACATTGAAGGAAACCGATTACGAAGATGTCCGCGAAGGTGGCAAGGAAGAGGTAACGACCACTGGCGGGTGGCTCGGAATCACCGATAAATACTGGCTTGCGGCGCTTATTCCGGACCAAAAGGAAAAAACGCGGGCCAGGTTTATTGCCGACAAGCGCGGCGCGCTGGATATGTATCAGTCGGATTTTCTTGGACAAGCCCGAAACGTACCGGCGGGTGGGGCGGTGACATACTCCGCGCACTTATTTGCCGGTGCGAAAGAAGTGAAACTACTGGATAAGTACGAAGTCGAACTTGGCGTTCCGCTGTTCGACAAGGCTGTCGATTTTGGTTGGTTTTATTTTCTAACCAAACCAATTTTCTATGCGATCGATTGGCTTTACAATTTCCTCGGAAACTTCGGTTTGGCGATTTTGGCGCTGACCGTAGCGATCAAGCTTCTATTTTTCCCGCTCGCGAATAAGTCTTATGTGTCGATGAGCAAAATGAAGCTGTTGCAGCCCAGGCTTGTCGAATTGCGCGATCGTTATGGCGACGACAAACAACGCCTCAATCAGGAAATGATGGCGATGTACAAAAAGGAAGGGGCCAATCCCGCCGCCGGTTGCCTGCCGATCATCGTTCAGATTCCGGTGTTTTTCGCGCTTTATAAGGTTCTGTTC
>JAJFJC010000346.1 GCA_021774385.1 Alphaproteobacteria bacterium
TGAAACTGTCCCTTACGCATAAGCGTGAGCCCTCGATAAAGGTACGCCTTGGATGAACTCGGCAACTCCGAATAGAACGTTTTCGACCAGCGTTCGGCAAGATCGGTCGCCGCGTCCGGATCGTCTCCCCATCGGTTGGTACTGATCACGATGTAGCCCATGCAGATAACCTGGTACGCCACACCAATTTTCGGGTTCTTGCGAACAGCTTCTTTGGCCATTGCAATTGCATCCGTGAGCATATCCGGGTCGCTGAGCCGTACTGCAGCGCGACGCAGTTCCAGGGCTTTCCAGGCCAATTCGTGGGCCGCGTCGTAAACCCGTTCGCCCTGACTGGCGCGGAAAATCTCAGCGAGCGTCACATGCGGCGCGACGTTCCCAACCACATGTTTGAGCACTTCCTCCTGGAGGTCGAAAAGGTCTTCAAGCGCTCCATCGTAACGCTCTGCCCAGGCATGGCTGCCATCTCGTCCGTTGATGAGCTGGGCGGTAATTCGCACACGCGCACCGGCCTTGCGTAAGCTACCTTCGAGCACGAAACCGACGCCGAGTTCTTGCGCAACAGGCTTCACCTCGATGCGCTTACCTTTGTAAGCAAAGGTCGTATTGGCTGCTAGTACGAGCAGGTCTTCGAACCGGGATAGTTCGGTGATGATGTCTTCGGTCATACCGTCGGCGAAATATTCCTGTTCTGCATCGTCGGACAGGTTCCTGAACGGAAGGACGGCAATCGATGGGCGATTTGCCGTCTGCGGGCGGGTGTTCCCGGCCTCGTCGCGGTTTGCGCCGGTGTCGTTTCTTATTTCATTATGTAACACCTGCGTTTTGGATTCGGGCTCGACATTCAGTTCCTGTCGAAGGATATCCTCGCACGCGCGGTACTGTTGCAGCGCGGCGGACCGTTGCCCGGCTTCAGCGTAGCTCCGCATTAGCAGACGGTGCGCTTCCTCGTTCAATCCGTTGATCGACACGAAGCGTCGCGCCGCGTCGACGGCAGCTTCTGCGTCCCGTGCCGCCAGCCGGTCTGCGACATAGCGTGTCAGTACGTTTTCCATTAGCGACCCATAGGTAGCCCGCTCCTGTGTCAGCCAGTCCTCGAAGGCCGTTTCTCGTGTCGTGAATGCTTCCAGCAACGGACCGCCGCAGAATTTGGCCGCTGTGTCCAGTTGGCCGGCTTCCGACGACGACTTCAGTGCCAAAGCATCGACCGAGATCGTGTTGCTGCATATGCACACGCTCGCCATCTTCGTGTCTAGCAGGGCATCCGCGCTAGCGCCGAGCGCACGTCGCAGGCGGAACAGGCACTGGCTCAGGTTGCTGCGCGCCTGCGCCTCGTCTTGGCCGCCCCAGAGCAGCGCCGCGAGCTTCCCGCGCGTATGTGCTTCGTCGGGATTGAGCGCCAGGTAGGTCAGCAGCGCTTGTCCCTTGCCCGACGGCAACGGAACTGCCGACCCATTGCGATGGCACAGCCTAACGGTACCAAGAACCTTGAGTTCGAATTGGGTCATCATAGCTCAACGGCGACTATCCTCCAGAATGGCTGGCGCCCCGGTCGTTGCCATCAATACCGTGCGCCGATCCGCTCGCGATGCGGACGAAAAAACACTCCGCCCTATTGGGCGATGCTCAAACGTAAGACAAATGTCAGAGTTGCGAAAGACTGCCAACTTACAAGTAATAGCGCCACGCGAGAGCTTCGTCGGCACAGTCGTCGTACCGTGCGGTGGTCTCGCAGGCGCGTGTTTCATTATTCGGGAGGAAACAAGATGAAAGCATTTGCAATTTCTTTGACATGCATAGCCGCCCTGACGACTGCTCAGGCCCAAGCGGCGGATGTCAATCACTACATCTGCCGATCGGCAGATCGTGTCGTCGTTTCGGACTCCGACGCGCTTCAGATCAGCTATTTCGTTGATACGGGAATCCTGGTCGGGCAGGTCGACAATGAAGCTTTTCACGCCATGAACGCACGCTGCGTTGGGCTGCTGGAGATCTGGAAGGAAAAGGAGGCGGCTGGGCGCGGCGGCGTCGGATACTGCTCGTATGCCGACAGAGAGGACAACGCGACGGTTCTGGAATGGAAATTCAAGGGCACGACCCGAACATGGAGCTTCATTCACGGAACGGGCAAATGGAAAGGCATCAACGGCGGCGGCAAATACACCGTTCCCGTACGCAGCAAGACCCAAGTTCCTGGCACCTTTCAGAGCTGCGTCCATGTGACGGGCACATATTCGCTCTCGAAGTAAGAAGCCTAGAAGGGAAACTCTGTAACTTGTTAGCGGCCGCAGGCAGACCTCAGCACATTTACTCAGATTAACAGATTCATTGCCTTGCGGCCGCTAAACTTGCTTCATGGCAAAGGCAACTCATCGTAGGATCGCAGCCAAAGTCCTGGCCGACGTGGTGGGCTATTATCGCGAATGATGAGTTGGCGCAGAAGCCATAATGCCCGCATTTTCTGCCATCCGTTGAACTCGCATTAAAGTATGGGGTGAACCGCCCCGGGTTTGCCGGAGGCTGTTTGGTTTAAGTTATGCAGCCACGGGTTTTTCGTCCAGCATGGCGTAGTATCGTTCCTCGGCTTCGGCGGGCGGGATGTTGCCAATTGGCTCCAGCAGTCGCCTGTTGTTGA
>JAJFJC010000347.1 GCA_021774385.1 Alphaproteobacteria bacterium
ACGGCAGCCCCAAACATGCCGCCACCGACGACGATTGTTTCCGCGCTATGCATCGCTTTGCCCCATTGCAGATTGAGATCGCATACGATTTAGAAGGCAAATCATGCGTCTAAATGCACGACAGCGCAACCAGTCCCGCAATAGACAATGGCTGGCTTCTATTTCCAGTATGTATGATTTTAATCCAGATCAGGCGCCAATTCTTTGAGTAAATTCTGTTCGTCGCCATCACTGGAATCCGGATCGAAATAGGCTTCCACTTCCAATGCTTGGGCAAGCCGTGCCCGGTATTCTCTGCGTGTTATTTCCAGGGCGCCAAATTGGCTCAGATGGTCGGTTATGAATTGAGCGTCGAGTAACGCGAAACCGCTGCTGCGCAACCGTGCGACAAGATGCACCAGCGCGACCTTGCTGGCATCCCGCTCACGGCTGAACATGCTTTCGCCGAAAAACGCACCGCCCAGGGAGACGCCGTAAAGGCCGCCGACCAACTCCCCGTCGCGCCAACATTCAACGCTATGCGCGTGCCGCATATGGAATAGCGAGGTATAGAGCGTCACGATACGGTCATTGATCCAGGTGCGAGGCCGTATTTCCGTTGCTTCCGCGCATCCTTCAATGACTTCCTCGAAAGCATGGTCGAAGGTAACGTGAAAGCGGTCATTCCGAATTGTCCGTTGGAGGCGGCGGGGAATATGAAAATCGTCAAGCGGAATTATGCCCCGCATACGGGGGTCGACCCAGAAAAGTTCCGTGTCGTCTCGATCTTCTGCCATCGGAAACACACCAATTGCATAGGCGCGCAATAGCATGTCAGGCGTGAGTTCAAGCATTTCCATGGCGTTAGGACTCGTTGTCTAAAGACCTAGTTTGGTCTCCAGCCAGTGAATATCATAGTCGCCGCTGAGGAAATCCTGCTCCATTAGCAGGCGTTGATGCAAGGGAATCGTCGTTTCGATTCCACCAATGACATACTCATCCAACGCACGTCGTAATCGCATGACACATTCCTCGCGGGTATCGGCATGGACGATGAGTTTGGAAACCAAGCTGTCGTAGTGCGGTGGCACCGCGTATCCCGAATAAAGCGCGGAATCGACACGAACGCCAAATCCTCCCGGCGCGTGGTAATCCGTGACTTGTCCCGGCGAGGGCGCGAATGTTTCGGGATGCTCCGCAACGACGCGACACTCGATCGCATGTCCCTTGAGGACAATATTCTCTTGTTCCAGCAATAACGGTTCGCCCGCCGCGATGCGAATTTGCTCACGGACAAGATCAATACCGGAAATCATTTCACTAACGGGGTGTTCGACCTGAAGCCGGGTATTCATTTCGATGAAATGAAAATCTCCGTTTTCATAAAGGAACTCAATGGTACCGGCACCGCGATAGTTCAGTTTCCCTACGGCATCCGCGACTCTCGTGCCGATCGCGGCACGGGTCGCCGCGTCGAGCGCGGGCGAGGGCGCTTCCTCGATAACTTTTTGATGGCGGCGCTGAACAGAGCAGTCGCGTTCGCCGAAATACAGCACCTTGCCGGCTCCATCGCCTAAAATTTGGACTTCGATATGCCGAGGATGCCCGAGAAACTTTTCAATATAGACCGCATCGTCGCCGAAGCTTGCCCTTGCTTCGTTGCGGCAATGCGCCAAAACTCCTGGGAGGGAATCTGGGGTTTCCGCGACTTTCATGCCTTTGCCGCCACCGCCCGATGCGGCCTTCACCAGTACGGGATAGCCTATTTCATCGGCAATGCGCGTTGCTTGTTCATCGCTGTTAACTGGACCGTCCGATCCCGGAACGACAGATATGCCGAGCGCTTGAATTGCCTCCTTGGCCGCGATCTTATCGCCCATGAGACGGATATGATCGGGTGTTGGTCCAATAAAGGCGTAACCATGTTCCTCGACCATTTCCGCGAACACCGCGTTTTCGGACAGGAACCCAACGCCGGGATGAATTGCGTCTGCACCCGCAATTCGTGCGGCGGAAAGGATCGCCTGAATGTTCAGGTAGCTGTCTTTGGACGCGGGCGGTCCGATACAAACCGTTTCATCGGCGAGGCGCACATGCATCGCATTGGAATCGGCCGTTGAGTGTACGGCGACGGTTTGTATGCCCATTTCACGGCAGGCGCGATGAATGCGTAGGGCGATTTCGCCTCTGTTCGCGATGAGAACTTTCTCGAACAATGCCTGATTACTCGAGGATGAGAAGGGTTTCGCCGAATTCAACCGGCTGGGCATCCTCGACGAGGATGGATTTAACCGTTCCGCCGCGAGGCGCGGGGATCGGGTTCATGACCTTCATCGCTTCGATAATGAACAATGTATCGCCTTCCGAAACGTGACTTCCCACCTTGATGAAGGGCGCGGCATCCGGGTCTTGTGCGAGATAGATTGTCCCAACCATTGGGGATGTTACCGCGCCCGGGTCGTTTTCCTCGGAAACCGAGGCCGGCGCGGCGCTTACCATGGCTGGTATCGGTGCGGCGATAGCGCCTGGCGTGCCGTTCCGCGCCACGCGGATACTGCGATCGCCTTCGGTGATTTCGACCTCCGTCAGGCCGGTTTCCTCCAGGAGTTTGGCGAGGTCTCGAATTTGGTCGCTGTCGATTGTGGGCTTTGCCATCTTAATCGCCATCCAATATGTCTTTGAGCGCATCCAGCGCGAGAGTGTATCCGCGCCAACCGAAGCCACAAATTACACCGGCGGCCACGGCTGAAACGTAGGAATGATGCCGAAACGACTCGCGTGCGAATATATTCGACAGATGTACTTCGATGATCGGGATGTCCAATAGGGACAAGGCGTCGAGAATTGCCACGGACGTATGGGTAAATGCAGCCGCATTGATGGCAATTCCTTGGCATGTTGTGCGGCTTTCCTGGATCCAGGTTACCAGTTCGCCTTCGACGTTCGATTGACGGAAATCGACCGAGAAGCCAAGTGTGCTGGCGTGGGCGTGGCAACGCTGCTCGATATCCGCCAACGTATCCGCACCATAAATTTCAGGTTCTCGAACGCCCAACATATTCAGGTTGGGCCCGTTCAAGACAAGAATTTTGGCGGTGTCTGCCAACGTGGAACTCCTAGCGGTGCGCAACCCAGCTTCTTAATGGGAACGGAATCGGTTATAACACCTGACGATAACCGCGCAAGGCATGGACGATGGCTGTATCGTTGCAGACAGGGCCGAACCAGGCTTCTTTGTCGCCTCAGCAAGTATGGCGCCATACCATGTCGAGCCGAATTTGGACGGGCGGTCAAACGACTATGACTGATGCCTATAGCTTAATCGTCGGCGAGCATCTTGCCAGAAGCCAGCGCGGCCGGTCTCGTGGCTCGCCCGGCACACTTCTGTTGCGAACCATTAAAGTTCGTGAATTAACGAAAAACAGGAGTGAAAACAATGACCGATTCGATAAATCAACTTGGTCCAGAGTGTCAGGGCGACCTTTGGAACAACCCGCTTGGTACGGACGGATTTGAATTCGTCGAGTACAGCGCACCGAACCCGGTCGCGCTCTCGGCATTGTTCAAGAATCTCGGATTCCGAGCCGTCGCAAAACATCGTTCGAAAGCGGTAACCCTCTTCCGCCAGGGTGATATCAATTTCATTCTGAATGACGAGCCGGGCAGTCATGCGGTGCGGTTTGCCGATGTGCACGGTCCCTGCGCCTGCGCCATGGCCTTGCGGGTCAAGGATGCGGGAATGGCTTATGAACATGCTCTGAGCCAAGGTGTTCGCGGTGTTCCATCAAGGACCGGTCCGATGGAGTTGAACATTCCGGCTATTGAGGGTATCGGCGGCGCGTTGGTGTATCTCGTTGACCGCTACGGTGACGGCGATATCTACGAGATCGATTTTCGCCCGATTGAGGGCGCGAACCAAAATCCGACCGGTTATGGTCTCGGCTATATCGACCATCTGACCCACAATGTGTATCGGGGCAATATGGATA
>JAJFJC010000348.1 GCA_021774385.1 Alphaproteobacteria bacterium
ACTTTATTACCAAAACGCGGTATCGCTCGCTATGTCCGACAATTAGCGGGCTACAATTTTACGTCAGGCTGGGGATATCACATTACAAACCAGTCATGCGGCGTTCGTCGGTGTTCAGTAGGTCAGTGGGCAGAATGGTAATTTCACGGGGTGCCTTGGAATCGCCACTATAGTCGCCGAGCGCGGTGTGCATTTCGAGGTTCCCTGGTGATATACAAAGCACCGCGTGAAAATAGTAATCGGCCTGATTTAATGGCCAGTCATCCATTACGGCCTTCGCCATCAGGTTGATGTATCCGAACGGTTCCTCCGACGACATCTCGGTCAGCTTTATGACGGTCTCGGGAGCCGTCCAAGGCATCATCGATACGACAAGGAAAATACGGTTTTCATAATCCTGATAGGCATAATTCCTGCGAATTTCTTCAAGTTCGCAGTCGACGACTCTTTTGGCAATATGGTCGATATTGCGCATGAAGGTGGCTCGGACTCCCCGCAGTACCGCCGGCGGCACATTATCATGCCTTTTCGCTTTCTTGATTTGCCGGTCGACCTGACGTTCCAAGGCCGAGCGGCGTTCGATTTCGGCGGTTTCTCGTTCGTCATGAACAGCCAAGTTGGGATCAGGGAGGGTGAGGGGAACCTCCGTTGTCTCATCAACATCCCGTTTCCAAAACTGCCACCATTTCTTTTTCCCGGCGGCGGCAGTTTCATCCCGGTTTGAGGCTCTGGGCCGATCGATGAGCGGGTTCTCGGTCAACGGATTTTCCTGCTGCATCTGTCCGACGCTTGCCTCGAAGTCGCGGTGAGCCTCCGAGAGCGCCCCATGATATTCGAGAAGGGATTTCCACTCGCGGTTCAAGGCATTCCGGCATTCAGGCTCCAAGTCGACCATAATATCGAACAGGCCGCTAATGGTGCCGCCGCTCCACATTCCATTCGACGTCGTACCCGGGCCATCTCCTTCAGCGACGCAAACCCTCAATTGCGATAGATTGATGGCGTCGCCGATACGCTGGCGTTCGTCTTCGAGATCGATTCCACGGATCATTTCGAACAGAACGAAGGGATCGTAGGGCGTGCCGCTAGTTCTCAAGTGGGGGAAATCGACAAATATAGCAATTAAGCCGCCTGCTTTCATCCGGTAGAAGCAGAATGCTATCCGCATTGGCTGGGACTTCAGCGTCTCTCCATAGCCATCGGCGCGCACCAATAAATATGGCCCGGGATCGTCTTCCAGACGAAACAGTCCCGTCGTCCAGATAGTCGAGCGAAGCGCATGGTAGTTTGAGCCCAGAATTAACATGCCAAAATTTGAATCGATTGGCCGGGGCGCCGGTAGTTCAACGATTACTTGACGTACGCTCTTGACGCTATCCTCTGCAAGATACCAAGACTTGTCGTCAGCCTTTTTCTGTATGGGCGCAGCGCTGGCGCCGATGCGATGGACGTTCTCCTCAAGGAATTGGTCGATGGCATCTTTGACGGCCTCGTCTTCGTTGAATTCAACTAATAAGTTGTACCGATTACCTTGAACTGTATTTTCGGAATAGAGAACCCAAGAGCCGAGCCCCGCAATATCGTTACAAAAGTTTTTCCGCTCTCCGTCGCTTGCCATCATTGGCATCGATTGCACCGACACAGAGGTAGTGTCAGCCAATTCCGGACGTTCCAATTTTTCGGCGCTTCTTTCCATGAACCCTTCTGGCAACATCTGCACCGTGTTTTCATCGCCAATCAGTTCCCGGATTCGGCCATTAGGGGAATCCGGGTCATATTCGAGAATCATGGAAACCCGCTCTATGGACGGAATACCGCGTGCTGGAACGGACGTCTCCGGTTGCCGCACTTCACGAAGCTCCGAGACGGCGGCGGTTTCGGTCATTCCCTTGCGTACAACCGGTTTGGAGCGTCGCATCGCGGCTTTGAAGGCCTTGTGCCCCGCGTTGGCGAATGCGGCGCCATTTGCATCCAATGGGCTGCTGGCACCGTTGATCAACGCGACCCGGACCCCTCGAACAGGGTGACCGCTTTTGACACCTTCTGCAGCGGCCTCGCGAACGCCCCGTTCAACATGCAAAATGTAGCCCTCGGGTATGGCGCCGCCGATCGTATTATTAACAAATTCAATCTCGCCGGCATGTCCGAGAGGCTCGACTCGTAATTCAACCTCGGCCCGGTAGGCGGAAGCACCGGGTTTGATCGGTTCACGGAATCTGCCCTTTGCACCTTTCGATGCCGTTTCGTAATTTTGGCTTGATTGCACCGGAAGTGGCGCGATCTCGACATCACGCTCGGCATCCCGCAGCGCGCCGAATCCTTGCCTCTTTGGACTTGCTCGCCGCGAGGGTGCGGGAGTAGGCGTATCCGTGGCACGCCGCGGGTTTTTTGGTTGCGGTATAACGGCGGCCTTCTCGGCATCTTTTAGTGCGGCGAAACCTCTTTTTGTTATTTTTTGGCGCGAAGTGTCCTTAGGCGCTTGCGTTGCCGGCCGCGCCGCCTTGCGTTCAACATTGCTTGGCGCGGCTTTACGGCCCTTCCTCGCGGATCGCTTCGGTAGGCTGTTCAAGAAATCGGCGACAGCGGTACGGTTGCTCAATGTTGCGAGTTGTTTGGGTGTATGCGCGTCGTCGTCTCGAATTTCAGTATCGGCACCATATTCGACCAACTGCTTTACAATGACGATATTGCCCTTGCGCGCAGCGTAGTGTAGCGCGGTCCAACCTTGCTGGCCAATGGCATCGACCAACGACCCGCATTTAAGCAAATGATTTACGACATCGACGCGGCCTTTGTTGGCGGCATAATGCAGCGCCCGGCAATTGAATTCGTCGCGACTATTAGGGTCGTCGCCGTCCTGAAGGCGTTGTTCCACAGCGGAAAGGTCGCCCTTTTCCGCATACATGTGAAGGGGTGGTCTGGTGCTTTGCATTTCTTCGGCTACCCAAGCAGGCTATTCCGGAAACAATGCAACTGTACGGAAAATAATAAGTTCGTCAAAATTTTCAATCTTTTGAGGACGTCCAATTTCATCTGTTTCATCGGAACGAACACGCCGACTGATAATGCCGTCACCAGCTTTTGCGCATAGCTGGTTAACCGATCTGCTGTGAACTGTTAAATTGATGCGGATTATGATCCGGCCGAGGGTTTCGAATTGCATGCCTCGTACGCTAATCAGAGAGCGGTTTTGTAAAAACACAAGCGATGTCTTGATCGTTCGGCTCTCGGGGCCTACCGTTTTCAGACAGTTCGAACGTAGAATTTCCGCGATCATCCTTCACTGAATTCGCAACAAGAAGACATCGCGTCCCAGGAGCACGACGTATCATGGCAAGCACACTCGACGGCATTACCGTTCTCGACCTTAGCACCGGCGCGGCGGCGGCGTTCGCCACCATGCTTCTAAGCGATTTGGGCGCGCGGGTGGTGCGGGTCGTCGATCCCGCCGCGCCCTTGCATCGTGAGGGCGGCTTTGTTGTGTGGGACCGGGGTAAGGAATGCGTTGCGCTCGATTTGGCCGGCGTGTCCGTCGATGGCGACGACGAGGCGGCGGCGCTGTACCGGCGGTTGGTCGCGGGCGCCGATGTCTTGATGGAAGATTTCGCGCCAAGTTCCGATCTGCAACGGCTCGTCGAACCGCAATGGCTTGCCTCGACGAATGCCCGTCTCGTGAGCTGTTCGATAACCGCTTATGGCAAACAAGGCGCGGTGAAGGATGAACCACCGATCGAGGATCTGGTGCTGGCGCGGATGGGGGTGATGGGTGGCATGCCGGGTTTCCGGCCGGCACCGGTGCATATCGTGCACCCGCTGCCGACGGTCGGCGCGGCGTTGTTCGCCAATTTGGGTATCGCTTCGTCCTTGCTTGCGCGGGAAACGACGGGGCGGGGCCGCACCGTGGAGACGTCGCTGATGGCGGGTTCGCTGCTGTTTCACCCCAAGGTTATCGGCGAGAAACTGGCACGCACCGTGTTCCAGACCCACCCATCCGGCAGCGCGCCGTTCTACAGCGTGTATCAATGTTCCGACGGTAAATGGATCCAGCTCGGCTGCGTTCATGTCGGGTTTATGGGTATTGCCGCCAATCTAATGGGTATCGGCGAGTTGGTCGCCGAGCCGCGGTTCCAGGGCGGGCGTGGCGGCGATACGCCGGAGGACGAGGAGGAATTACGCGACGCGATTGCCAAGGTCATCAAGACCAGAACGCAGGCGGACTGGGCGGAAGCCTTCGAGGAAGCCGACGTGCCCTTCGGGCCGTGCCGGACGAGTGCGGAAGGCATGAAGGACCCGCAGATCAACCACAATAAAATGGTCATCACCGTTGAGGATCCGGTGCTCGGCGCGGTGACGCAGATGGGGGCACCCATCGGGCTCAGTGAAATGCCCGGCGCGGTGAAGGGGCCGCGCCCCTCCGAAGCAATCACCGGCTTGCCGGAAGGCTATCCCGAACCTCAGGCGGCGACGGTAGGTACGCCAGCGGGTCCTGATGCGCAGCCGCTGGACGGCGTACGCGTGCTGGAAATCACCAATCTGATCGCCGGTCCCACGGGGGGACGGTTGCTGGCCGATCTTGGCGCGGACGTGATTAAGTTCGAACCGCTGACCGGCGATCTTTCACGGCCGATCGGGCGGACCTACTTCTACAACATCAATTTTGGCAAGCGCTCGGTATCGGTCAATACGCGCACCGATGCCGGCAAGAAAATCGTCCAGGGGATCGCGGCCTCGGCCGACGCGCTGCTCGCCAATTTGCGGCCGCACGCAACCGAACGGATGGGGATCAACGCGGACGTCAACCCGAACCTCATTGAGGCGCATCTGACCGGTTATGGCTGGACCGGACCCTATTCGAAGCGTCCGGGCATCGATCCCTTGGCGCAGGCGCTCATGGGCATGGAGCTGGCGCAGGGCGGGCCCGAAAACCCACCCGTCTTCCCGGCACAGCTGGCACCAACCGATTTCACCAACGGCGCGATGGGCGCGCTCGGCACGGTATTGGCGCTGTTCGCGCGGCACCGGACCGGTACCGTGCAGCGGATCGATGCAAACCTGCTGAACGCTGCCGTCGTCTTGAGTTCGGCATGGTTCACGAAATATGACGGCCAGCCTGTGCGCCCCCTTGCCGACAAGGAACAGTATGGGCTGAACCCATTCCACCGGCTCTACCGTCTCAGTGACGGCTGGATCTATGTGGTAGCCGAGGACGAGGCGCAACAGCGCGGTTTGTGCGCGGTTGCTGGTCTGGGGAATGCGAAGCTCGAAGATGCGAAACCAGCCGATGGCGTACATCCTGTCGACACGCCGTTCGCGCAAGGGCTTGCCGAAGCCTTTGCCGGCCGGACCCTCGGCGATACGCTTGCGGCACTCAAGGCGGCGGGCGTTCCCTGCATGGAAGCGCAGAAACCGGACAGCGAGCACTTCCTCGACGATCCGCACAGCCATGCCAACGACATGGTTCTCTCGCGCCAGCACCCGACCGGCGGCGAATTACGCGTCGCGCGGAACTACATCCGTTTTGGCAACACAAAAGAAGCGGAAGGTCGCCCGACACCGCTGTTGGGTGAGCATAATGACGATGTCCTGCGCGAGATCGGTTACGACGACGCAACCATTCGCATGCTGCATGACGACGGCGTCATCAAGACCGAGACGGCATGATCACACCATTACTATTAAAAGCCGATATGCGAGCCGCCATCGATGTTCAAATGTTGCCCAGTCACATAGCTTGCCGTGTCCGACAGTAGGAAGCAGCACGGTCCGGCGACTTCGTCCGGCGTCGTGACGCGGCCCATGGGAATACCGGCCATCGTGCGTTCGGCGAATTTCGGGCTGCGGATGACTTCGGTCATCGGGGTTTCCACGACGCCGAAACATACGCTGTTGACGCACACGCCGTAGCGTGCCCATTCGCGCGCAGCACTCATCGTGATGCCGAGCACACCCGACTTCGCAGCACCGTAATTGATTTGCCCAATCGTACCTTTTCGTCCCGCGACGGAGGAGACGTTGACGATCCGGCTTGGGCTTTCGTCGCCCTCCTTGGCGCGGTCCATCATGTGCCGGCCGACCGCTTGCAGGCAGAGAAAGACGCCGGTCAGATTGACGTCGATCACGGCCTGCCAGTCGGCGACCGACATCTTGTGGATCATCGCGGTGCGGATAATGCCGGCATTGTTGAACAGGCCGTTGATCCGGCCATGTTTCTCGATCACGGCGGCGACCATGTCCTGCACGAAGCCCGGTTCGGCGACACTGCCGGCGTAGACGGTGGCGTTATCGCCGATCATCGCGGCGGTTTCCCGCGCGCCTTCCTCGTTGAGATCGACCAACGCTACCTTTGCGCCGAGCGATGCCGCCTTCTTCGCGACACCTTGGCCGACACCTTGGGCCGCGCCGGTAACGACGATGACGCGGTCTTCGAGGTTCATTGGGTTGTCCATGGGATGGGTCCTTTTATTTTCTGAAAATTCGGTGCGGCAACCTATGATGCCGTAGCTCTTTGTTCAATCTTTCGGATAAGACGATGCCCGTTCACCCGCAATGCCAAGCCATACTCGATGCCGCCGCCAACGCCGATGGTCCCACGGTTTTCGATACCCGTGATCCCATCGAGGCGCGCCGCCTGTATGGTGCATCGACGGAACTTTTCGCGCCACCGACGCCGGAACTAAGCGCTGTCGAGAACCGCATTGTGCCGGGCGAGGGGGCGGATGTGCCGGTTCGTCTCTACACACCGGACGCGGAGGCTGGCCCAAATGGGCTGCCGGTCCTGGTTTTCCTGCATGGCGGTGGGTGGGTCTTCGGCGACCTCGACACCCACGATGCGATGTGCCGGATATTAGCGCATGACGCTGGCTGCCTGATCGTCTCCGTCGACTATCGGCTCGCCCCCGAGCATAAATTTCCCGCCGGGTTGGAAGATTGCCTGTGCGCGCTCGACTGGGCTGCCGACAATGCCGCCAGTCTTGGCGGTGACCCGGCGCGTATCGCCATCGGCGGTGACAGCGCCGGCGGCAACCTCGCCGCCGCCATCTGCCAAATTGCCCGCGACAAGGGCGGCCCAGCGCTCGTCTTCCAACTGCTCCTATACCCGGCGCTCGACTTTACTGCAGACATGACGTCGCCGCGCACGAATGCCGTCGGTTTCGGCCTGTCCGATATGGCGATTGAATGGATGCGGGATTGCTATCTCACCAGCCCCTTCGACGCCACGGACCCGCGCGCGTCACCCGCGATGTCCAGAGACCTTCAGAACCTGCCCCCCGCGCTTATCCAAACCGCCGAGTTCGATCCGCTTCACGACGAAGGCAAGGCTTACGCCGAAGCTCTACGCGCCGGTGGTGGCACGGCCATTCAAATCAACTATCCCGGCATGATCCACGGTTTCATGCGGATGGGTGCGCTCGTCGATGACGCGGCTGTGGGTATGGGAGACGCGGTGAAGGCGCTGCGAGGAATATTTGAGAATTAGTGTTGGGTCGCTCCAAGAGTACCTTACCGCCGACGCCTATTTTTCCTCACCGCATCACGAACGGGTTCGACATTGGTTCGTTTGAGGTGTTCATCCAGACGGTTTTGGGGCGGGTATAGTCGTACATCGCCTGGAAACCGCTCTCGCGCCCATAGCCGGAACCCTTGATGCCGCCGAATTCAGCGATGGGCGAGACGGCGCGGTAGGTGTTGACCCAGACGATGCCGGCGCGAACGGCCTTGGCCATGCGTAGGGATCGTGCGCTGTCCTGGGTGAAGATGCCGGCGGCCAGCCCGTGAACGGTATCGTTGGCCAGCGCGATCACTTCTTCTTCATCCTTGAAGCGCAGGACGCTCAGCACCGGGCCGAAGAGTTCGGTGTCCATTATCCGAAGATTCTGGCTCGGGCAGGCGATGATGGTGGGTTCGTAGTAGTTGCCGTCAAGCCCATCCGGCCGTTTGCCACCACACAGCAACTGCCCACCTTCGCTTTGCGCAAGGGCGACCTCGCGTTCAATCGTTTCCATCTGGCCGATGGTACAGAGTGGTCCCATCTGCGTTTCTTCGAGCAACGGATCGCCGATGCGGATCTCGCGCGCCATCGATGTCATCATCTCCAGGAATTCGTCGGCGATGTCTTCGTGCAGATAGAGCCGCGATCCCGCGACGCAGCTTTGGCCCGTCGCGCCGAAGATGCCGGCAATGGAACCGTTGACCGCACTCTCGATATTGGCGTCGTCGAAGACGATGAAGGGAGATTTGCCGCCGAGTTCCAGCGAGACTTCGGCGAAATTCTCGGCCGAATTATAGAGCACCTGCCGGGCGGCACCGGGGCCGCCGGTGAAGGATATGCGCGCCACAAGCGGGTGCGAGGTCAGGGCCTTGCCGCACGGATCACCATGACCGGAGACGATATTGACGACACCGGGTGGAAAGCCTGCTTCCTCTACCAAACGGCCAAAATCCAGCATCGCCGCCGAGGCGTGTTCGGAGGTCTTGAGAACCACCGTGTTGCCCGCCGCCAATGCCGGGCCGATCTTGACGGCGACCAGAAACAGTTGGGAATTCCATGGCACGATCGCCGCCACGACGCCAAGCGGTTCGCGGTGGGTGAAGACGAACAGGTCGGGTTTGTCGATCGGCAGAGTCTCGCCGCTGATCTTGTCGGCACAGCCCGCGTAGAACTGAAAAAACTCGGCGATGTATTTCGCCTGCCAGCGCGTTTCCTTCAGCATCTTGCCGGTGTCTATTGTTTCCGTCCGGCCTAAATCCTCCGACTTCTCGGCCAGCAAATCCGCCAAACGGCGCAGGCACTTCCCACGCTCGGTTGGCGTCATTGTCGCCCATGGTCCGGCCGTGAAGGCGCGGTGTGCCGCACGAACGGCTTTGTCGACATCGTCGGCCGTTGCTTCCGGCACACGAGACCAGACTTCGCCGTTGGACGGGTTGATACTGTCAAACATCTTTCCGTCCGAAGCACCGACCCATTCGCCGTCAATGAGCATCCGGTAGGAGCGGAGGTCTGTCATGCCGGTATCTTTCTCTTAGCTGTTTTTCTTCCGCCAATTTTCGATGTATTCGATAACCGCATCCGCGTCGGAAATATCGGCGTAGCGCCGTCCGACATCGCGTAGATTGTCTCTGTGCGGACCTTCATCATGGTCGCCGACGCAGTCCTCTGGGACGATGGTGCGGAAGCCGTGGCTGAAACTGTCGATGGTGGAGGCGCGAATACAGCCACTGGTGACGCAGCCGGTCATGATCACGGTGTCGACGCGCTCCTTGGCGAAAAAGGAGGCAACGGGTGTTTCGAAGAAGATCGACGGGCCGCTCTTGCACAGCGCCATATCGTAGGATTCATCATAGATGCGGGGCTCGAGCTCGGTCCCGGGGGCGCCGTGGATGAATTGTTCGCGCACCGCTTGAACCTTCCAGTGCGGCATTTCGCGCTCGCTGTGATAGCTGGTCCAGCAGGTGGCAATGGGCACGCCGGCGCGCCGCGCCACATCAAGCACGCGCGCGCTATTTTCCACACCGCGTTCGATTAAGGGGGCGCCGCCGAGCGGATATTTCGAGTCGGTGAAGGCGGTCATGTAGTCGACGACGACGATTCCAGGCTTCTCACCGAAACCAATTTCGCCGCTGTTGTAAGTCCGCTGTTCGTAAATGTCGGCCATGATCCCTGCTCCCTAATGCAAATATCTATCGCTGCGAGTCGCGCGATGTTGTCTCGTGGATTATAAGAATGCCTCGGCATTCGTCGTTACGGAAGGGTTTTTCGGTGGAGTACACGGATTTGGGGAATTCCGGCCTACGGGTTGGCGTGGCGGGACTCGGCTGCGGCGGCGGTAGTCGGCTCGGTATGAACCGAGGACTAAGCACCGCGGAATCGGTGGCGCTGGTGCGACTGGCGATGGATCTCGGTGTCAATTATCTCGATACCGCGGCGGTATACGGTACCGAGGGGATCGTCGGCGAGGCGATTAAATCGGTGAAGCGGGACGAGATCCATGTCGCGACCAAGGCATCGATCCGCAAGGGCATGGAGTTGATACCGGTGGAGGATGTGCTCGCCAGCCTGGACAATTCGTTGCGTACGCTGGAGACGGATTATGTCGACGTGTTCCAGTTCCACGCCGTGCCGCCGCAGCTTTATGACCGCATCCGCGAGGAATATGTGCCGGCATTCCTGCGCGAGAAGGAGAAGGGCAAGCTCCGCCATCTTGGTTTGACCGAGACTCCGCCGAATGATCCGGCCGGCGAGATGTTGATCAAGGCGTCGCGGGATCCGGTCTGGGAAGTCATTATGCTGGGTTTCCACATGATGCATCAGGTCGCCCGCCGTAACTGCTTCCCCGGCACCATGGCGAACGGCATCGGCACGGTGCTGATGTTCGTCGTGCGCAGTGTCTTCAGCATTCCGGGACGGCTCGAAGAGACCATGGCGGCGCTGGCTGCGGAGGGCAAGGTGCCGGACTGGCTTGGCGAGTGCGACAACCCGCTCGGATTTCTAATCCACGAAGGCGGCGCGGAAAGTGTGATCGACGCGGCCTACCGCTATGCGCGGCATGAGCAGGGCACGGATGTGATCTTGTTCGGAACCGGGGTCGAGGAACATCTGCGCACTAACCTGGCGTCGATCCTGCGACCTCCATTGCCGGCGGAGGATGTCGCCAAGCTGGAGGAACTGTTCGGCCATCTCGAAGGCGTTGGTCTGGACCTGCCTGAGAAACGGATCTGAGCTTTATTTAGGGAGAGTAACGATATGAAACTAGTCACCTACCGCGACGACAAGGGCGAGAGCTATGGTGTCGCGGCCGACGACGGCATCGTCAATGTCGGTCGTGCGCTTTATTACCCGGATCTGCGGGCGGTGCTTGAGGGGGACGCGCTGAATGAGGTGCGCGACTACGCCAATGGCCGCGCTCCCGACACCGCACTTGATTCGGTAACCTTGCTGCCGCCAATCCAGAATCCGGACAAGATCATCATGGTCGGGTTGAACTATGCAACTCATGTGGCGGAAGGGGGGCGCGACACGCCGGAATATCCGATGCTGTTTCCGCGCTACCCCAATTCCCAGGTTGGGCATGGCCAGGCGATGATCCGGCCCAAGGCGTCGGAATGCCTTGATTTCGAGGGTGAGCTTGCCTTCGTCGTTGGCAAGGCGGGACGCCATGTGGCGAAGGACGATGCCTACGGCCATGTCGCCGGTTACGCTTGTTACAATGATGGCAGTGTGCGTGATTGGCAGCGCCATACCGGCCAGTTCATGCCGGGCAAGACATTTATTGGTACCGGTTCGTTCGGCCCTTGGTTGGTGACCACCGATGACATCCCCGACCCCGAGGTGATGTCGCTTGTCACGCGGCTGAACGGCGAGGAGATGCAGCGCGCGACGATCGACGATCTGATCTTCGGCGTGCCGGAACTGATGGCCTACATCACGACGTTTACGGAATTGGTTCCCGGCGATGTGGTCGTTACCGGTACGACAGGCGGCGTCGGCGCCTACCGCACCCCGCCGGTTTGGATGAAGGAGGGCGATACCGTCGAGATCGATATCTCCGGCATCGGCGTGCTGCGTAATCCGATCAGCAACGAATAGGACGGACGAAGAGGTTATGGAAGCACCAAATATCATTCCCAAACATTGGGATGAAGAAGCGGATATTGTCGTGGTCGGATTCGGCGCGGCCGGGTTCGCCACGTCGGTAACCGCGCATGAACTGGGCGCCGATATGTTGATTCTGGAGAAAGCGCCGGAAGGCAAGGAAGGCGGCAACACCCGCGTGGCCGGCCAGGGCTACCTCAACACCTCGTCCGAGGAAAGCGCTGTCGCCTATCTGATGGCGCTATGCGGAATTTACAAAGTTCCAGAGGAAATGATCCGTGTCTGGGCACATGAAATGTGCCTGAACAACGATTGGCTCCGGAGCCTCGGCGCTGACCCGCAGGAGCATCAGCATCCGCCGGAAGGTATAGAGTTTCCCGATCTGCCGGGCTCGGACTGCGTTCATAAATTCCACGATGGACCGACCTACGGTTATTCGCTGACCTGGAAGAAGTTTGAGAGTCTGGTCAAGGAGCGCCCGATCCGCATTCTTTACGAGACGCCCGGCAAGGGGCTGATCCAGAACGGCGCCACGGGTGAAATCCTCGGCGTCCGGGCAATCCGTGACGGGCGGATTATTGCCGTGAAGGCACGCAAGGCGGTGGTGCTGACCTGTGGCGGGTTCGAAAACAATCAGGAGATGATCCGCGATTATCTTCCCGACCTGCCCTATTGCTATACTTCCGGTTCGCCTTACAACGAGGGCGACGGCGTATCGATGGCATTGGCTGTCGGCGCGGATCTTTGGCACATGAACAATTACGCGGGTCCGACATTGGCGTTGAAGGTTCCCGAAGTTCCGACGACGTTCTCCATGCAGGCCTTTAATTTCAAAAAGGAAATAGCGGGGGGCGCGATTGCGGTCGGGCCGGATGGTAAGCGGTTTACCGATGAGAAATACAAGAATCGGCACGGCAAGGTGCCGCTGCATGGAACCTGGAAGAAGATGCCGACGCCATGCCCGATGCAGATGATCTTCGATCACTCCCATATGACCGCCGGGCCCTTGTGGGAGAAGAAACCAACCCATGGATGGACTCAGGTTGTCGAAAAATATGACTGGAGCGACGACAACAGCGCCGAATTGGCGAAAGGTTGGATCAAAAAAGCCGATAGTGTCCAAGAGCTGGCGGCCATGGTGGGGCTCGACCCGACGGCGCTAGCTGCAACAGTCGAACATTGGAACGAAGACTGTGCGGCTGGTGAAGACTCCGAATATGGCCGCAGCATGATGTTGAACCCGATCGAGAATGGGCCGTTCTACGCAATCGAAATGTCTCCTTCGATGCTCAATACGCAGGGCGGCCCACGGCGTAATGAAAAAGCACAGGTTTTGCGGCCCGGCGGCGCGCCGATTCCGCGCCTGTACAGCGCTGGCGAATTGGGCTCGATATACAGTTATCTGTATCAGGGCACCGGTAATATCGGCGAATGTCTCGCCTTCGGCCGCCTCGCGGCGCGTAACGCCGTCGCGGAAACGTCTTGGGCATGAACGGTTGAACCATCACTTCGGTATGCTGATCCCCTCGACCAATACGACGGTCGAGATCGAGTATACGAGGTTGCTGCCGCCATCGCTGCAGGCGCATTACGCGCGCCTCGGCAAGGCGGGCAATACGCCGTTCTCACCAAGCCGGGACGCTGACCTCGTTTATCAGTCGAAAATGCTGGGCAATGCGAAGGTCGAGGTGATCGCCCTGACCCAAACCTCGGCCAGTATGTTCGAGGACGGTTACGATGCGAAGGCCAAGCGCCACATGGCCGATGGTGCTGGCGTGCCGGCGGTGACATCTGCGGAAGCGATCGGCGAGGCCGTGCGCGCCTTGGGCGCAAGGCGGATCGCGCTGATTTCGCCCTATTCCGAAGCTGTGATCAACCGTACAAAGCTGTATTACGAAACACGGTACGGGCTGGAGGTTGTGGCAACGGATGCCTTTGGTGCGACGGACTCCTACGCCATAGGTGCGCTCACCGCGGACAATGCGACGGATGCTTTTAAACGCGTCGATGGGCCGAAGGTCGAAGTTGTCGTCTTACCGGGCGGCAATTTTCCGACAATGAAGTTCATCGCGAAATGGGAGCAACAACTCGGTAAGCCGGTTATCACGACCAATCAGGTTGTAATTTGGGCTGTGATGGCGGCGATGGGCGTCAGGGATACCGTGACGGGACTGGGACGTCTGCTGGAAGAGCTTCCGGCGAAACGGAATTCGTGAGGACCGCCGCTGCGTTCAAGAAATTAAGTTAAATTCGGCATGGTGTGACTAAAAATTAACGATTACCGCTCAAACTCCGAGTCTCATAATAAAAAAATAATATTGGGGCTTATGGAGGCAATACGATGCGGGTTCTTCTTGTTGAAGATGACAAGGCAAGTTCCGAAGGCATTCAATTTATTTTGAAATCAGAGAACTTTGTCGTCGATGCCGTAACGTTTGGCGAGGAAGCCGTCGAATTCGGCAAAAAATACGATTTCGACATCATCATTCTTGACCTGATGCTACCCGATATCGATGGATATGAAGTCTTGCGGCGGTTACGAGGCGCGCGCGTCGAAACGCCAATATTGGTGCTTTCGGGCCTCCAAGAAACCGAAAACAAGGTCAAATGCCTTGGATTCGGCGCCGACGACTATTTAACCAAGCCGTTTGCCAAGAGCGAGTTCATCGCGCGCGTCAATGCGAACACCCGGCGTTCGAAGAGTTATGCGAAACCGATCATCGAAACCGGTGGCTCAAAGGTAAATCTCGATACAAGTACGTTTCTAATGATGTACCGGTAATCGTTCTACGCGCCGATCACAACTTTTGGATCGACGACAAAGCTCGTCACCGTTTCGATGAATAATGTGCCGTCGTCGAACATTGCTTTTGCCTCGGGGCTGGTCAGCGCTGCTTCCATCGCCGTTCTGTCGTCGAAATACATCTCGACGATGCCGTCGACCTGCTGCGTGCTTGGCGGCAGGTCGGGATGGTGGACAGCTTCGGTGATGTGGTTTTGTACGTAACGACGAATACCTGGAACCTTCCGCGCCAAAGGCCCATGAATTTCCAGCCAGTGTTTGGCAAACGCCTCCGGTGTAAAATCTGGCTTCCGGGTTAGAATTGAGATGCGTTTGATCATCGGAAGTCGAAGCCCAGGGTTTTCAATTCTTCCCGCAGCTTGTCGCGCAGCGGTGGGTGGAACTTCTTATCCATGTCGTGCGTCCACGAATCCGGTGTCGTGGTTTTGCCAATCGATTCGTAATGTTCCGCGAGTGCACCGTCATAGGTGTCGAGCGAGGCGAGTGTCGCGTCGGCATCGTATTTTTCGTAATGGATCGTCGCGCCGATATCCATGCGCGGTTTCTGCGGCGGTTGTTCCGCTGGCCAGCCAAGGCACATCCCGAACAGGCAATAGACCCGGTTTGGCAGGCCAAGAATTTCCGCGCTCGCGACGGCGTTGTTACGCACCGCGCCAATCATCAGGCCGCGTAGCCCCAACGACTCGGCTGTCAGATAGGCGGACATACCCACGAGTGCAACATCAACGCTTGAAACGAGGCCAACCTCCATATTGTTGTCATGGAGATTATGTTGATGCTTCATCAGCGCGTAATCGATGCGTGTCAGGTCGACGCAGAAGGCGAGAAACACTGGCGTTTCTGCGACGTGTTTCTGATTTCCCGCGACGACGGATAGCTTCTGTTTGGTGTCTGGGTCGCGTACGACAATGGTCGTGTAGGACTGTATATTTGATGATGTTGGTGCACGGTAGGCGGCGCGGAGTACGGCTTCGACCATCTCATCGGATACCGGTTCGTCGGTATATTTACGGATGCTGACGCGGTTCTCCAGCAGACGAATTGTCTCGCTCGTATAGGTTTCGGTGGCGCTGTCGGGCATTCTAAATTTCCAGGATTTGCGGTTGGGGTTGGCACTTCATAGCATGGCGGGCGATGGCAAGTATAATTACCACCAACGCAAAGGAATGGGGAGGGGGCGCATGAGCGCTGTTCCGGCTGACGTGATGGAGCTGATGAAACGGTTCGGCAAGGCCTTTAACAAGGCCGATGTCGACGGAATCTTGGCCTGCGTTACGGATGATTTCGAATGGCGTTTGGCCGCCGGGCCGGATGCACCTGACGGGAATATCGTCAAGGGACGCGAGGCGGTGCGGCAGGCGCTTGCCGACCGTGATGCAGCGCTCGGCATCGTGCGCCTCTCCGAGGCCGAAGTGGCGATGGCGGGAGAACGCGTGCTCGGCACTTTCCGCGTGACTGGCAGTTATGCCAACGGGGCGCCGCTCGATGTGCGGGGAGTCGATATCTACACCCTGCGCGATGGGTTGATCGCGACCAAGGACAGTTACTGGAAACGCATCGAACAAAGGCTATAGGCAGTATGACCAAATCGCTGGACAAGGACATGTCGCCTAAGGCG
Organism: Alphaproteobacteria bacterium; assembly: GCA_021774385.1. Classification (GTDB taxonomy): domain Bacteria; phylum Pseudomonadota; class Alphaproteobacteria; order UBA8366. The sequence continues at coordinate 16,012 of JAJFJC010000348.1, forward strand.
CTGGACGGCATTCGCGTGCTTGATTTCACCTGGGTTCGCGCAGGGCCCTGGTCGACACGGTGGCTGGGTGCGCTTGGCGCCGAGATCATCAAGGTCGAGTGGCCCGCCAATGAGCGCGGCCGGATGACCGCGGTGACGCCGGAAGGGATCGAGACGAGCCTCAACTCCTCGCCAACATTCAACGATACGAACCCCAATAAGAAAAGCGTCACTGTCAATATGCGCAGCGAAGAGGGCGTTGAGGTTATTAAGAAGCTTGTCGCGATTTCCGATGTGGTGACGGAAAATTTCAGCCCCAAGGCGCTGCGTAGTTGGGGTCTCGGCTACGATGTGCTGCGCGAGATCAAACCAGACATCATTTATATTTCGCATTCCGGTCTCGGTCATACCGGACGCCATAGCGAATACACGATGATGGGTCCGACGGCGCAAGCCTTCTCCGGCATGACCTATTCATCCGGCCTTCCGAACAAGCCACCGGCTGGATGGGGGTGGTCGATCCTTGATGATCTTGGCGGCACGAACATCGTCGATGGTGTCCTTGGGTCGTTGTACCGGCGTAATCGGACCGGGCTCGGCCAGCATATCGATCTTTCGCAAATGTCGATTGGCGTCACCTTGAACGGACCGGCGCTGCTCGACGCGACCGTCAATGGCCGACCGTCACGGCGCGCGGGTTTCCCCGCGGGCAATCGTGCGCACTGGCCGGGCACGCCAATTTTGAACAATTATCGGGGACCGACGACAGCGCCGCACAACGCCTATCGCACTAAAGGTAATGGCTACAATGACTGGTGCACGATCGTTTGCCATAGCGATGCGGAATGGAGAAGTCTTGTCGGTGTAATGGGGGCGTCGGATTGGGCGATGGACGGGAAATTCGCGTTGCTCTCGGGCCGGCTCGAACATCAGGAAGAACTGGACCGGAACATCGAAGCGTGGACCCGGACACTCGACAAATACGCCGTGATGGAGGCTTGCCAGTCGGTGGGTGTTCGGGCGATGCCGGTGCAGAGCAGCGAGGACCGGGTCGAGAACGACCCGCAGCTTCAACACCGCCAACTTTTTACGGAGATGGACCATCCGGTGTTGGGACGGAACAAGTTTCAGAACGCGCCGTTCAAACTTTCGGCAACGCCGGCGGTGCATACCAGCGCCGCGCCTTTGGTCGGCGAGCATACTCAGGAGGTTCTCGAAGGGTTGCTCGGATTGTCGCATGACGATGTCGTTCACGGTATCGAGAACAATATATTCTGGCCCAAAACCGTGGACCGATTCGACTACATCGATGCGATGGTAACAGGTGCGCCCTGGAAGAATGTCAATGTGGCGCCGCCGAAACCGAGCAAAGTGCCAGCCGAAGCGAAAGGCGAGGGGGCTGGACCGTTGGAAGGGGTGAGAGTCTTGGAACTCTCCGACGAAACGGGCCAGTTCTGCGGCAAGCTCATGGGCGACCTTGGCGCGGATGTGATTAAAATCGAACCGCCGGCGGGCGAGTCGACGAGGACGGTTGGCCCGTTTCTAGACGATCAGCCGCACCGCGAGCGCAGCCTTGCCTTCTGGCACTACAACACCTCCAAGCGCGGCATCACACTGAACTTGGAATCCGAGGACGGCCGCGACCTGTTCCTTCGCCTCGCAGAGAGTGCGGATGTCATTCTGGAGACATTTGCGCCGGGCTATTTGGCGGGTTTAGGGTTGGACTACGAGACGCTCAAATCCACAAATCCGAAACTCATCATGTGTTCGCTGACGCCGTTCGGTCAGACCGGTCCTTGGCGTGACTATGTTGCCAGTGATCTGGCACATTTGGCGGCTGGCGGTTTCATGGGTTGTTGCGGCTACGATGTTGCGGATGATCCGGAACAGATCCCCATAGCACCAGGCGGGGGGCAGGCGTGGCACACGGCCGGCAATTTCGCCTATATGGGTATCTTGGCGGCCTTGCTGCACCGCGACAATTCAGGACAAGGTCAGCATATCGACGTTTCCGTGCATGATTGCTGTGCGGTAACCACCGAGATGCATATCCCGACTTACCTCTATCACGGCAAGGTCGTGATCCGGCAAACCGGCCGCCATGCGCAGATGGCGCCGAATGCGTCCGCGCAATTCCGTTGCGGCGATGGCGGGTATGTCAACGCACAGGCGAACCGCGTGCCAATTCGGAAATTTCCCGATCTCATCGCCTGGATGAAGGAACATGGGCTTGAGGAGGATCTGGAGGATGAGAAATATGCGACACCGAAGGGCTTCACCGAGCATGCCGAACATATCGACGGTGTGATCGCCCGGTTCGCCGCACATCTACCGCACGACGAGCTCGCCCATGGCGGGCAGGCGCGGCAGTTCAATTGGGGGGCGGTCCGCGCGCCCAGTGACTTAGTCGATGATGGCCATCTTGCGGACCGCGGTTTCTGGGTCGATGTTGTGCATCCCGAGCTAGGGCGCACGTTCAAGTATCCCGGGGCCGCCGCCATTCATAATGGTTCGCCTTGGAAGGTTTCCCGGCGGGCGCCGTTAATTGGTGAACATAACCAAGAAATTTTTGGCAGTGAGCTCGGCCTCGACGACGCGGCAATCTCTTATCTGACGGAGGCAGGGGTCTTATAGGCGGACGCCCGGTTAGACCGGATCAGGACTGATGCAGTTCATCGATTCTGATTTGCTTTAAATGCTTCCATCCGGCTCAAGCTCGCCTGTTTGAGCCTTGTCCTTTTTAAATCGTGGCCGGAAACCGAAGTGCCAGATGAAAAAGAGGGTAAGAAGCAGGAATACGAGAGAGATCGGCCGCGTCACCAGGATCGTCAGATCGGTTTTATGCATCAGCATGGTTTGGCGTAGCGCCATCTCCAGCATTGGACCCAACAAAAATCCAATGACCAGACAGACGATTGAAAACCCGGATTTGCGCATGACATAGCCAATGGCGCCGAAGATGAGCAGCAGCGCCACGTCGAACATTGAATTCGAGGGGATGTACACACCCAGGAAACAGAATACCGTGACGACAGGCAGGATGATCTTCTTGGGGATCTGAACGAACTTGACCCAGATCGTGATCCCGATCCGTCCGATTATCAGGTGCGCTAAATTTGCCATCAGCATTGATGCAAAGATCGAATAGACCAGGGCGCCGTGCTCGATCATCATCAAGGGGCCTGGCACGACGCCATGAATCATGAAGGCGCCGATCAACAGCGCCGCGGCGACATTTCCGGGGATGCCCAAGGCAATCGTCGGGATCAGGTTCGACCCGACGACGGCGCTATTTGACGCTTCGGTTGCCTGAATTCCTTCGATCGTGCCCTTGCCGAACAATTCAGGCGTTTTGGAACCCCGCTTCGCCGCGCCATAGCCCAGGAACGCGGCGAGGGAAACGCCCAGACCCGGCAACATACCGACACCGGTTCCGATACAGGCGGACCGGATAAGCGTTTTCCAATTTCCCCAGAATTCAGGTACCGAGAGCTTGTTATCTTCCTTGAAGCTAGCGGATTTTTCGAGGGATGTGTCTACCTTTGCACCTTCACCGGATTGCTTGAGACTGAAAACTTGGGCAATGACCGAACTTAGGGCCAGTGTTCCAATGGCCATTGGCGTAAGCGGCACGCCGTCAAATAGCTCTACCATATCAAATGTCAGTCGCGCCGATCCATCGACGGGATCCAGTCCCCAAGAGCTCAGGAAAACCCCCACGACCGCGGCCATGATCCCCTTGATGAGCGATTTTCCGGCGAGTGCGGCAATCAGCGTAAAGGAGAAAATAATGATCGATGTGAATTCCGGCGGCCCGAAGGTAAGCGCGATCGCGGCAAAAGGTGCTGCCAGTAGGATGAGCATGCAGTCCGAGAACGTGTCTCCGCAGACAGAAGAATAGAGGGCCGTTTTCATGGCCTTCAGGGGTTTGCCCTTTTGAGTCATGGGATAACCGTCCAGAGCGGTCGCTGCCGCTTCCGGCGTGCCCGGTGTGTTGATCAAAATGGCGGGGATGGCGCCCCCGGACGTGCCGCCCTTATTGATTCCCACCAAAAAGGCAATCGCGGCCAAGGGGGACATGTAAAATGTAACAGGCACGAGGATTGCGAGCGCCGTGACCGACCCCATGCCTGGGGTGACACCAAAGATGATGCCCAAAGTCACGCCGCCGCAGATGAACAGCATGTTCGTTAGCGTGAAGGCAGCCTCGAAGCCGGCGCTTAAGTGTTGGAGCATTTCCATCCGGGAGCATCCTTCGGTGAAGAGGGCCTAGTCGCACGGCAACTCAAGGACTCTGAGTATTTAGCGGTGACGCCCTTGAGCTTATTGTCGTTCTATGTACGCCAAAATCCCGGCATTTCCGTGGTAAACGCATACCAGGCGAATTGCGATAGAATGATGGGTGTGGTGATTGCGATCACTGCTGTAAGCCAATAGTTGCGCAATCCGGCGAATATCAGTGCCGCCGCGAGAAATACGATCATCGCCGGCTCAAACCCGACATATACCGTCCCCAGCCAAGCCAACCCGGACGCGCCAATCCATATGCCGAGATTCATGAATTCGGTAAGGCCCATGCCGGTCGCTTCGATGCCAAATTCCTCGTGCAGATCGTCATTGCCCTCGCGCTTTAAATACGCCGTTACGGCAAGCAACAAGGATAATATGAGGCACGTGGTTACCGCCAGGGAGGGAATGAATTTTGGCGCCAGATCGAGCGCGCTATCCGGGGGTGAGGTTTGTGCGGGAATAATCCACACCAGAAAGAGCAGTGAAATCGCCGCCAAAAATATACCCGAGTAGATATGTGTCTTCCGCAATGGTCGGGCCCCTTGGTAAGACGGTGTCAGCGTCGTTTCTCAGCCCTTTTTATGAGCTATGAAACGACGCTAATCCGTTCGCAGGCCGTGGCGACCTAGCCACACACCTGTTCGCCTTTTAGGTTATTTGATGTAGCCGGTCGCTCTGCCGACTTTATCGAGACTAACCAGCGTATCGGCGACGACTTTATCGAATTCCTTGGAGCTGAGATAACGCTTCGGAAACTTGATGCGCTCCAGGATTTTCGTGAAATCGGGGTCGTCGATCGAAACCTTCACCGCTGCTTCCAGCTTGGCACGGATATCCGCGGGAAGGCCCTTCGGCGCAACAATGCCGTTGTCGCCCGGCATCGCGACACCATAAAGTTCTTGCGTGGATGGTGCGTTCGGCGCGAGCGGTAGCCGGTTGGACAGGAACGACGCCAGGACAATCATCTTTTCGCCGTACTTCTGGTGCACGCCGCCGCTAAAGGCGAAATCAACCTTGCCGCCAAGCAGGAACGGCACCATTTCGCCGCCGCCGCGCGTCGGGATGGCCGTCCAATCGACGCCTTCCTCTTTCGCGATGAAATTCACGAACGCTTTCGACATACCGCCCATGTCGGCAACATTGATGCCCGGATTTTTCTTCGAATAGGCGATCAGCTCCTTAAGGGACGAATATGGTTTGTCGGGTGTGCCGACTAGGGACATTTGATACTGGCTAACACCGGCGACAAACGTAAAATCGGATGTCTTGTATTTGACCGCTTTCTGCGTCATCGGAATCCAGGTCAACGTGGATATTCCAACGAATTCGATCGTGTAACCATCCGGTTTTGAATTTGCCAGAACGGTTGAACCAACGGCGCCACCGCCGCCGGGCCGTGTTTTGACGAGTACTCTTACACCAAGATTTTTGGTCAACGCCTTCGACAACACTTGGCCCATGGTTTCGGTCGTGCCGCCCGGTTTCCAAGGTACGATCATCGTGATCGGCTTGGACGGATAATCCGCTGCAAAGGCGCCTGAAACGACACTGCCAACAAGTGCGATGGCGCCCGCCGCTGCTAGTAATCGATGTGTCCTCATAGTTCTTCCTCCCTGATCGGTTGTTATGAAACCGGTTTTCAATATTTTTTCTAATTTAGCAAAAATACTAGACTTCTCCACTATTATTCCGGAAATACTATATTGCTATACCTTACATAAGAAAAAATTATAACGTGTCTTGCGCGCGGCCCGCGGAGCTTGCCATGAAAGTTAACCAGCTGAAATATTTCCTGGCGATTGTCGAAGCGGGAAGTCTCTCCGCCGCGGCACAAAGCCTGGGTGTCGCTCAACCGGCGCTAAGCCAGCATATTGCTAATCTAGAACATGAATTGGAAGTATTGTTGCTTGAGCGGTCTCCGCGTGGGGTATCCAGCACGCCGGCGGGAGATCTCCTCTATGAACATGCGCGTACGATTATTCGCCAGTTTGAACGGGCGGAGAGCGATGTGCGTCATTTGGGCCACTCTCCGAGTGGCGAGATCGTCGTTGTCGTTGCCGCCTCGGTGGCGCAGATTGTTGCACCATCCCTTGCGAGAGAAGTCGCCGAACGTCTGCCGGAAGTTAATCTCCTGATCCAAGAGGGCATGAGTATCAACCTCGCGCGGTTGGTGGAGAGTGGCCGCGCGGATTTGGCCTTCGTACCGAGCGCGATTTTGCCGTCCGGTGTGGAATCAGAGCAAATACTGACCGAGGATCTAGCACTCGGTGGCGCACGGGGAGAAGAGGGGGATTCCCCTGGGCCGATCGATTTCGAGGAAGCCTGCCGGTTTCCTCTCGTGCTGCCGTCGCTACCGCACTATGTCCGAAATACGTTGGAACAGGTTGCCTTCGACCAGGGCGTTCGGCTGAATATCAAGGCCGAGCAAGATTCGCCTCGGCTATTACCGCGCTTGGTGGCGTCGGGTTATGCCTATTCGATCTTGCCCGAAAACGGCTTCTTTGAAGACCAGAAATTGGACAGCATTTTTACGCGCAGGATTGCCAAGCCTGATATTTCGCGCTCATTGCACATCATATGGCCGAAAGCGGCGTCGCAGGACCGGCTTACGGTCGAGGTTAAATCCGTCATGCGAGAGGTTATCACGGCACTGTCGATTTCTGGCCATCTCCGGGGGAGCTTGAAAGTCGGCTAGAACGATTTGGTCGGAGTCGGCTTTCTATAATGCCGTTAATGGCACCTGTGTTTCGGTCCCCGGAATCACGACGCCGCCGCGATCGCCGATAGCGACGCTGCCATACCGTTCTGCGAAGGCGTCGGGTAGCGATAGTCCATCGGACGGGGACAGCCATAGCCGCAACAGGTAACGCTTACGGTCCCGCTCGGGCCAATCTTCATAAGCGGTGCGGTTGTGCAAGATTTGGTGGTTGTGGATCAGCTGTATATCGCCCGGTTCGAAATCCATCGACAGGAACAGTTCCGGATCGTTCGCCAGCTCGGTCAGCAAATCCAGGGCTTCGACCAGCATCGGATCGAGCGGTCCGACATCCGGGTGTACCTGCGCGTCATCAATAAATTGGCGCAGGAAACTAATGACCAAACGGCCATCGCAGTAGTTGAACACCGGCAATTCGTACCAGGGCCCCTTGCCTTCGGGGATCTCCTTGCGGCGGCTGCGTGGTACCGGACCGTACAGCACTTCGGCGAGGTCCGGCCGGCGTTTCCACATTTCGTCATGGATCGTGTGCGAACTGACGATGGTGCTAAGCCCGCCGCTCTTGGCTTGATGCAGACAGAGCAACGAAACCATATCGACCGAGTCGCTGTGATAAAGCAGGTGGCGGTTACTCAGATAGCCACGATTGCTGGGATCGTCGTATTGATCGGTGATGTCGGTGACATGGCCCAACAAATGGCCGCGTGCATTCTGCGACCGGGCACTGCCGATATAGGTGCCAAACCCCCAATACATCGTCGCTATTTCCTCGAACGTGAACCCTTCGACCGGGAAGTCGCGCAGCAATACGAACCCGCGTCCGTGCAGCGCTTCGCGTCGCAGTGCATCCAACTGCTTGCCGAAGGTAGGCATTGGGAAGTCGGCCTTGGTCATTTTCGCGATGTCGTCGCGCGTCTTTCGCGCGTGCCGCATCGCGTCGACGACTTCGCCTTGCTCAACTTGCGACAGCCGATACATCCAATCGGTCGTATTTTTCAACTTCGATCCGTACCAGGCGCCCTGACCGCCGACAGGGCCGTTTCGTGGTGGCGGATGATTGGGGGACAGTCTGTTGCCCGCTTGTACGCTCATGATGCCTCCGGCAAATGCGATAGGACGGTTTAGTAACGCCGATGAATACGATATTCTTAACCGGTCGGCAGGTGCGAGCGGAAGCCCCGTTCGCGAATTTTAGAATGAGGAGAAATACGAGAATGTTGAAGTTGGGCCGAAAAATGGCCGGTTTCGGGGGCTTTTGTTCGGTCTTTGCCTTGAATTTGACTCTTGCGGTGGCACAGACACCCTGCCCTGCGATCGCCGATTATCATCTCAAGATTTTCGACAATGAACGAATGGAAGTCGAGGACACCAGCGAAGTCATGGAAAACCCGTGCACGGGTGTTAGCGAAGTGGTCTCAATTGATTTCAAACCGGGACTTGGATTTGTTCAGAGCTTTACCAGTGGTGATATCTATGCCGAGGTCGACCCGTTTGTTTTACTTCAATGCGTCGACGGGCGCGCGATGGTTAGGAATGCCGAAGAGAAGAAACTAATATGCGATACGCGCTAGTGTGATGATCCTAAATTTCATCGCAATGAATGCGGCGAAATTTAGGATCTGAATCACGCGAGTTTCAATCAGGACACTAGCGGCGCGCATCTAATCAGGCCAGTTCTCCAGCAAATCGATTGGGTCTCCATACTTTTCCGCCATCGCGACGACGGAAGGCGCCTTGAGCGAGCTTAAAAAGCCTTCGTCGATCAGGATCGCGTTTCCCGCGGTTACCGTGGTGTCATAGCTGATCAAATCCATATGAACGGGTGGTTCTTCCCATTCGGGCATCATGCGACGGATGTAATCCGACGGCTTCGCCAAATCGATGCCGTAATGCAGCGCGCCGGGTGAGTTGGCACCGGCGGGATAGATGGTGTGCCGTGGTGCTTTTGGATTGAACCCACAGCCGAGTTCGATGATCTGGCCGCCGATTAGCATGTCGCGCAGGATCACGGCGTCGTCGCTGTTGCCGTCAACAGCGGTAACCCGATCGTTCTCGAACCGGACCTTGATGGTTTCCTCGAACGGTTTTTCGAATCCAACGGCCCAGAACGGGACGACGGTGCCATTGAGTGAAACCGGCACCAAATCGTCATTGTCGACCGAGGTGCGGTCATAGAGGTTGGGACCATGGGTTGGCAGGTAGTGTACGTAGCAACCCGGTTCGTCCGCCGCCATGTTGCCCCGCCAACGGTTCGACGACAGTAGATTTCGCCGCATCTCCTCGGTGAACTTGATGGTTAGGTCGGTGCCGCCCGTGTTGGAAAAATGCAGATCGAAGTTACCTGATTCCGGGTATTGCGCGGCGGTCTGCCGGATAATCTCGCCGACGATATCGATGGGGAAGCGGGCCTGGTCGGTATCGAGTAGATCGAGGTTGCGGAAGTAGGTGATCTTAACCCAGCGTTGGCCCTTGGCGCGCTGCGCAATACAGAACGGGTCGATGATGGAACAGAACCAAGAGGACACGACGAAGGTTGCCTGTTCGACGATGGGGCGTATTTCCGCGGGGACCTCGGTGTGCTGGGTCGTGTCGCTCATAATGACCCAGGGTTTGATGCCGCGCGATCGAGCGAGCCCACAAATCGCGTGAATAACGCGGGGGTCGAGTTTGCGGTCTGCGAGGATGACCAGCTTGTCCTCCGGCGTGAATGCAAAGGTGCGCAGGAAATTGTCCATCGCTTCGAACCGCAACCCGGTCAGCACCGTATCGAGTGTGTTTTCGGTCGGTAGCCCGATGCCATTGAAGTCCTCGAACGTCGCCATGTCTGTTCTCCCGATTATTTCAGCAGGTCGCGGAACCCGATGTCCTCGTCAGCGAGTTGCGCCGCAGTCGGCGTTTTTCCTGCTGTCATGAGCCTCTTTATAAACCGCATGTCACGGGGCCGGTTGAGCCCGGTGGCGCCGACGATTTTTTCGCCGACGCGTTGGAACAGCAGCCCGTCCCGCGCCGCAAGGTCGCCGCGCGCAACGGTATTGTCCCAAACATCCGGTGCACCGCACATTTGTAAATTGACACCGAACTGATCGGACCAAAACCAGGGCACTTCTTTAAAAGGTGTATTCGCACCATTCATATTCTGCGCCGCGGCGATTGCCTGGTTTTGCGCGTTTTGCCAGGATTCCAGCCTAAGGCGGCGGCCTACGAAGGGATTGGTGTGATTGGTGACATCGCCGGCGGCATAAATCGCGGGGTCTGACGTCCGGCAGAATTCGTCGACGACGATACCGTTCTCTACTGCCAATCCCGCGTCGGCGGCCAGCGTCGTTTCCGGCATGATCCCAACGCCGATGACCACACCGCTGGCTTCGATCGCGCTACCGTTCGACGTTATGGCCCGTTCGACGTGAGCTGTTCCCTCGATACGTTCTATGCCCGTTTCGAGTTGTATATCTGCACCATTTTCACGATGCAGAACCGCGAAAACTTCACCAATTTCCAGTGGTAAGGCGCGTCCCATCAACCGGCTGGCAACTTCAAGAACGGTGACCGCGCAGCCACGCTGACGGGCACTCGCCGCGATTTCAAGGCCGATAAAACCACCGCCAACCACGACGATATGCCCGCCTTCCCTCAACATGGCACTGATCTCGCGGCTATCTTCGATCGTACGTAAATAGTGAACGCCGGGCAGTTTGGTGCCCTCGATGTTAAGGTGGCGGGCAGCGCCTCCGGTGGTCAGAAGCAGCTTGTCATACGCCAGCGAACCGCTCTCACCGACGGTAATTCGTTTGGTGTCGCGATTTATCGCGGTTACGGGCGTGCCCAGATGGAGCGTGATATCGCGCTCCTCGTACCAGGCTTCGTCATGTATGAGCTCGAAGGGTGCGCCATCATCGGCGAGCAGTTCCTTCGACAGCGGAGGCCGCTCGTAGGGGAAATGCGGCTCCGCTCCGACCAGATCGACACGTCCGGTAAACCCGCTGGCACGCAAGGCTTCGACCGCACGACCGCCAGCCTGCCCCGCACCGATGACGACAAAGGAATCCATGACAGCGAATATACGATGCGAGACGCGAAAAGACAGCCCGTGATCGTTCGCGTGCTATTTACTTGCGGCGTCCTTCGGCGGGAAGCTTCGGCGTTTTCTCGGGTTTCTCCGGACCCCATACCTTGCTGTAATATGAATCCGCCAATTGCAGCGCGCCGACCGGGTTGTGCGCCAGCACACGATCCTTGGCGACAAGGGTCGTGACCAGCCCGTCGGAATGCTGGAAGAAAAGGCTGTCGTGACCCACGCACAGACCAAGAACGACGTTGAATTCGCAGCCGGAGCGGTTGAGCAGTTCGGCCTGTGAGACGGGGTTGCACATCGATTCATGTCCGCCCGGGCGGATTTTCTCGATGTCCTCAAGGTCGATGTTTTCTTTCGCCACGCCGCCATGTTTGCAGGCGACGGACGCGACTTCGAAACCATGGCTTTCCAGAATGCCGCTCAACGTATTGGCCAGATCGACAAAGCTGATGCAGGTGGCAATGCCGATTTTATGGAAGTCCATTTTCTTCGCGAACTCGCAAATTTCCTCGACGCGGGTCCAGCGGCAATACCCTTCGCTTTCAACACGCGCGGACGCTTGCGCGACACGGCGCGTGAAGGGATCGTCGTAAAGCGTATAGGCGCAATCGATGCCGTCCTGATCCACCTTCGAGGGACAATACCCCGGGCCGCGCGCTTCGGATTCGCCTTGCCGACAGGCACGGACGCTGGGCGGGCAATAGGCACAGCCAGGGTCTTGATAGCGGGACTCGGTGCGCGGATTGTCAGTCGGCATGCGCATTTCTCCTTTTGATGGATGGAACGCCTCCATCAAAAGAATGGGGCAAGGCCCGGTCAAACGCATTGATCTGCATCAAGTTGGCGCGTCCGGGAGGAGAAAGTTCGAACCGGTTGTTTGAAATACTCGCCGCGTGGAGCGCTGTTCTTGATGAATTATCGTCAAGTCATTCGCAATCGCCGTAACGGGCTTAATGACCGCATCGCCCCGATTTACTGAAAGAGGCATTTAAGGATCGACGTTGCGGCGAATCTGGAGACCTATCAGGCTTCGCCGCAACGGCAATCCATTCGGAAACGCTACGCTGCCAGAGCCGTAGCCGCTTCCGCTATCTTCCCCTTACCGGCATCGGTCACTTCGCCGACGGTTTCTACAAATTGCGGATGTTCGAGACCCGAAACGATAAAGGTCCAACGGTATGACCTCCGTTGATGAGTCCGAATTTCGGTTTTTTCAGAATCGCTAAAACGCCGGCCGGTCACGCTCTCGAGGGCTTCGATATCCATTTCGACCTGGTTCGCGAGCAAGCCGTCAACCGCCATGCCGAGTTCCAGAAGCTCGTCAACGGCGGTCTCTTTCTCTTCATCGCTCATGGCTGCGGCGATCTCTTCGATCAGTAAGGAATCAGCCTTTGCGTGCTGCGCTTCGTCGATCCAATGATAACGAAAAAGAAGATCGTGGAACAAAGGGTCGAGATTGTCTTCGTCGCGGACATGCTCGATATAGTGCAGTTGGGTAGTTGCGTGTGACGCTGAGCCTATGCAGAGTGGGAGTAAGAAATTTGAAGGGCTGCTGTAGATTTTCTTGTGATTTCCCTCTTCGTCCTTTTTCGCGGTAAATTAGTATGATCTACACCTTCGGCACCTATCGGCTGGACACGGATCGCCTGGAGCTATGGCGGGGCGAGGAACCGGTCGCCGTCGAGCCGCAGGTCTTCGGTGTGCTGCGCTTTCTTCTGGAAAACAAGGAGCGGGTCGTCAGCAAGGAAGATCTGATCGATCATGTCTGGGACGGTCGGTTCATCTCCGAAGCGACGTTGAGCGCGCGCATCAGCGCCGCGCGCCGTGCCGTCGGCGACAATGGAAAGGATCAGGCGGTCATCCGCACTGTCGCGAAACGCGGCTTCCGGTTCGTAGGCGAGGTAAACCTCAAGTCCGGCGGCACAGTCGTCTATACTGAGTCCATCTCGTCCGATACAGGCCTGACCGAACCGTTATCCTTGCCCGACAAACCCTCCATCGCCGTCGTCCCCTTCACCAACCTGTCGGACGATAGCGATCAGGAGTATTTCGCCGACGGAATTACCGAGGACATCATCACGACGCTGTCACGGGTGCCCAGGCTGTTCGTCGTCTCGCGTAACTCGACCTTCGTCTACAAAGGACACACAATCGATCTGAAGCAGGTCGCGGCCGATCAGGGGGTGCGATACATCCTGGATGGCAGCGTTCGGAAAGCGGGCAGCCGGGTCAGAATTACGGCCCAGTTGACCGATACTAACAGCGGGCTGCATGTCTGGGCCAACCGTTACGACGGTGACCTTGACGACGTTTTTGTGCTCCAGGACGAGATCACCCAAAAGATCGTAATCGCCCTGGAAGTGCGGCTCAGCGAGGGAGAACAGGCTCGGCTCTGGCGTCAACGCGCTGGCGACCCTCGCGTTTACGAGCATCTGCAACGTGGTCGAGCACTGTACCTGAAGTTCACGCGACGGACGAATGCCCAAGCTCGACAGGAATTCGAGGCCGCCATCGATCTCAACCCTGAATACGCGATCGCCTATGTGTTCCTGTATTTCACCTATACTGACGACGCGCGTTGGGG
>JAJFJC010000349.1 GCA_021774385.1 Alphaproteobacteria bacterium
CCGGGGGACGGTCCGGTGGCGCGGCGGTCGCGACGGTCGCGCTCGACCCGTCCGGCGCGGTGACGGTGCAGATCGACTCGACCCCGGCGGGGCAGGGACATGCGACCGTTGCGGCGCAGATTGTCGCCGATGGGTTAGGACTTCGGCCAGAAGAAATTCGAGTGGTCACGACCCTGGATACCCAAAACGGCGACTGGTCGCTGGCGTCGGGTAATTATTCAAACCGTTTTTCCGCCATCGTTGTCGACGCAATTGCCAAGAGCACCGACCGTATCGCCACCAAGCTTAAGACCGTCGCGGGCGATTTATTGGAAGTCGCGGCGGCGGATATCGAACTGCGCGATGGCCGGGCGCGAATTGCCGGCGTGCCCGATGACGGATTGTCGATAGCGCGCGTTGCTGCGGCGACTCATTGGCACCCGGCGGGCCTGCCGGAGGGTTTGGAACCAGGACTGCGCGATGCGGTGACGATATCGCCGGACAGTCTCGACGCGCCGGATGCGGCGGACAGGGTCGTGTCCGCCGTGACGTTTGGATATCTCTGCGATCTGGCGGCCGTCGAAATCGATCCGCATACGGGGCAAATCCAAATCGACACCTATGTCTCGGTCCATGATATCGGCCGCGTGCTGAACCCAACGATCGTTGAAGGGCAGGTGCGCGGTGGTTTCGCGCATGGCTTCGGCGCGGCTTTGATGGAGGATTTAATCTACGACGCGGATGGCAATTTCCTCTCCGGCTCCTTCGCCGACTATCCGTGCCCGACCGCCGCCGACTTGCCACCGCTCACCATCGGCCATGTCGAAACACCGTCGCCGGCAAATTCATTCGGGTCCAAGGGTATGGGTGACGGGTCTTCGATGCTCACGCCCGCGGTACTCGCCAACGCGGTGGCGGACGCGTTGGGCCGCGACGACATCGAGCTACCACTGACCCTCGACCGGGTCTGGCGGCTTGCCAGGAACCCGTCATGAAGCCCGCGCCTTTCGCCTATATCCAGCCGCGAACCGAGGCGGAGGCGCTCGCCGCACTAGCGGAGCATGGCGACGATGCGGTCGTGTTGGCTGGCGGATTGTCGCTTGGTGCGATGATGAATATGCGGTTGGTGTTTGCTGGGGTAGTGATTGATATCAATCAATTAACGGACTTAGATTACTTAAGAAATGAAGATGATTGGCTGCGCACCGGCGCGATGTTGCGGCAGGCGGATGCTTTGGCGTCGCCGGAGATTGCAGGCGTCTTGCCGTTGTTACATGAGGGCTTGCGGCATGTCGGCCACTACCAAACCCGCAGTCGGGGCACGTTGGGCGGTTCGGTTGCACATGCCGATCCGAGTGCGGAAATTCCGCTATGCCTAGCGACCTTGGGGGGCGATGTCGAACTTAGCTCGCAACGGGGAACGCGCCGTGTCGCGGCGCGCGACTTCGCCGAGTCGGCGCTTTCGACATGCCGCGCGGGAGACGAGTTGATCACGGCGCTGCACTGGCCGATACAGGGAAATGGCGGTGTGGCGTTCAGGGAAATAGCGCAGCGGCATGGCGATTTCGCTGTCGTCGCGGTGGCGGCGACGGTGAGGCGCAGCGGTGCAGGTTTTTCGTATTCCCTTGGCTTCGGCGGCGTCGAGGGACGGCCACGGGTGCTTGACGGCGTCGCGCCGGACACAAATTGGGGAGGCTTCGCACGGGATGCGGTCGCGGCATTCGTCGATACGCTCGCGCCGATGGAAGACCCGCGCGTCAGCGCGGCCTATCGGAGCGATGTCTCGGTTCATTTGGGGATCGAAACGTTGCTTGAAGCGTTGGGGAAGGCGGCATGACGGACGTGAAACGGATTGGCCGCGACGAACGGGTGCGCGTGACGTGCACCGTGAACGGTAAGCGCCAATCGGGCTTTGCCGAGCCGCGCACATTGTTGAGCGATTTCCTGCGTCATGAACTGTACCTTTATGGCACCCATGTCGGTTGCGAACATGGTGTTTGTGGCGCTTGCACCGTCACCCTCAATGGTCGATTGGCGCGGTCTTGCATGACTTTTGCGGTGCAAGCGGAAGGCGCGGCGATCGGCACGGTCGAGGGATTATCGGATGCGGGCACTTTGAACGCATTGCAACGGGCTTTCACGGAGTTTGGCGCATTGCAATGCGGTTTTTGCACCGCCGGTATCCTAATTTCAGCGACTCATTTTTTGGCGAAAGTCCCGAATCCAACCGAAGAGGATGTCCGCGCGATGCTGTCCGGGCATCTATGCCGCTGCACCGGTTATGAAGGCATGGTTCGCGCGATACTGTCCGTGGCGGAGAGTTCGTCGTGACTTTGGCGCGGATGCTGAACGCCTCTGTTGCACGGAACCCGGATGCAATAGCGATAGTCGAAGGCAAGCGCCGGTTATCTTACGCGGACTGGGATCATGAAATTCGATGCGTCGCCGGCGGCCTGGTATCCCGCGGACTGGTGTCCGGAGATCATCTGGTCGCGGTCTTGTCGAACCGGTATGAGACGGCAACGCTCTATTGGGCGTGTCAAAGGCTCGGCGTGATCTTTACGCCGTTCAACTGGCGGGCTTCGGCTTCCGACATTGCTTTCATTCTGGAAGATGCCGAGGCGGGCCTAGTCGTCTATGAGGATCGATCCGCGGCGGCGGTAGTCGCGGCTCTGGCGAATGTACTTGTATCCGCGGTCGTATGCCTGGATGACAGCGAACACACACCTTACGCCACGCTCGTTGAGGCCGAGCCCCACGACGGCGAATTGCCGAAGGACGATAATGCGATCTGCCTGATGCTCTATACGTCGGGCACCACGGGTCGGCCGAAAGGCGTGCCACGCAGCCATGCGGCGGAACGCAATGCATCGGTCGGCTGTATCGCGCAGTTGCACTACCGTTCTGGCGAGGTTTCGCTCGGGGTTATGCCGTTGTTCCACACGATGGGCATCCGGGGGCTATCGATGTCGGTGTATCTCAACGGGACCTTCATCTGTATGCCGACCTTCGATACCGAAACAGCTTTCGGCCTTATCGGACGCGAACGGATCAGCGCCTTGTTCCTGGTCCCGACGATGTTCCATGACATGGTCCACCACCCACAATTCCCAAGCTTCGATACCGGAGGCGTGCGCAACATTGCCTATGCCGGTATGTCGATGACGACCGCCTTGGTCGAGGCTTGTGCGATGGGCTTCAAGCCGGACTGGTTTAGTAATTTCTACGGCTCAAGCGAAATTTATACCTTTGCTGTCTGCGACGACGTGCAAGCCAAGCCGGGCTGTGCGGGCCGCGCCGGGATAGGGCAGCAGATACGTGTCGTCCGCGCCGACCCGGATGAACGTGTCGGACCTGATGCGACGGTTCCACAAGGCGATACCGGCGAGATCATTGCGCGCATGGATTCACTCGATGCCTTCGAGGGTTACTGGAAGCGCCCGGACGCGGACCAAAAATCAATCCGCGAGGGTTGGTATTTCACCGGTGACCTGGGGCGCTTCGACGAGGATGGCGAACTTTTCGTTTTGGGCCGTGTCGACGACATGCTGATTTCCGGTGGCGAGAATATCTATCCCGAGGAAGTCGAGGATTTGCTGTCGAAATGCGAGCATGTACGTGGCGTTGCGGTCATTGGTCTGCCCGACGAACGCTGGGGCCAACGGGTGGTCGCCTTCATCGAACCGGGATCCGGGAATGCGAGTGCTGACATTCTCGACCGCTACTGTCTCGACAGCACCATGGCACGCTTTAAGCGGCCGCGCGGTTACGCCTTTGTCTTGGCAATTCCGCGCTCGGCGTCGGGGAAACTGCTGCGCCGGGAACTACGGCTTGGCACATACGAACTTCTAGACGATTTCGAAAACACGATTTAACGGAGTAAATGACGATGGCTATGGAACGAGATTACGCGGAACGCCGCGGCGAGATACTGCGCGGTCTGGACGGGTTGCGCGTGGAAGTCGATGCGGAGAAGAAAATCGGCTATTTAATCCTCGACCGGGAGCCGCTCAATATCGTTTCCTACAAAGGCCGTGCGCAGATTCGTGCCGTCATGGAGTCGTTCGACGAGGATGACGATGTCGGCGTTGTCGTCATCCGTGGCGCCAATGGTGTGTTTTCTTCCGGTGGCGACGTGAAACGGTTTCCGGAAATCCCCAAAAACAAGATGTCTGATCTGGCTGATAATATCGGCGCGCCGGAGCGCTGCTCGAAGCCAGTCATCGCGGCGCTGGAGAAGTACGCTTTCGGCGTCGCCTTCGAACTGTCGCTTGCCTGCGACTTCCGCTTCGCCATTAGGGAAACCCAGGTCGGCCTGCCCGAAGTCGCGATCGGACAAATGCCGGGGTCCGGCGGCAGCGTTCGCGTCGCCCGCCTAATCGGCATGACGCGGGCCAAGGACATGGTGATGCTGGGCAAACGGGTCCCAGCGGAAAAGGCGTGCGATTGGGGTTTGATCACCGACGTGGCCGAAGATTCCGAGGCGCTTACGGAAATGGTGACGAAGTATGCCGCCCAACTGAACGCGCTCGCGCCGATTTCGCTGCGGTCCTTGAAACGCGTCCTCAACGCCGTCCCCGACACCAGCCTTAAGGTCGCGCTCGATATCGAAGGCCACTCGTATGAGAAGTTGCGCTCAACGGAGGACTACATGGAAGGCATCAACGCCTTCGCCGACCGGCGCAAGGCGGAATACAAAGGGCGATAGAGCCGGCCCTGGTCGCGGTGCGCACGACCAGGAACCGGGGAGGCTATGGAGATGTTTGGTTCTCGCTATGGCCGCTCGGCTTGGAAAACGATTTCGCGGAGCGGTAACTGCAAGGGAGCGGGTCCGTAGACGGTTTTAACCGCGTTCGCCACGGCTTCGACGATGTCTTTTGCGTTGGCGGTTGCCCGCTCTTGTATCTGCAGAATGCCAGGGTTTCCTTCGACCAACCCACGCGCGACACTTAAGGCGTCAGGCCGCTCGACCGTGGCGTCAACCGTCTCGACGGCGGACAATCTTAGGCCAGCATCCTCAACCAAGTCGCGGATTGTATCGATGTCGTGGTATCCAAACGGTACCTTGAGAAAGTCCGGCGGATTGCTTTCGAAGAAACCGGCGATCGTTGATTGTGCGATATTGGCGACTCGATTTTGTGCAAGCGAGTCCCATACGTTAAATGCCAAATGTCCGCCAGGTCGCAAAACGCGCGCGAACTCGGCCATTGCATCGGCTTTATTGGGGAAGAACATCAGCCCAAATTGACAAACCACGGTATCGAAGCTGGCGTCGTCGAACGGTAGAGCTTGGGCATCTGCTTGCTGGAACGTTACGTTTGGAAGAACATCCCGTTTTAGCTTCGCGTAGCCGAGCATTGCCTCGTTAAGGTCTGTTGCGATGATTTTGGTATCCGGGCTTAATGTCTGCCAAAGATAATCAGTGCAAATGCCCGTGCCGCAGGCGACTTCCAGGACGGTTCCCGAAGTAGGCGTTTTTTCTTCAACTCTCTTAGCGATGTCTGCTGCCGCGAATTCGAACAGGAGGGGACCCAGATGTTCATCGTATATTTTTGGAATTGATCCGGTGAATTTTGCATGAGTGGGCGTTTCTTCGAGTGCCGCATCATAGGGTTCGTTATCGAGAACGTGCGCCGTACGTGAAACTGAGTTGTCCATTGTATTTTCCCTCATTTAGATCGTTGTGAATGACCTAATTTCTCAATACGGCGTCAGAGAGATGTCATTGTTGGGAGCAGAAAAGCATGCCGAGCGTGAAAAAAGCGTGAAATCGACTTAATATGAAAAAAATTTACCGAAACCTTAGTCTTGAACAGGGAAGACATTGGCGTCCTTCGAATTAAATCTTTTAGGCGGTTTCGAGATTCGAAAGCCAAATGGCGACCTGGTTCCGCTATCGTCGAAGAAGGCCAGGGCGCTGCTTGCTTTCCTTTCGCAGTGTCCAGGACAGACCGCTACCCGATCGAAAATCGCGACTTTGTTGTGGGGCGACCGGAGTGAGGAGCAGGCGAGGGGCAGTCTGCGGCAAACATTATCCGGCTTACGCAAGGCGTTGAGCGACCCGGAGAGGGATGTCCTTCATTTGTCTTCCGAGGGTGTGAGGCTCGATAAAGATCGCGTGAAAATCGATACCATGGCCTTTCAGTCTTTCGCTCTGGAGGAAGGGCTTGCGTCCCTCCAACAAGCGGCGGACCTTTACAAGGGGCCATTTTTCGATGGTGTCGACCTTGATGAAGCGCTGTTCGAAGAATGGTTGCGAAACGAGCGGTCGCGGCTTGCGGCGTGTGCGGCGAACGTAATGATGTCGCTTCTGAAACAATGTGGCGATGACGCCAGCCATGATGTCGTCTTGTCGTGGACTGCTAGGCTCATACAAATCGATCCTTTGCGTGAGGACGCCTACCGTGCGGCGATGCGCCTTTACCAAGAGGATGGGCGATGGAATGAAGCGCTTCGCCAATATGAAGTGTGCAAAGCGGTTCTTGCCACCGAACTCGGTATTGAACCTCAAGAAGAGACGGAAGCGCTTTATCAGGAAATCCTGGCGCATCGTGACAGAGGGCACAGCGAGTTGGCCCTACCTCAAATCGGCCGCCCGTCCGTTAGCGATGCTTCGAGTACTCGATCGCTGTTGGACGATGGCAGACCTTCGATCGCCGTGATGCCGTTCGACAATCTCGGCGGGGATTCGGACCAGAGTAGTTTCGTCGACGGGGTCACGGAAGACATCATCACCGAATTGTCGCGGTTTCCCGGCCTTACCGTGATCGCGCGGAACTCGACGTTTTCTTATACGGACAACACCGCCACGCCACAGGAAATTGGCAACGAACTTGGTGTCCATTATGTCGTCAAAGGCAGCACCCGGAAAATGAACAACCGGGTGAGAATTACGGCACAACTGATCGAAACCGTAAGTGCAAAGCATGTATGGGCGGAACGTTATGACCGCGAGTTAACCGATATATTCGCGCTTCAGGATGAACTCACACGCGGGATTGTGGCTGTCCTGCCCGGCCGTATCGAAAAAAATGAATCCGGAAGAGTCGTCCGGAAATTACCGGAAGTAATGGCGGCTTATGAATTACTGCTTGCGGGAAAGATTTATCACCATCGTTTTGCGAAGGACGATTGCATCAAGGCGCTTGACCTTATCAACCGCGCAGTAGCACTTGCCCCGAATTACGCGGCGGCGTACGCCTGGAAAGCATGCGTTCTTGGGCAGGCCCTCGGACGCGGCTTCCTACCCGATCCGAAAGCGCTCTATAACGGTGCGGTAGAAGCCGCCGGAACCGCCCTGCGGCTTGATGAAAACGACGTCGAAGCGCATCGCGTCCACGCGGAAATCGCGATAGAGGCTGCGGAATTAAGTACGGCCGAACATCATAATGAACGCGCGCTTATCCTAAATCCGAACGATCCGCGCTTGTTGGCGCAAAAAGGTGAAATACTGACTTGGCTGGGACAAGCGGAGGAGGGTGCCGGGTTTATACGAACGGCAATGCGCCTCGATCCATATTCCTCACCCGTTTGGTCGCACCTTTTGGGCAGAGCTCTGATGATGTCCGGCACCTATGGGGAAGCTAGCGAGGCTTATCTTCGATCTAGTTTTCCGCGATTCGGGTATCATGCGGACGCGGCGGGCTGTTACGCAAAGCTTGCCATGAGTGATAAAATGAATGTTCAAGTTGGGCACGCCTTGACTATGGAACCAAATTTCACAATTTCCCGCTATATCGCGGGATTGCCCTATTTAGATGAGGCTGAAAGAGCGCGGCACCGTGAGATTTTATCCGCGTCATCCCTGCCCCTCGGGGATTGATCGATGGTGCGCTTAAAGGAGCAGGCGCGGTCTGTTCGGGCAGCTCTATTGTATCATCGAGCTCAAGAGAAAATGATGCTCGTCCTGGAGAATGACCAATGAACCGAATCTTTGAATACAACCGCTTTCGCGTTGCGCCGCGCGGATTTCAAGAAGACGCAGTGGGTGCAAGGTCCGCGTTCGCGGATCGAGCTGCTGCAACGGGTGGAAAGCTGTTCGGGGTTTGGAGCAGCGTTGTCGGGCTCGGGCTCGCCCGGGATGAAGGTATCGCGGTGACCTCCTGGCCGGACGAGGCGTCGTGCCGCGCGGCGGAAAAACCTGGCGGCATTGCGGATACACAAAGAACCGTCATGGAAGCGACCGTTCGACCCGTAAGCGACGACGCGCCGGCCTATGAAGGAGTCTATGTCTTCCGTTGGTTCGATATCGACGCCGTTGACTGGTCGACATTCCGTGACATTTCCGATGCGGCATGGCCGAATATGGAAGACGTTTTCGACGTCAATATTTGCGGCTTCTGGCGAAGTCTCGATGCCACTGAACCCGGCGCCTGGGTTCTCCTATGCACCCGGTACGCCGACCTGTCGGTTTGGGAGGCGTCGCGATGGTGGAAGAATCCGGCGCCCGAGGCCGACGCCTCCATGGACCGTTTTCGCAAGCGTAACGAAATCATCAAATCGACGGTCGCGTATCCGGCATTGCCGATATTTTAATCGGCCTGTGGGCAGGGGAGGAACGATATGAACAACAAGAACGAAGATGAGAGTGAAGAAATCACCGCGGCGCGTGCGGTAATGGATGGCTTCATGGAAGCCTTCAACGCCGAGGATGCCGAGGCGCTACGAACGCGCTGGTTTCACTTTCCGCATGTTCGCCTCCATAGCGGTAAGGTTTCCGTCATGGAACGGCCGGAAGACCTTCGAATACTGGTTTGGGAGCGCGAGGGTCAGTCGACGGAATGGGCGCGCACGGCTTGGGATTATGTGGAAACCGTCGATGCGGGTCCTGGTAAAGTGCATTTCCGTGTCCAGTTCACTCGATACCGGCCCGATGGGTCGGCCATTGGTAGCTACAAGTCGCTCTATGTCGTCACGCGCAAGGACGACCGATGGGGCATCGAGGCGCGGTCCAGCTGGGCTGCGTAATTATGTTGTCGGTTCCACATTGGAAATGTCGGTCATGACGAGCCTTCGCTTGCCAATGACAGGTGGTTGTCAGTGCGGACGGCATCGTTATGCCGTCACCGCGCGGCCACTAACGCTATATGCCTGCCATTGCACCGATTGTCAGACCCATTCCGGCAGTTTGCTTGGCATGTCGATGCCGGTGCCGCGCACGGGGCTTGAAGCCGATCTCGACAATCTTGGCTCCTGGGTGAAAACGGCCGCGAACGGACGCACCGTAAAGATCAGTTTTTGTACGGATTGCGGCATACGCTTGTTCCACGAACCGGCGCGCAATCCCGCCATTGTCAACGTAAAGCCGGGTACGCTTGACGATACGTCATGGGTGGCGCCGATAGGCCATCTTTGGCTCGACAGCGCACAGCCCTGGTTCGAGCCGCCGGCAGGCGTGTTACGCTATTCGGGGCAGCCTACTTCGTTCGACGAACTGTTCAGTCGGTTTTACGCGATGTTCGGGACCGATGAGCGATAAGACGGCGCCGCATGACGCGTTGGCGGCCAGACAATACTGCATCGCGTTTCTGGTCCTCGCTGCACCTTCCTTCCTGAACGATTTCGCCTACATGGCCACGAACGGGACCTATGGTGTTTATCTTGTCGATTACGGGAGCCGCATCCTGGTGCTGGGGCTCTGTTTTCTGTGGCCGCTATCGCGTGCCATTGCCATGGAACGGCTCGAGCCGGGATGGGGCACGGGATTGGCCCTATTGTGCGTCGCTGTTATACCGGCCCTGGGCCGCTTGTCGAACTATCTGCTGGAACGGCCGTTCGTCGATCTTACCGGAATTGGTGGTCTGTTCTCCTTTCCGGCAATCGGCGACCCAGCACTTTATTGGCTCGACCTCTCAGTTGGTCTATTCGCGGTCGCCCTCAGCGAAGAGTTGATTTTTCGCAAATTCGCCTTGCGCTGGCTAGAATCCGTTGGCCGGACGCCGCTGCAAATTGTCGTTATATCGGCGTTCGTCTTCGCGCTAATCCATTGGGGTAGCGGTCCTGGCCGGGTGCTCTATACCTTTGTTGCCGGCATGTTCTACATGACGGCCTACTTCCATCTTCGACGTCTTTGGCCAATGGTGTTCGCACATTGGATTGAGAACTTCCTGACCTTCGGTCCCGCGAATTTGTGAGAAAGGCGAGCCTCCTCATACTGAGTATTTTACCGTAAACCTAAAGCCACTAACGCCCCTGCCAAACCGGCGGCCGTTTTTCGGTGAAGGCGCGGCGCGCTTCCTTGCTATCTTCCGAGGCGAAAGCGGCCGATGTGGCTTGCAACGCACGGCGCGGCACGTCCTTGAAATCCATGTTTTCCATCTCGTAAATAAGATCGCGCGTTACCTTAAGCGCAAGCGGCGACATTCGCGCCAGTTTCAACGCCAATTTACGTGTCTCCGCTTCAAGGTTCGCGCGCGGAACGACCTTGGTGACAAGGCCTAGGCGGCCCGCTTCTTCCGCGTCGATCGGGTCGCCGGTGAGAATCAGTTCCGCGGCGCGCATGCGTCCGAGCAAGCGCTGCAGATGCCAAACATGCATACCTGGCGGCGCGGCCAGGTGAGGAACGCCGGGATAGCCGAAATTCGCATCGTCGGCCGCCACAACCATGTCGCACGTAAAGGCCATCGTGCAGGCGCCTTCGCGGGCAAAGCCGTGCACAGAAGCGATTATCGGTTTGGAGAGGCCACGAACGCGTTCGACTTGCTCAACATAGAAAAGCTCGAGGAAGCTTGCCATTTCGTCGACGCCGAACTCTTTCAAATACCGGATGTCGACGCCAGCCGAAAGGCCTTTCCCGGCACCCGAAAGGACGATCACCTTGACCGCATCGTCGCGATCCGCTCGGTCGAGCGCGTCGAAATACTCCAACGTCATAGCTTTATCGATGACGTTGACCGGTGGCCGGTTCAACGTGATGGAGGCGACACCCTCGGTAATATCGAACAGTATAGTTTCGTAACATTTTGTCATGAGGCTTTGTCCTCTAGCGGTGCCGGAATAGGTCGAAAATCTTGAATTTTTTTCGCGCGTCTTCAAGTTAATCGTTGGTAACGGGCGGGGACAAGATTGTCTACGGCGCGGGCTTATGTCATTTAGAGGCTGATTTTGAGTGGAATTCAGGAGAATTGCGCGTGCGCGCTAACCAACCGCTGGTTTTGGCCTTGCCCAAGGGCCGCATTTTGAAGGATGTCGCGCCGATGTTGGCGCAGGTCGGTATTGCGCCTGAGCCGGCGTTTGATGATCCAGACGCGCGGCAATTGCGATTTAAGACAAATATCCAGGGGCTATCGATCATTCGTGTGCGCAGTTTCGATGTTGCGACGTTTGTCGCATTCGGTGCGGCGCATCTTGGTGTCGCCGGAAACGATGTGCTGATGGAGTTCGATTATGCAGAGCTTTACGCGCCGGTCGATCTGAACATCGGCCATTGCCACATCGCCGTTGCCGAGCCGCGCGATATGGTCGGCCGGGACGATCCCAGCCAGTGGAGCCACATCCGGGTCGCGACGAAATATCCCGAAATCACCAAACGGCACTTTGCCGCGCGCGGGGTTCAGGCCGAGTGCATCAAGCTTAACGGCGCGATGGAACTGGCGCCGACGCTGGGCCTTTGCCGGCGTATTGTCGATTTGGTTTCCAGTGGTGCCACACTGCGGGAAAACGGACTGGTGGAAGTCGAAAAGATCGCTGACATCACGAGTTGTCTTATCGTCAACCGGGCCGCCCTGAAAACGCGACCGGCGGAAATTCAACCTTGGATCCAAAAGTTTCAGGAGGTCGCGGATGCCGCTTAGGCTTTCAGCCGGCGACCTTGATTTCGAAGCCTCTTTCGCAACATTTCTTTCCGCCAAGCGGGAAGTCAGCGAGGAGGTAGGCTTGGTTGTCGCGGCGATTATCGACGATGTGCGCCGACGCGGTGATAGTGCCGTCATCGAGTATACCCATCGCTTTGATGCGCACGATTTGGCGGCTGTCGGTATGCGGTTTGACCAAGCTGAAATCGAAACGGCCAGGAGCAAGTGCGACCCGGTGGGATTGCGGGCTCTCGAACTTGCCGCGGCACGGATTGCGGCTTTTCATGAACGATTGAAGCCGGCGGAAATCAACTATACGGATCAGGATGGCGTGCGTCTCGGCGCGCGCTGGACCGCGATGGAGTCGGTTGGGTTGTATGTGCCTGGTGGCACGGCCGCCTATCCAAGCTCCGTTCTGATGACCGCAATTCCGGCGCGGGTCGCGGGTGTCCGGCGCGTCGTCATGGTCGCGCCGACGCCGAATGGCGCGGTAAACCCTATGATCTTGGCGGCGGCGGATCTGGCTGGTGTAAAGGAAATTTACCGTGTCGGTGGCGCGCAAGCCGTGGCGGCGCTGGCTTATGGAACAAAGACCATCGCACCCGTGGTTAAGATCGTCGGACCCGGTAACGCCTATGTTGCCGCCGCGAAACGGCAGGTTTTTGGACAAGTCGGCATTGATATGATCGCCGGTCCCTCGGAAATTCTTGTCGTGGCGGATGGCAGTAACGATCCTGATTGGGTCGCAGCCGACTTGCTGTCGCAAGCCGAACATGACACGGCGGCACAGTCTATTTTAATTACCGATGACGCGGCGTTCGCGGAACGTGTCTTGGGCGCGGTGGGTCGGCAAATTCCCGGTTTGGGTCGCGCCGAAATCGCGTCCGCCAGTTGGAAAGACAATGGGGCGGTGATTTTGGTGAATGCGTTGGAGGATGCGATCCCCCTGATCGACCGGATTGCGCCTGAGCACTTAGCCCTTTCGGTTGCGGAACCCGACGCCATGGCGGCGAGGGTAGGCAATGCCGGGGCCATTTTCCTCGGCCGATACACGCCGGAAGCCATCGGCGACTATATCGCAGGCCCGAACCATGTCTTGCCGACGGCGAGAAGCGCCCGGTTCTCCTCTGGCCTGGGGGTGGCCGATTTCATGAAGCGGACGACCTTGATTGGTTGCGACGCGGAAAGCCTCGCCGCCATCGGGCCCGCGGCGATTTCCCTGGCCGACGCGGAAGGCTTGGATGCGCACGCGCGTTCCGTCTCAATACGGTTGAATTCCCGCGGCGATGGATAGGGTGCGATTCCATGGCCGACGAGCGCATCGTTCATCTTGAACTGGATCGAAAGACACTCGTAAGCCGCAATGCCGAGGTGGAGCATGAGCGGGCGGTTGCGATTTACGACCTGCTTCAGGAAAATTATTTTTCCCCGATTGGCGGCTACACGGGTCCTTACCGTGTATTGCTGTCGATACGGGACGCAAACCGGTTGACGCTGGACATCCAGGACGAGACGGAAAATAGCCAAGGTGAAATCTCGATTTCCTTGACCCCCTTCCGCCGCATCATCCGGGACTACTACCAAATTTGTGAAAGCTATTTCGATGCGATCAAGCGTCTGACACCCTCGCAAATCGAAACAATCGATATGGCGCGGCGCGGTGTTCATAATGAAGGTTCGGAAATATTGCGGGACCGGCTCGAAGAGAAGGTCAAAATCGACTTCGACACCGCGCGGCGATTGTTCACGTTGCTCTGCGTCTTGCATTTCAAGGGCTGAGAACAATGCCTGCCTTCGTTAAAACGGTCGTATAGAATGGCGGATGGGTCGTGACCGATAACCCCGATGCCGTTCTCTTCGCCTGTAATATGAATGCGGTGCGTTCGCCGATGGCGGAATCGATTCTGAAATACCTACACGGGCACAGAATTTATGTTGATTCGGCGGGTGTCCGCCATGGAGAACCGGACCATTTCGCGGTTGAGGTCATGGACGAAATTGGGATCGATTTATCACGCCATATACCAAAGAGCCTCGAGGATTTAGAAGATTCATCCTACGATTTAATCATAACGCTGTCTCCCGAAGCGCAACACCATGCAGTTGAAATGACTAGAACAATGGCGGCTGAGGTCGAGTTTTGGCCGACCCTGGATCCAAGCTTTATCACCGGTAGCCGGGAACGCAGACTTGGCGCCTATCGGCAGATTCGCGATCAGCTCTTGCAGAAAATCAAGGAACGCTTTCCCGTCACGCACGCCGTGGATATTTGAGTGTCGCCTCCATGACCCCTATAAGAGCGTTCTTCTTGCTTAAGAGCTGTACGAATGTCCATTAATAAAAAGCGGTTGGTACTGGCATCGGCATCCCCGCGCCGTCGTGAATTATTGGCGCAAATCGGTATCATTCCCGATATTGTCGACCCTACCGATATCGATGAAGCGCCGAGAAAAGGCGAATTGCCGAGAGAATATGCCGCCCGTATGGCGGCCGAGAAAGCGGCGATATCCGCCGGCAGACATTCGGGCGCCGTCATACTTGCGGCGGATACGGTTGTGGCGTGCGGTCGGCGTATCCTGCCAAAGGCCGAGGACGTGGACACCGCACGGGCCTGTCTAAAAATGCTGTCCGGCCGCCGGCACCGTGTTTTTGGCGGTTTTGTTTTGTATACGGGGGACGATCGAAAAATTTCCCGCGTGGTGATGACCGCCGTTATCTTCAAACCGTTGTCGGAAGCCGAAGTGGCAACCTACCTCGCGACCGATGAATGGCATGGCAAGGCCGGCAGCTACGCCATTCAGGGCCGGGCCGCCGCCTTTGTACGGCGGATAAACGGTTCCTATTCCAATGTTGTGGGTTTGCCGCTTTTCGAGACGGCGCAAGCGCTAAATGGGCTGGAGGCCCGGCTGTGAACACAGTGCGCGGCGCCATGCTGGTCGAGGTTTCGCCCGGTGAAACCAGAATCGCCCTCGTCGACCCGGATGGCGTCTTGCTGGAATTTTTCGTCGAGCGAAGAAACCGCCCGGAACGGGAAGGCGGAATCCATCTGGGACGGGTAACGAGGATCGAGAAGAGTTTGAATGGCGCCTTCGTCAGGCTGGCCGATGGCACGGATGGCTTCCTGCGCCGCGCCAAGGGGCTGCATGAAGGGCAGGCCGTCCTCGTCCAGGTGACCCGCGATGCCAGTGGCGGTAAGGGACCGACCCTGACCGATAAGCCGTCTGTCGTAGGCCGATATCTGGCGCTAACGCCATCGCGCTCCGACATCACGTTTTCAGTGGGGCTTGGCAGCGGCCGCCGCCGGGCCGAACTCGAAAAGCTGTCCGATAGGTTGGTTGCCGTGGCGGAATCGGGATTGGCAATTCGGGGCGCGGCGGCGTTTGTCGATGACGAAGCGCTGGTGGCTGAGGCCGCGCGACTGCGTGATGATTGGGCCGTGATCCAGGAACGGGTGAAAAGCGATAGCGCGCCTTCGGTGCTGCAAACACCGTCAGGTTCGCTCGCACGGATGCTGCGGGACCGGGAAGGGGGGGAGGTTGTCATCGACGGCCCCGGGGTATTTAGATCCATCGAATCTTTGGTGCGCGACCGTATGCCCGATCGTCGTGGGCAGGTGCATCGTCACGATGGGCAATCGCCTTTGTTCGAGACACATGGTATCGCCGGTGATGTCGATGAAATTTGTGAGCGTATCGTGCGGCTGCCAAATGGGGCGCGGCTGACCATTGATCCGGTTGAAGCGTTGACGGCGATAGATGTCGATAGCGGGGCCGGGGGGCGACGGGCCGCCGAGGATGCGAATCTGCGGACAAATCTGGCGGTATTGCCCGAGGTGGCGCGCCAAGTAAGATTGCGCAATCTTTCGGGTTTGATCGTGGTCGATTTCATCTCGATGCAACGAAAAGCGATGCGTGCCCAATTTATGCAATCCGCCCGTCGGGCCTTCCGGGCCGACCCGATGCAGGTCGATGTCATGGGCATGACGTCGGCTGGATTGCTGGAATTGACGCGCCGCCGCGCATCCCCGCCGTTGCATGATTTATTGATGACGCGAACCAAGGCCGTGCCAGCCGCGGAAACGTCGGCTTGCGCGCTTTTACGTGCCGTACTGCGGCTAACCGGACCGGGCCGCCCGGTGGCGCGGGCGGCACCCTCGATTGTCGCCGTGCTGCAAGGCACTTTGAGTGATGCGCGCGCGGAAGTAGACAGCCGGATGGGACAATCGCTTGTATTGCACGCGGATACGGCAATTTCCGACTGGGACGTTTCGATGGAGAAAGGGTGACCAGTAGGATGGATATACGATGAGCATGGAAAAATGTGCAATCTGCGGGCGTCCCGTCATCCAAGAGCTACACCCGTTTTGCTCTAAGCGATGCAAGAATGTGGATTTACAGCGCTGGCTGGGCGGACATTACCGGGTCGCCACGGATGAAGAACCCGATCCAGGCGAACCAATTCCGATTGATCCCGATGGCATGTAAGGCTCTGGACAGACGCACGAATATTCTCTATGTAATCGATCCGTTTAGACGGATGCCCAGGTAGCTCAGTTGGTAGAGCAGTGGACTGAAAATCCGCGTGTCGGTCGTTCGAGTCGGCCCCTGGGCACCACTTTTCCTCCCTCGGTCAGTTTTGGTCTATTGTTGGCGGTGCCGCCAATTAATCGCGATGCTTTTCCGAATAAACCAGTATTTGTGACACATCGGTGCTGTTTTCCGAAAGTGGTAGCATGATGGAGTCTTCCTTGACCGGAACGCCGTCCTTCGACAAGAAGGATATTACCTCGAAGATTGGTGCACGCCTCTTGCAGAGCTCTTCATAGGACTGGAGCGCGGCGTCCGCCGATTCGGCGAAGTATCCTTCTTCGACCCGTTTACCGGTCGGATTGTGATGGCGGTTCGTCACTTCACGGGTGCCGACGACACGATATCGGAAAACTCTGCCGCCTGTTTCGGCATCTCGGTCGACATCGATGAGCAGGATGCCGGGCAGGTGCGCGGTCAGCTCGACGGGGTCGATATCCACGCGCCGCGGCATTGGCCTATCGCCGCACCGTTCTTTCCAATAGGTGTAAATCTCGGCAATAAGAGGATTGTTATTGTCTAAGAAATTTTTATCGGCATTCAAAAGTGCCAAACTTTCCCCGCTCAAGGGTTGCTCCTCCAATTTAAATCTGCCGATGCCACCCAAATCTATCCAAATCTATGCTTGGTTTAGCGGAATTTAGTTACGGTTATTCGCGTGTCAGTGATGACTATCACGGACTGATCGAGAACGGTATCTAATCGACGCGTGCCCACCATTGATTGATGTTCTCGAATTTTCTGCTTTTTCGGCATCTCCCTAAACCGTTTGATATGCGATAGAGTGTGGCCCGCAATTAGGGCGGGAGGATGAAGTGGCTGTGGATATTCGGTTTGACCGGTACGGACATGTGCGGCTGATCACCATTGATCGGGCGGATAAGATGAATTCCATGGATTTCGCCGCGAGCGATGAAATCACGGAAAGATTCCGCGAATTCGACGCCGACGACGAAGCCCGCGTCGCGGTCGTCACCGGCGCGGGAGAAAAAGCATTCTGCGCCGGCGCCGATTTGAAGACATATACGATGAATTTCGCCCGCGCCGCGCCGCACGAATTTCGCCAAAAATTCACGGACGGACCGGGTTTCGCCGGCATCACCCGCAATTTACAAATTGATAAACCGATTGTTGCGGCGGTCAACGGCTACGCTGTCGGTGGCGGATTGGAACTGGCGTTGGCGTGCGATATCCGCTTCTGCGCGCCGCACGCGATGTTCGGCGACCAGGACGTCAATTGGGGCTTTCATGCCTGCGATGGCGGATTGATCCGTTTGCCGCAGATTGTCGGCATGGGGAACGCGATGGAAATGATCCTGGGTGGAGAGCTGATCGACGCCGAGCATGCCTACCGTATCGGCCTCGTAAATCGGATCTACCCTCAGGTGGATTTGTTGCCGGAGACATTGGCCTACGCCGAGAAGCTCGCGGCGCGTGCGCCTCTTGCGCAACGTTTTGCGAAGAATGTCATGATGAAGGCTGCTGACTTACCGATGGATGAAGCACTCTTGCTGGAAAGCCGCTCGTTCCGGGACCTGGGTGACACGGAAGATTTGCAGGAAGGTACGGCGGCATTCCGTGAGAAGCGGCAGGCGGTGTTTAAGGGGCGTTAATGCGCCGTCCACTTCAATTCACTGGCGCGGTCGGTTAGGTTGCCCTCCGAACAACATGATCTGAGAAATGTGGCGCCTGCGCCAGAAAGAGACTTCCCATGAGCGAACGACTTCCCCTGACCGGTATCCGGGTCATGGATATTGGCCAACTGATTGCGGGGCCGTTCGGCGCCACGATGTTGGGTGATTTCGGCGCCGAGGTGATCAAGGTCGAGCAACCCGGTATCGGTGATGCCTTGCGCGGCACGCCGGTGGACGGCAAGGCGAACCGGTCGGGCAATTGGTTGGTCGAGGCACGGAACAAGAAATCCGTGACGTTGAACATGCGCCTCGAGGCCGGCCAGAAGATCTTGCGCGAGATGGTGAAACATACCGATGTTCTATTTGAAAACTTTACGCCGGGCACCTTGGAGCGCTGGAACATCGGCTGGGATGTCCTGCACGAAATAAACCCGCGCCTGATCATGGTGCGCGTCTCCGGCTATGGGCAGGAAGGGCCCTATTCCAAGCGCTCGGGTTACGACCGTATTGGGCTTGGCTTCTCGGGCTACATGTATCCAACGGGGTTCCCGGACCGCTTCCCGGTGCGGCCGGCCTTTCCCACCGCCGATTACAATACCGGCACCTTTGGCGCGTTGGCGGCTATGTTCGCGCTCTATCAGCGCGACATGCAAGGCGGACCGGATGCTGAAGGACAGTTGATCGACCTGGCGCTATACGAGGCGCCGTTCCGCATCACCGCCGACATGATGCACAAGCACATGCTGACCGGCGTGAACCGTGAGCGTATCGGCAATCGCAACCCGACCTTCACGCCCGCCGGGACCTTCGAGACCAAGGACGGGCGCTATGTGCAGATTGCCGCTGGTGGCGACGCCGTGTTCCGCCGTCTCGTGGAGGCAATGGGCATGCCGGAACTTGCCGAGGATCCACGCTACGCCAAAAGCAAGGAGCGGATAACCCGCCCCGACGAGTTGGAAAAGTTGCTGGCGGACTGGATCGCCGAGCGTGATTTTCACGATATTGAGGAACGCCTGATCGGCAATAACGTGCCGTTTGGCGGCATCTATACCGCGGACGACATTTCTAAAGACCCGCACTATGCCGCACGCGAAAACATTGTCGACATTCCGGATGCGGAAGTTGGCACTGTCAGGATGCCCGCGCCCTTGCCGAAACTAAAAGGCACGCCAGGCCGAATTTCCCACGCCGGCCCACCTCTTGGCCAACATACCAAGGAAATTTATGGTGGATTGCTCGGCATGTCGGACGCGGAATTGGAGCAGTTGGCGGCGGACGGGGTAATTTAAGCGCATGTCCTGATCGCGCTACCCCTTATGCCGTAAGCGCCAGGACCCAAGCGAGAGCGAAAAATAGTATCGCGGCAATGCCAATCGCTTGACGATACCAATTGGAAAGCGACACATAGGTTTCGAGGGTGCCGAGCCCGAATCCGAAAAGAAAGCCCGAACCGAGTCCTGCGATATGCGCGAAGATGTCGGTTCGTTCGCCGCTCAAGCCGATGAATGCAAGCAAGGCAACCCCACCGCCAAGGGGGACCCACCGATTTGTTCGGGTGCGCCGGCGGCTCCAGGAACAGGCGGAAAGGATACCGACGGCGGCGAAAATCGCGGTCGATGCCCCGATGGAAGCATGGTTGGGCGCGTGAACGAAGGCGTTCAGGAGATTGCCGAACGAGCCGGCAAGGAGGATGCCCGCCCATGCGAGGCCCCACCCGAGCATCTCGCCCGCCAGAAAGACGAATATAAAACCAAATGCGAGGTTGCTGACGAGATGTGCCGTGTCGACATGAAGGCTAAGCGCGGTTACGACGCGCCACCATTCGCCCGCTTGGACACGCCCGGCTTGGCTCATCCCCAACTGTTCCCATTCAATGGCGAATAGGTGATCGCGTTGCAGGACATAGACGCTGAGGATCACGATCGCGTAGAGCCAAGCGCAGGTTAGGCCTTCTTGTACTCCGAAATGGGGCACGCTGTAATTTGGGCGCGATTTGTTTTCCTGCACATACAGACGAACCTGCTCGCGGGCGCGGTCGGCGTCTTCCGCATATACCTTTAAATCGAACTCGTCGTCGAGGTACACCAAATCGCATCGAATACCCATGGCCAGGAGCACGAGCGCGAATTCCAGACAGCGGTCCTTCGAACGCGACCGTAAAAGCGAGACGCTTTTCAGTGGGGGAGTCTCCATGGCCTCTTTAACTTGTGATTAAACCACCCACGTCTCAACCCTCATCAACTTATTATGACGCGGCATCACCAAAAATCCGCAGTGATTTCGGCAGAACCTGGATGTCTTCCTGGGCGATTGTCACGTTGGACCATAAAAGATGCTTGCAACCCGTGAGAACCAAGGTGCCGTCATAGCATTGAAATAGGCGGCTTTCGAAATGCGCTGGGTCGTGCATGGCGTCGATCTTGCTATCCTCTATTCCAAATGCAGCGAAGAGTTCCTCGCGTATGAAGAACCCGTTCCACGCCGTTATTGCCGGCATATTCCGCCTGAAGTTTTTGAAATTTTTCCGCGTCCGCTTCGATTTGCAAGCCGCCCCAACCGGCATTGTCCAGCAGGTTCTAGGTGTTGCTGTAGAGTTTGCCGTCCCAAGCGCCGAACTCCACGCAATATCGGTTGGCCGCACCGGCGATTTCGAAAATTTTCTCGATAATGCCGTCCTCGCCGCGCTGCGAGGTAACCTTTCGGTTGAATTTTTGCAGGTACGCCGATTCCGGCTTGACCCGGGATATCCGTTTGAACATCGATTTCATGATGTCCTCCCTGATGGGACGAACTTAACATATTTGACGGCGGGGTACGCGCCTGTGACTCGACAGTATTCGCGGAAAATGCGCTACTTAACCTTACTGGCCAGTGGCGTAAGATGAATGGGTTTTTAGGGAGGTTTTCATGGGTGCATCGGTATTCGCGGGCGCGGCATTCTGGGATAAGGCGGCAAGCGGAACGCGGACGCAGGGATTGTTCCGTCTCGATGCTGGTTCGAATGATTGGCAAGCCGTGACGGTTGGGTTGCCGGATCCGGTGGAGGTCCGCTGCATCGCGCGGCGCGGCGCGGACACGGTTTATGTCGGTACGCAGGTCGGGCCGTACCGCAGCACCGATGGTGGGGCAAACTGGACCTTGATGGAACTGCCTGGATCGCCCGGGCCCGATACGGTGGTCTGGTCGATCCTGCCACTCGACGATGGCGGGTTGCTGGTCGGGACGCAGGGCACCTTGATCTATCGCAGCGACGATGAAGGCGCGAGTTGGCGGCTGCTTAACGTGCCGCTACCGGCAGGCGCGGTGCAGATGGGCTTCCCGCTGCGCGTGATCCGCCTGACCGCCGATCCCGGCAATTCTAAGGAAATTTATGCCGGGCTGGAGGTCGGTGGCGTGGTGCGCAGCCTCGATGGTGGCGAGACCTGGCGCGATATCAGCGCCGGACTGATGGAATATGTTGAGAAGGACGCCTTTAAAAGCCGCATCGGCACGGATCAGGATCAGGAAGGGATGATGGATACGCATTCCATCGCCATTAGCCCGGCCAAGCCCGGCACGGTCTTCCTCGCCAACCGGATGGGGCTGTTCCGCAGCCCGGATAAGGGCGACAGTTGGGCGTTCATGGATGTCGGCCGCTTCTCGCCGCTGACCTATGCCCGCGACGTCATCGTCAGCCCGCATGATCCGAACACGCTGTTCGCCGCGCTCAGCGTCGCGGCGTTGAGTGACGAAGGCTCGCTGTACCGTAGTACCGATCTCGGCGAAACCTGGAGCCGCTTCGACAGCGGTGTGTCGATGGAAAGCACCTTAATGAATATCGGGCCAAGCCCTTCGAGCCCCGACCGGGTCTATTGCGCGGCACGGCGTGGCCAGGTGTTCGGCACCGAGGATGGTGGCGCGACATGGCGAACCTTGCCGCTGCCCGATGGTGTGTCGGGCGTTTATGCGGTCGACAGCGCCTAGAATAGTTACACAAACTGTCGAAGTTTAGTTGAAGTGTCGACGCGTCGGCACGGTTTGTCATGTATGCTCAAACCGTCTAGGTGGTGGCACGTAACAAACAAGCAAGAAGCAAGGGGCGCGAAATGAGTGGCAAGAAGAGAGACTATAAGGATTTCCGTAGTTTCAAATGGTTCGGCGTGGATGATCTCCGCGCCTTCGGGCATCGCTCGCGCGCCATGCAGATGGGCTATGACGCCGCCGATTGGAATGGCAAGCCGGTCATCGGGATCGTCAATACCTGGTCCGACATCAACCAATGCCATGCGCATTTTAAGGAACGCATCGACCCCATCAAGCGCGGTATCCTGCAGGCCGGCGGGTTTCCCATCGAGCTGCCGGCGATTTCGCTGTCCGAGCCCATCGTCAAGCCGTCGACCATGCTGTACCGGAACTTCCTGGCGATGGAGACGGAGGAACTTCTGCGCTCCCATCCCATAGACGCCTGCGTGCTGATGGGCGGTTGCGATAAGACAACGCCAGGCCTGATCATGGGCGCGCTGTCGATGGATCTGCCGACGATCTTTTTTCCAGCCGGGCCCATGCTGAACGGCAATTGGAAGGGTAAGACCCTCGGCAGCGGTTCGGATTCCTGGAAGTACTGGGACGACCTGCGCGAAGGCAAAATCACCCAGGAGGATTGGACCGAGGTGGAGGAGGGGATCGCGCGTTCCTTCGGTCACTGCATGACCATGGGCACGGCGAGCACGATGACGTCAATCGCCGAAAGCATCGGGTTCGTCCTGCCGGGCGGGGCATCGATTCCGGCCGCTGACGCCAATCACATTCGCCTCGCGACGCAGAGCGGCCGGCGCATCGTTGAAATGGCCTGGGAGGATCTCAAGCCGAGTGACATCCTGACGCGGGAGTCGTTCGAAAACGGCATCGCCGCCGCGATGGCGATGGGCTGCTCGACCAACGCCATCATCCATGTCGTTGCCATGGGCCGTCGGGCCGGCTTCGATATCAGTCTGGACGATTTCGACAGCATCGGCCGCAAGGTGCCGGTCATCGCCAATATCCGCCCGAATGGCGATACCTATCTGATGGAGGATTTTTATTATGCCGGCGGGCTGAAAGGCATGCTGAAGCGGATCGAACCGCATCTGCATACCGGCGCGATGACCGTTACGGGAAAGTCGATTGGCGAGAACCTCGTCACGGCGGAAGTCTATAACGACGATATCATCCGCACGCTCGACAATCCGATCTACGATTCCGGTGCACTGGTCGTGCTCAAAGGCAATCTGGCCCCTGATGGCTGCGTGATGAAGGTCTCGGCCATGGACAGCAAGTTCCTGAACCATACCGGACCGGCCATGGTATTCGACGATTATCCGGCGATGAAAGCCGCCATCAATGACGAGAATATCGACGCCACCGAAGACACGGTCCTGATCCTGCGCAATGCGGGTCCGATGGGGGGCCCGGGCATGCCGGAATGGGGCATGCTGCCGGTACCGACGAAACTGGTGAAGCAGGGCGTGCGCGACATGATGCGGATATCCGATGCGCGCATGAGCGGCACCAGCTACGGTGCTTGCGTGTTGCATGTGGCGCCGGAATCCTATGTCGGCGGACCGCTCGGTCTGGTTCAGACCGGCGATATGATAACCGTCGATGTCGAAAAACGGCTAATCCAGATGGAAGTCGACGACGCGGAGTTGGAACGCCGCAAGGCCGCCTGGAAACCGCTGCCACCGCGCTTTGAGCGCGGCTACGGCTATGTCTTCTCCAAACATATCGAGCAGGCGCCGGAAGGCTGCGATTTCGACTTTCTGAAAACGGAATTCGGCGCGCCGGTCGCGGAGCCGGATATCTTTTGATGAGCGCGGGAATCACTGCGGGGAAAATCCCCTCACCTAGCCTCTCCCGGGGAGAGGAATGGGAGGTGACAACATGATGTTCATCGCTCCCTCTCCTTGGGAGGCCTCTGCGAAATATTTTCAGCGTCGGCGATGCACCCCCCCCCATCCTAACCTTCCCCCACAAGGGGGGAAGGGATAACGAATTGCCAATATACAATTTTCTCCTCCCCCTTTGATGGGGGAGGACCGAGGTGGGGGTGGACGACGATGCCGTATGCATTATTTCGCAGAGGCCCCCCTTGGGGCGATGGGAGAAACAGAGCTTTTGCGGGCCAATCAGTCTAATTTCTGAGAGCAAAATACATGACCACCACACTCACAGCCGAGAACCGTGAGCGCCTCAAATCCGTCAGTACGGCGACCCTCACGACGGCGCTGTTCAAACGCGGCTTGCGCAATACCTTTATCCAGGACGTTCATCGCATCGACCCGAGCGGGGGCAATATGGTCGGTGAAGCCTATACGCTGCGCTACATTCCGGCGCGCGAGGATCTCGATACGCTCGAAGGTTTCAAGGACCCGGAGCATCCGCAGCGCAAGGCGGTCGAGGCCTGTCCGCCGGGCCATGTTTTCGTCATCGACAGCCGCAAGGATGCCCGTGCCGCCTCGGCCGGCAACATTTTGGTGACGCGGCTGATGAAGCGCGGCGTCGCCGGCGTCGTCACCGATGGCGGGTTCCGCGACGCGCCGGAAATCGCAGCGCTCGATATCCCGGCCTATCACCACCGGCCGTCCGCGCCGACTAACCTGACCCTCCACCGCGCCGTTGATATCGATGTGCCGATCGGCTGTGGCGACGTGCCGGTATTCCCAAAGGATATTATCGTTGGCGATGCGGAAGGCGTCGTTGTCATTCCCGCCGCCATGGCGAACGAAGTCGCGGAAGAGGCGTATGAAATGACGGCCTTCGAGGATTTCGTCGCCGAGGAAGTTATGAACGGTGCAACGATCGTCGGGCTCTATCCCGCGACGAAGCAAGAGACGCACGAGAAATTCGCGGCCTGGCGTAAGGCGAAGGGCCGTTAAGCCATCTCGATCCGCAATCCGGCCTGATTCAATAACGGCATCACCCGCTTTCCGAAGAAATCGAGGTCGGGCAGGAAGTCGTAGAAATTGATCTGCATGCCGTCGCAGCCGGCACGCTTTAGCTTGATGAACCAGTCGACGATCTGTTCCGGCGTACCGACCAGATGCACGTTGCCACCGACCGCCCAATTGGCTTTGGAGTGGCCGCGCCAGGAGGACTGGTCGCCGCCCATGAAGGTGGCGACAAAGTTCTCGGTGGCGACCTCGTCGCGCTGATCGAGGATGCGGTGATACTGTTTCCACGCCTCTTCCTCTGTTTCGCGGCAGATTACATGCGGGTTGATCATGATCTTGATTTTCCGCTTCTTGGCCCGGGCGGCCTGGCGAATTTTCTTGGTGTGGGCGGGCAGGGTCTTGCAGGCCGCCTTCGGGTCCGCGCCGCCGGGGCTGGTGACGAAAATGATATCGGAATGACTGGTGGCATATTCGATGCCGGCGGGTGACGAACCCGCATTGACCATGATGGCGGCGCCGTTGACGGGCTTCGGCGCGACGAAGGCGCCGTTTGTCCGCCACCATTCGCCTTTGTATGTCAGTTCTTCATCCTCCGACCAGAGCCGCCGCATGATGGTCGTGAATTCCGCTGCCATGGCGTAGCGTTTGTCGTGCTCGATCGGATCGAGCCCGAACATGCGGAATTCACTTTCCTTGTAGCCGGTCACCACGTTCAGGCCCCAA
Organism: Alphaproteobacteria bacterium; assembly: GCA_021774385.1. Lineage (GTDB taxonomy): Bacteria > Pseudomonadota > Alphaproteobacteria > UBA8366. The sequence continues at coordinate 25,623 of JAJFJC010000349.1, forward strand.
CGGCCGCCGCTCATATGGTCGATGACCGCGCCATACTTCGCCAGATGCAACGGGTGCCAGCCATAGAGGATATGCACCGTGGCGATCAGCAGGACGTTTTTGGTGATTGGTGCGAGGCCCGCCGACGTGATGAAGGGATCGAGATTGTTTTCGCGGAAGTTGATGTCGCCGCCATAGCCGCCCTTGCCTAGCCATTGTGCCAGGGCGAAGACGATGTCGAACCCTAGCCGGTCCGCCTTGCGGGCGCATTTGGCATTGTACTTGAAGTCCCAGGACGTCTTGCGCGGGGCCTTGGACGGGCTCCAGGCGCCCTCCTGATGCGGCATGAAGAGGCCCAGCAT
>JAJFJC010000350.1 GCA_021774385.1 Alphaproteobacteria bacterium
AATGCGGGCGCAAATCGCGGATCAAGCTGGTTAACAGCATCGAACATTGTGATCGCGCTTTCGAGGTTTTCCTCCGTAGTCGCGTAGTAAGACGCGAAGGCACGCTGGTAAAGACTCCACGCATCCAAGTTGCCCGGGGCCTTTCGTTGCGCGAGCTCGCGCTCCATTTTGTCAATTTCCGGCGCGATTGCGGCAACGATGGCGTCCGTCACCTCGTCCTGGACAACAAAAATATCGTCGAGGTTGCGGTCGTAGCGCTCCGCCCAGATATGACCACCTGTGGCGGCGTCTATTAACTGGCCCGTGATCCGAATTCTGTTGCCGCCCCGTCGCACACTCCCTTCCAGCACATAACGAACGCCCAAATCACGCGCAACCTCTCGCACGTCAGGTGATTTTCCTTTGTATGAAAATGTTGAATTGCGCGCGATTACAAATAACGACCGGAATCGCGAGAGGCCCGTAATGACATCCTCCGTCATACCGTCAGCAAAAAATTCCTGCTCGCTGTCACCGGACATGTTTTCAAATGGTAGGACAGCAATGGAAGGTTTTTCCGGCAAGGCAAGTGGCGTTGCAGGCAAGGCCGCTTCCGTAAGCTTGTTTTCTGATGACCAGAGCCAAGTCTGAACCGGCTGCTTGATATTTTTCAGCGACTTCTCGCCCGCATCTTCAAACGGCAAGTCGAGCCTACCGCTAAGCTCGCGATGCGCGCTTCCGGAAATCGCCACGCCGTTGGGGTCGGCAACTTCCTGCAAACGCGCGGCAATGTTCACGCCCTCGCCAAATATATCACCGTCCTCGACCGCGATATCGCCGATGTTGACGCCAATACGCAACGCAACGCGACGGTCTTCCGGCAAATGGTCAGACCGTTCCGGCACGGTTTCCTGAATTCCGACAGCCGCCGTTACGGCATCGACAACGCTAGCGAATTCAGCCAGCAACCCATCGCCCATCAACTTGACGATGCGACCGTTGTGACTCTTTAAGGTCGGTTCAACGACTTCCTTTAGCAGGGCGCGCAACGCAGCAAGAGTTCCAGCTTCGTCTGCACCCAAAAGACGGGAGTAGCCAACGACATCCGCCGCCAAAATTGCTGCAAGTCTCCGCTTCACCCGCTTCCCCTAAAGGTCGTGCCAGATTGCTCCGCATGCTAATGCACAACACCAAATATGCACAGCGTCTGCGCCGCGCGACTTCCGTTGTGGGTCAGACTCGGAAGTGGGCACGCGCCACAGGGACGTCCGCTTCACGTTCAGCAGCGGACATCAGCCCGGGCCGGTGTTTCTGAGCGCCACGAATTCGGTCAAGTCCGACCACCCCTTACCTGCCTCGGAGTGTGAGACCAGACATGCAAGTACCTAGCCCTGATTTTTGCGCGGTGGAAAAAATGGGGTTTGTATTTTAGGGCACGGGTTTGGGCATCGAAATTTGTCACTCGAACTCTGCCAGAGGGCCAAACTCCTTCTCAAGCCGCGCTCTTGTCTCGTTCGGCGTCAGGATCGAATGGCAGTTACTTTTGCTGCCTCTCTGACCCTGGCGGCGGTATCGGTGCTGATTGGAGGTATCGAGATAACCCGGAATCAAGATGCCCCATTTCCTATAGATATACTTATAGAAAGTTGGGCACCTTAAATTGGCTATCCGACCCTTCCCATTCTGTAAATCTCGCAGCGCCGACTTGGGCGTGGACCAGAATTCGGGGAACTTAGCTGACAGAAATTTCGGATCAGTCGGAAGCACGCCGCCAAGAGCCATCGCCGCACGCTCGATTCGGCTACCGCCAGTGACAAGGTCACGGTACGGAACAAGTGCACTGACCGTCACATCCACAGGGATTTCGGTAAGAACAACGACAAGTTTTTTCCCGTCATTCCATCGAAGGCGTATCCGGTCAATCGCCTGCACGATTTCCATTTCTCTGGTCTGCTCAAGAAGGGCTTGAACAAAGGGATCGGGATGACACGGGACACGAACCCCGTAATACGACCCATCCCGCATTCGATAACCACGCTCTACTTCGGAGTAGTCCTGCCCAAGGTCGGTCAATGTTCGATCTACGTCGCTAAACAGGCCCATCGCCACTCGTTCGATTGCGTCGGCTGGAGGTTGAAGTCGACCGACGATCACGATGACATCGCATTCCTTGTATTTGTCGATGCCTCGAAGATTGCCTAAATGGGTGGATTGCCAACCTGCCGGTAGCTCGATGTCGGACACCGCGTCCTTGTGAGATATTAGAAGCCCCCGAACGTCTTTGCGGAAGTTATTCAAAAACTTCCCCACTTCGGACCGATGACGAAACGCATCTTCGCCACCCAGTGCGTTTTTTGAAGCGCGGAACCCATAGGTCTGAACGACGACTGCATTGCGGACAGCCTCTACTCGTTCGTGCGTGACCCCCGAAAAATTTGGTTCCAGCAAACCAAAGTTCCCGGTCGCGTCCAAAATGAGCGTGGGTGTCCCCTTCTTGATCTTCATCTGCCGCCGATACTGAACGTATAAAATGTCCTCAAAGGCTTGGCGCCGCACACCTTCGATCTCTTTCGTTACGCGCGTGCTTTTTCGTAGCAAAAGTGAG
>JAJFJC010000036.1 GCA_021774385.1 Alphaproteobacteria bacterium
TTATCGATGAAGCTGTCCAAGGTCACATCCCCATCGAGCAGAGCGGCGGCAACGCAGTAACCCATGCAGAACTTCGCTTCGAGGCCCGTCGTTGCCCGCTCGCACACCATCGGCTCAAAATGCATTTCCGTAACGCCGACACGGATCGACCGGATCGCGTCTAACCCACCTTCGATCTGGTCGCGCAGATGGATTGCGGCTTCGATTGGCGGATGTGCGGCCCCACAGGCCGGATAAGGCTTCAATCCAAGCCCGAATTCGGTCAGAATTTCCAGAGGATCGCCCCAATTCTCGAAATGAGCGGCATCGATATCGCCATGATGATTAAACACCTCGGCAAACCCATAGGGATCGTCCAGCACCTCGGTGCTCGCGGTAATGCCCTCACGCGCCATCAAAGCCGCAAGGACACCGTTGCGGGCCGCATATCCCGCATGCAGTGGTTTCGTCATCGTACCGAAATTTGCCCGCAAACCGCTCGCCGCGGATGCCGCCATGCCGAGCGCCATGGCGAAAGGTTCCGCTTCAAGGCGCAGCATCGAAGCCGCCGTCGCCGCCGCCCCGAGGCTCCCAAAGGTCGCCGTGGCGTGCCAGCCATTGCGGTAATGCGCCGTATTCAAGGCACGCCCTAATTTGCTGATCATTTCGATACCAAGAATATAGGCGGTTAATGCTTCGCCGCCGGATACATTCTCAACCTTCGCCGTCGCCAGGATCGTGGGAACCAAAGAGGCGCCGGGATGGGCATATGCGGGATGCGTGACATCGTCAAAATCGATGGCATGTGCTAAGGTGCCATTATAAAGGACGGCATCATGAGGGGTCGCCATGCGGCCGGATACCGCAAGTGGCGCCGCCGGGCGCTCCGCATGATCGGCCACATCGCCAACGACACCACCCAACATCGCCGCAACGGGTTCTCCGGCACCCGCGACCATGCAGCCCAAGCAGTCGGTAATTGCGTCCACCGCCATGGATCGCGCGCCCACCGGAAACTCGCTATCGCGACACCGTAACGCGAAGTCGACGAAGGAGCCGGTCGCGCTCCCATGTCGTGCTTCAGTGCACCTTGAGGAATTTACCATGCGCCCAACCCACCAACTCGCCAACCTGTATTAACGACCAGTCCGCCACGGACTCCAAGACATAGCCTTGATGGGCGCCCTTGGCGATATGTCCCACGACGTCGCATTGCGCATCCCCGCATTTGCGCAGACGCAAATTCGAAGCCGAAATTTCAAGCGACCTCAGCTTCGCGAGACCGTTCTCCGCCGGGGTGAGGCGCTTCGTCTTCGCGATGAATTTCCAGATGTCGGGCCGTACCATGTCGTCGTAAATAATTTTGGTCTTCCCGATCACTGAAAATATATTGAACCCAATCGGTGCGACACCCCAGACTTGCAGCACCTGTTCCTTGCATCGCGGCAGAAGATCGGTTGCGAGTCTCGCACTCCAGCCGGACTGAATCAGATTTATATGAACGGCTTTCCCGACATCGGGCCGCTTAGTACTTACCGAGGCCCGGCCGACAACCTTACCGCAGAGTGAAATCAGAACATCCCTGAACCGCATTCCATAGGCCGGATGCCCCGCCCATCCCGATAATTCGACAAACCCTCCGTTAATAAGCTTTAACTTGCCTTCCTTCGGTTCCGCGCTGTCTTCACCTCGAACGGAATCAACATTCCCCGAGCGGAAGCCCACTAAATTCCATTTCAAGATATCGTATTGTTCCTCGGGAAGAAGGCTGTCGACGGACATCTGGATAAGTGAGGAAACAGGTGCTTGAGTGGATTTCTTTTCCGGCTGTGGTGATTTGGCGGCGGGGATCTGTTTTGTTTTCACGCTTACCGACGCGACCGTCTCACTTTCTGGTTCAAACCACCTGACCAGCCACCCAAAAGCGCCATCCAGCCTCTGTTCCCGACAACTTTCGGACGTGTCGCAATCCGGACTACCGAACACCAACACCAGAAATGCGAATATTAGTATGCCGCCGCCAATTGCGGCTAGACCCCGTATCCACATTTTAAATTTCGCAATTCGCCAATATTTGCCCCGATCCAGCGCGCGTCCCGGCTTGCACCCACCGAGCCCATCGCGTTTTCCATAAGCTTGGAACAAGGGTACTCAATCGAAACCGATATTTGAACCGTCAAACTTGAGCCAAGGAAAATAGGGAGGCCTCTCCTTGGTTAGCGGCAACCGCCTTCAGTAGGGTGCAACAGGCGGAATAAATAGGGCACATGGCAGCGGTCGGACACGAAATTGCCGGACGATATGCTGCTTTTGGGACTGCTGATGAGTCAGGGTGCCTATTTCTTTTTCGTCTTTTTTGATTTGTCCTTCGAATTTTTCTCCGCTGATGTTTTTTTGGATTTTTTCATTTTCTTGGCCTTTTTTGCCTGCTTGGCCTTCTCTTTTTTTGATTTTTTCTTCTTTGGTTTTTTAGCTTTCTTCCCGCCCTTCGCGCTTGGCTTCTCCGAAGATGCCTCCAACACCGACAATAGGGCGTTTGCCGCCTCGATAAGCATAGAGGCCCGCCTCTCGCCAACGCCGGTTAGAAGGACGATGTCGGCCGATCGTGCCTTGGCCAATTTCTTGGCTGACTTGAAACCCGCCTTCGCGAGTAGTTTCTGGGTAACCGGACCAACGCCTTTGACTTCCGTAACGGTAACCATGCTCAAACCTTTCCCGTTCGAATTCGCGATCTGCTTCTTCGGTGAATTTCAAATATAGCGGAACCCCAGGCGAGGCTTTGATATGTATCAATTCCTACCAGGCCGGCATCATGGCGCCGTAGGGTAACTTCCGTTCAGCGACCTGGCTTGCGCAGTAAAAAGACGAACGGAACACCCGCTACCGCAACCGCCACCAAAAACGTAAACGCATTGAGATAAGCGATTGTTTCCGCCTGCGCGACGACAATATTGCGTAGCGTCTCCAAACCGCTCATCGAATCCAACCCCCAAAACGCGCTCGACCGGGACAGTCTAAGCGACTCGCTGAATGGATTGATGTGGTCGCGCAATTCGCTGTAATTGACCTGCGATGATCGTACGAGAATCGCCACGATCACGGAAGTTCCCACACTGGCGCCAATGGCGCGTATCAAGGCAAATAAGGCGGCCCCTTCGGTGCGAAGTTCGGGCATCAACGTCGAAAACGTCACGGTCGTGAGCGTCACCCACATCACGCCCATGCCGAAACCACTGACAAGCGTGACCCAGATGATATCGAACGGCGAAACATTTGCCGTCCAATAGGTCATCCAGATGTTGGCGACACCGACACAGGCCAAGCCAAGCAAGATCAAGAATTTCGCCGGCACCCGATCGGCCAGAACGCCACCCATCATCATCGCCAGCATGGTTCCGATACCACGCACCGAAACCATCCAGCCCGTGGCCAACACCGGGTAGTCCTGCACATTCTGTAAAAACAGCGGCAAGATAAACAAGCTTGAGAACACGGCGATGCCAAACACGAAAATAAGACACAGCCCAACGACAAAATTCCGATCCTTGAAAATCGCAAGATTGAGGTATGGGTCATCGTCGGTCAGGCAATGAACAATGAAAATATAGAAGGCGAGCGCCCCCAACACGGCCTCGGCCAGAATCTCCGGAGACTCGAACCAATCCTGACGTTCCCCCCGGTCCAGCATCAATTGTATGCATACGACGCCAATAATGAGCGAAACCACGCCGATCCAGTCGAGCCGTTGTTCTCCCCTTTCGGCATCGGGCAGGGTCAAATACACGCCGGCGAACGCCATCAATCCCATGGGCACATTCAAGAAAAACAGATAGCGCCAATCGTACCATTCGGTCAGCAACGCCCCCAGTGTAGGCCCGACCACCGGCCCAAGGATCATGCCCATGGACCAGATACTCATAGCGAAACCATGCCGGCGGCGAGGATAGGTATCGAGCATGATTGCCTGGGAGATCGGCAAGAGCGGCGCGCTGACGAAGCCTTGCAGCGCGCGCATGAAAACCAATTCGTCCAAGCCCGTCGCGGTACCGCACAGCAGCGACGTCAACGTGAACCCGACGATCGCGGCAAGAAATAGGTTGCGGCGGCCAATCCGCACGCTGACCCAGCCGGTCAGAACCGTGCCGACGGCACTGGCCACCACGAACGACGTGATAATCCAGCCCACCTGATCCGGGCCCGCCGAGAGGTTGCCCTGCATGCTCGGCAACGCCACGTAGGCCGTGCTCATGTTGAGGGCGTGCAGCAACGATGCCATCAGCACCGGAATCGTGATGATTACCAATTCGGCGGTCGTGAATGGCCCTTGCGCCGATTTACTTATGATCCGCAAGCGTGTTCCTCGTGTTCGAACGGAAACGCCGCAATACGGCGATCAGTGTAAATTGCAGTGATTACGACCGGCGCGCGTCCGGCGTCGGCCACGGTAGCGAATTTTACGCTGCAGTGCAAAAAAGTTCAGATTCAACGCGGTAATGAAGTTTGCTGCGGTAACCAAATCTACGTATGAGGCATCTAAGTTCGTGAGCCGCCCCTTTTCATTGCCCTACACTTTAAACATTTATTCTGAAGAAAAATAAAATCCATGCATGAATCAGTCAGCGGTAATATGAGGTCATGGACATGGATATGAAGGCGCTAAATCAACGGTTTGAAATATTTCCAGCGTCGAGTGACACCCCCAATGCGGTGCTGCAGGAATTGAAGAACTGGCTGGTGGCGAGCAGCTTGGAACAACGGCTCAGAATCAATCCCTACGAAGTCGCCGCCGCGACAGGCCGGTCGGTGAATGACCTGCTTTCAGTCTTATTGACGGGCATCGCCACGGGACTATTCAACATGCATTGGCATGTCCATTGTCCCCATTGCAACATGGTGACAAAAGAGCATGAAAGTTTCTTCGAATTGACGCAAACATCGCATTGTCCCATGTGCGATGTATCGTTCGAAGCCGATTTTCTGACCCGTATCGAAGTCAATTTTTCGCTACATCCATCGATCGAGAATCCCGATCTGCCTGCTTTCTGTCTGCCGCCGCCGGTATTGACCTCGAAAATTAATCTGACGGTCATGCCAGGAGAAACCCTCGCCAACAGCGACAAGATCGAGGAGCCGGGCCGGTATCGTTATTTTTGTCCGATAACCTTGGCAAAGGGTATCCTAGAGGTACAAGGGGAACCGACGGACACGGTGCAGGAATTTAAAATTCGGCAATTGGGCACGTTGCAATATGACCTCAATCACATCGTGGCCCGGCCTGGCCCGATCCGCTTCGAATTAACAAACGAGTGTTCCACGGTTTGCGGTGCCTATGTCATCCAAAACATACTACCCGACGGACTGTCCCTTGAATCCCTACCCGTCAGGCTCACCGGCCTCCAGGTTATCCATCATCCCGACTATCGGCGTCTGTTCGGCGATCAAGTCCTTCCCGAAGATGAACGGCTGCAAATATCCTCGGTCGCGCTTCTGTTCACCGATATCGCCGGTTCCACGGAAATGTACGAAACCTTGGGTAACGCGGATGCCTATAGTGTTGTCCGCGACCATTTCAGCGTCCTTTTCGAAGCGGTGGAGGCGCATGACGGGTTCGTCGTCAAGACGATAGGTGATGCGGTCATGGCGTCCTTCATGAACAGCGATGACGCGATGCAATCCGCGCGGGACGCGATACGTGCCTTCGCCCGTTTGAACGCCAATACCGACCAAGACCATGGGGTATTCGTCAAATTCGGGGTTCATCGTGGGCCGGCCATTATTGTCAATCTCAATAGTCGGATTGATTATTTCGGCTCGACCGTGAACCGGGCGGCGCGTATCCAAGACTGCGCGGCCGCCAATGAGATCGTCGTTTCGGAAGACGCCTTCATCGACAGCCAGATAGCCCGCGATATTGCGCGCGACTGCGATGGCGAACGAAGAGAAATCGTGAAGTTGAAGGGTATCGAAACAGAGCAATTGGTCCACCGGCTCACGATCGCCGAAACAATCGCGGCAAAATAAATTTTCACCATACAGCCATCGGAGTAGTCTTAAGCAAACGGACGGATTGCCAATAGGGCTCGCGGCATCTACCCGCACCAACCCTGCAAACGACAACCGAGGCGAAGTCGTGCGAAGCTTGCCAATCGATATCCTAGACCGGCGTGGGTTCCTAACCTCCGCCGCCGCGTGTTGCGCGGTCGCGGCCACCCCGTCTCTAGCCGCCACACCCGCCATAGCAAAACGGCCTATCCCCTCTACCGGTGAAGTGGTTCCGATTGTCGGCATGGGTTCATGGATTACGATGAATGTCGGCGACGACCCCACATTGCGCGCGGCGCGGTTGAAGGTCGTTCAGGCCTTCTTTGACGAAGGCGGCGGCATGATCGATTCCTCGCCGATGTACGGGTCGTCGGAAGAGGTGATCGGCCACAGCCTGGCGAAAATACCAAACACAAAACAATTGTTCGCCGCCACCAAGGTTTGGACTCTATCCCAGTGGATGGGCGTACGGCAGATGAACAATTCCTTCGACCTCTGGAGGGTGAAGCGCTTCGATCTCATGCAAATCCATAACCTTGTCGATTGGGAAGCGCATCTCGAAACCTTGCTCGAATGGAAGCAAGAAGGCCGCGTACGCTATATCGGCGTCACGACATCCCATGGCCGTCGGCACGACGATCTTGCGGAAATCATGAAAACGCGACCAATCGATTTCGTGCAATTCACCTACAACATGATCGACCGTGAGGCCGAGGATGTTTTGCTTCCATTGGCGAAGGAGCGCGGCATCGCCGTTATCATTAACCGCCCTTTTCAACGCGGTGGCCTGTTCGACGAGTTCAAAAACAAACCGCTGCCCAACTGGGCATCGGCAATTGATTGCCAAAGCTGGGCACAATTCTTCCTGAAATTCGTTATCTCGCATCCGGCGGTGACTTGCGCCATTCCGGCAACGACCCGCGTCGATCACCTGCGCGAAAATATGGCGGCGGGACGCAGCAAACTACCGGATTCTGATATGCGGGCGCGGATGCTTCGATATATCGACGCTTTGTAAATGGACCTGGGAAATTTAATTCCCTTTTCGAGGGAGGTCTTTCTCGACTTCGTCGCACAGTACAACGCGCTGCTTTGGCCGGCACACATCGCAACGTTGATGCTCGGTGTGATGCTGATCTACCTCGTCCTCCGCCCAAGTAAGCGCTGGGAACGTTTGCCAGCACTATTCGTTGCAACGGTATGGATCGGCATTGGTGTTGGTTATTTTGGCTTGCATTTCTCATCCCTGAACTGGGCTGCCTGGCTCTCCGCATTTTTCTTTATTTTGCAGGGCGCGCTCCTGGTCTGGGTCGGCGTCGTCAGAAACAGGCTCGGCCTGGAATTCGACGGCAGCCTCTCCGGTTGGACCGGTATCGTATTTCTGGTCACGGCAATCGCCGTCTATCCCCTACTCAGCCTCGCGACCGGTACCGGCCTTGCTGCTATCCCCACCGTCGGGATTGTCCCGGGCCCGACAGTGCTCATGACATGGGGCTTTTTGTTGATGACGGCCGCGCGCCCACCGCTCGCGCTAACGCTCATCCCCTTCATCATGGCCTTCATCGGAGCGGCTGCCGGTTGGCTAATCGGTCTTCCAGCCGACCTGGTCCTACCGCTCGCCGCCATCGTTGGCCTGTGGCCGGTCCTCGCACGGCGGCGCTAAGTATCTGTCCGGCGTCGACAGGGGACCGACAAGCGCCCTCAGAAAAACGTCGCGCCACCGAATTTCAATTTTTTTGTCAGACCAACAGGCACCAATTCGGAGTAGCCCGCTAATTGTCGTCGGTACGGACGCCGCGCCGGTGTCCGATCACAATCCCGTCATTCGGATTTCCCAAATCATCAGCTGGATATAAGTTGTCATCCGGCTAGCCGCTCGACTTGCAGGGAGGACTTATTTTATGACACGGATCTTACGCCTTTGCGTAGCCGCGATGCTTCTGATCGCCGGCACGCTAATAATTGTCGCACCCGCTTTCGCGCAAAACGAGCCAAAACGAGCTATTACCAAGATCGCCGGAGATCTCTACCGGTTTCAAAACAATTTTCATTTCTCGGTATTTCTGGTGACACCGGATGGTGTAATCGTCACTGACCCCATCAACGCGGAAGCCGCAACCTGGCTCAAAGCCGAGATCAAGAAGCGCTTCAATAAACCCATCCGCTATTTGATCCTCAGCCACGACCACAGCGACCACAGTTCCGGCGGCGAAATCTTCGCCGACACGGCGACCGTCATCGCTCATGAAAACGCCAAGGCAACGATCGTCGGCGAAAGCCGCCCGACCGCCATACCCGACCTTACATTTTCGGACCGCATGACCGTATCGCTCGGCGGCAAACAGGTCGAGCTGATCTATGTCGGCGCCAGCCATTCGGACAATTTGATCGTCATGAATTTTCCCGCCGAACGAACGCTATTCGCGGTCGATATCGTCAGCGTAACGCGGGTCGCCTATAAACCCCTACGCGACTCCTATTTTCCAGGTTGGATCAACGCGTTGAAACGGATGGAGGCCATAGACTTCGATATCCTGGCGCCGGGCCACGGCCCCCTGGGCGTTAAAGCCGATATCGCAGCCAACCGAGGCTATATGAGCGGATTGTATAACGGCGTTCTCAAAGGTCTGCGAACCGGCGAGACGCTGGACAGCCTGAAATCAAACCTGACACTCGATGCCTACAAGGACTGGGGCCGCTACAAGGAATGGCGTCCCCTCAACATCGAGGGCGTCTACAAACGCATTCAATTGCAGCGCCGCGCGCGCTAACCGCTCATTCGACGGGTGCTAGCATCTCGTCGAGAGCGCCCGAGAAGGCATCGAGCGTGAAGGCGATGTCTTCGTCGGTATGAGCGAGTGAGATATAGAACTTGCTGTCGCCCTTGAAGACGCCGCGCGACCGGATCAAGCGGTTGAACTGCAAGGTCCGTTCCCGGTCGCCGCTGATCATCGTGCGGTAATCGCGCACTTCAGCATTCGTGAAGAAGACATCGAACAGGGGCGGCTCTCCGACGACCTTGGCGGGCGTTCCCGTTTTGGCGAACAATTCGGTCAGCCCGTCCATGAGCGCCTGCCCGTTGGCATGTATTTTCTCATACGCGCCCGGCTGCTTGAGCACGTTAAGCGTTGCTAATCCGGCCGCGGCAGCTACGGGATTGCCGCTCAACGTGCCGATCTGCGTCATATATTCGTCGTCGGCGACCTTGGCTCTGTCGAAGTGCTGCATATATTCCTCGCGGCCCGCGATGGCTGAAAGCGGAAAGCCACCGCCGATCACCTTGCCCAGCGCGCACATATCGGGCACGACGCCGTAATAGGCCTGCGCCCCGCCATAGGCGAGCCGGAACCCGGTCACGACCTCATCGAAGACTAACGCAATGCCGCATTCCGTGGTGACTTCGCGCAGCGCTTCGAGGAAGCCCGGCTGCGGCTTGATCAGACGCTGGAAGGGCTCGACGATCACGCCGGCCAATTCATCTTTGTGCTCCCGGATGATGCTGACCACCGTATCGGTATCGTTGAACGGCGCGATCAACATTTCGTCACGGACCCGTTGCGGGATACCCGGCGTATCCGGTGTCGCCTGCGGAAAGTTCCCTGGCCGCGCCGGCGCCATGCTCATCAGCGCATAATCGTTCATGCCATGAAAGCCGCCCTCGAATTTGAGGATTTTATCGCGCTTATGGTGCGCGCGGATGGCGCGCATGGCATAGAAGGTCGCTTCCGAACCGCTGCTGAGAAACCGCACCTTGTCGGCGCAAGCCACCGCATCGACGATTTCCTCGGCCAACAGAATGCCGTGCTCGTTGTTGGCGAAGAAAGTCGTACCACGCGGGATCTGCGCTTCGACGGCTTCCAGCACGTCGGGGTGTCCGTGCCCAATCAGCATCGGTCCCGAACCTAGCAAGTAATCTATATACTCGTTGCCGCTCGCATCCCAGATATGACCGGCCTTACCTTCGCTGATCACGAAGTCGAAGCCTAAATTTCCAAAACCGCCGCCGGGCAATACCGCCCGTGCCTTCTCCATCAGGGCCGCTTCCGCGTCGCTTTGCTTCTTCATCTCGAGTCCTCGCCTATTGTCTCTTACGCACTAATATCGGGTGCACCGTCGGGAGCCTAGCAGAGCTCTATTGCCGTCGAAACACTTTCTACGTAACCGGATCCTATCAGCGGCTCAGTTAGTCAACACGCATCTCCCGATTACCTTCCGGTCGATGATAGCCTGCATGGCCTCAGCGGCCTGCTGCAGCGGAAATGTGTGGGAGAC
>JAJFJC010000351.1 GCA_021774385.1 Alphaproteobacteria bacterium
ATACAGCATGAATTCCACAGCTATGACGGCGCAGGGCACGGGTTCCAGGACTTCTGCAACGAAGACCGGTTTCGGCCCGAGGCTGCGAAAGATGCCTGGAACAAGGTTATTGCCTTCTTGGACAAGAACCTCAAATAGCCGAACCCGGCTTAATCCTACTCGGCCGCCATCGCTTTTGATTTCTCCGCCATCGCCTTTGCCGCTTTCTCGAAATGCTCATCGCCGAAATTGTGCAGTGCCGCGCCGCCCATGAAAATATCCGCAGCGATCTCTCTTGAGACATTACCAAGTAAGTTATTGGCAACATTCGGGAAATTCGAGTCGAAGTGCGGATAGTCGGTCGAGATGCACATCCGATCCGCGCCGATCAAGCCTGCCGTCGCCTCGATTTCCGGTTCGCTGCCTTCCACTGCCGCCCAGCAATTACGCTGAAAATACTCCTTCGGCGTCAGTGAAAGATACGGTGCGTGTGTGTCTCGGTATTGCGGATAATCCCATTCGATGCGGGTTAGAATTCCGGGAACCCAGGAATTTTGCGCTTCAAGATACCCCACACGGAGTTTCGGGTAGAATTCGAATACGCCGGCAATGATCATGGCGATCATGCATTGCTGCATCTCGATCCAGTGACTCGCGACATGGCGGTAGTACCGGTTCTCGCCATAAAGCGTATTCATATAGGAGTTTGCGGCGCCGGTGCCTTCATGGAATCCCATGCTGACATCGAGTTCCTCATGCAATGCAAAGAGCGGATTCCAGTAATTGGAATTCCAGAAATGTCCGTTGATCATATTGGGGCGCACGAACGACCCGGTAGCGCCAAGCTCCGTCACGCAACGAACCAGTTCCTGACAGGCGAGATTTACATCGTGGACCGGCAGCATCGCCGCGAACTTCAATTGGTCGGGGCTGTACTGGCAAAATTCGTAAATCCAGTTGTTATAGGCCTGCGCCAGCGCCAGCGACAATTGCGGGTCCATATTGTCGCGCGCGAGTAGGCTGAGCCCCATCGTCGGGAAAAGAACCGCAATATCGATTCCTTCCAACTCCATGCCCATGACCTGGGCTTCGGCGTTGTAGTTTCGCTCGGAAGCGAAGTCGAGCCGTCCGCTTTCCGCCATACGGGAGCCGGAAAGAGGTTGTGAGGAATCCTTCTTGGATTTACCAACAATCGGTTTGCGATGCTGTTGGAGCTCAAGGTCGAAGGTTGTCGGTTGACCGTCGATGATGATGCTACCGCGTTTTGGCTGACCGTCGGCGCCCACGGGGAGCGTAACTCGATCGTGAAATTTAGGATCCAAATAACGGCGGAAAAGATCCACCGGTTCCATAATATGCATGTCGCAATCAACGAAGCGAAGTCCGTCTTTCATGGTCGGTTCCTCCAAGATATGGGTTCACAAGATCAGCGCATGACAAAAGGGTAACAATCTCTGCAGGCGCAGTGCAAATTTTGCGAGAGCACATCACGGTTCGTTGGAACCGTTTTCGGTTTCAACGAACCGTGTGAAGGTGCTCTATTCATGATCCGATCTAGTGCGCCGTGTTGCTGCGGCTTAATTTCCAGGGTCTTTTGTGCGGGAGAATCGTCGATGCGGTCGGTTATTTGCGAGAACTGGGGGCCGGTGGAAAGTCTTCGTTGCGGGGAGTTGCCGCCACCGGTGCCGGGACCAGGCGAAATTCTGATTGATGTTAAAGCGACCGGCGTCAATTTCGCGGATTCGATCCTGATCGCGGGGAACTACCAGACCAAACCCGACCTCCCGTTTAGCCCGGGGCTTGAGACCGCCGGTGTCGTTGCCGCGTGTGGCGATGGTGCGGCGCGGTTCAAGATTGGTGACCGGGTCATGGCGCTGCTGCCCTATGGCGGCTTTGCCGAACAAGCGGTAACCGCGGAAACGGATGCCTTCGCGATGCCGGATGGCATGAATTTCGAGGAAGCGGGCGCCTTTCCGGTGTCTTACCTTTCGAGCGATGTGGCGATCCGGTGGCAAGCGCGGCTTGCGGAAGGCGAAACAATGCTCGTGCTCGGCGCGGCGGGGGGCGTTGGTTTGACCGCCGTTGAAATCGGCAAGGCCATGGGCGCGCGGGTGATCGCGGGCGCAAGTTCGGTGGAAAAACTCGCCGTTGCGAAGGAACATGGCGCGGATGAAATCATCAATTACCGGACTGAAAATCTAAAGGACCGGGTCATGGCGCTAACCGATGGCAAGGGCGTCGATGTCGTTTATGACCCTATTGGCGGCGATTTATTCGATTCCGCATTGTCGTCGACGGGCTGGGGCGGCCGCTACCTGGTGATCGGCTTCGTGGGCGGTATCCAGAAGATCGCGGCGAACCGGATTTTGGTCAAACATCGCGCTGTTCTCGGCTCGTCACTGCGTTATTTCCGCTGGCATGCGCCGGAAAAACTGCAGGCCTCCGCAGACGCGTTGTTGAAATGGTATGACCAGGGGCTGGTTCGGCCCCAGGTCACCCATACAATGCCCTTTGATCAGGCGATCGATGCTATCCGGCTCCTGACCGACCGGAAGGCGCATGGCAAGATCGTGTTGGTTCCCTGACCGATTAAATCCGTTCATGAGATTTGCCGAGGCTTCGGACCAAACCGACCCAACCGCACCCCGCCGCGACGGCGGTGAAGCCAGCCAGAAAAATATAGCCGTCGGCGGCATTGCTCCGGTCGACGATCTGACCGACATGGTGGCTTAGGCCGACAAAGGTCAGCTGTGGCACGAGACTTAAGACCGACAGGATCGTTGCCCGCCGGTCGGATTCGACCAGGTCGTTCACCAATGTTTTCAACGCCGGTAAGGCGATGCCATAGGCCGCGATACCGACGAACAGCAGGGGAATCATTGCCGGTTGCGGAAAGGCCCCGCCAATCGCAAACCCGCAGATCACGCTGGTGACGATCACGCCCAAAGACACCCGGGGACCGATTGACCGGTCCATCAGGGGACCAAGTTGGCTCGCCATCCCTCCGATGAGGAACCCCATGGCGGCAATAGGTCCGAACCAGAACAGGTCGATATCCAAAAAACGCAGATAAGCTTGTTGCGTCCAAATCGATGCTTTGGTCGCCGCCACCAGCCCGCCAGAGAACAGGATCGCCCAAAGGACGACACGGTTTTTAAGGCACTCCCGTACCACCACGATGATCATGGCCGCGAAGTTGAAGCGGCCTCTATGCGATTTTTGTCGAGGCGGCTCCCGCAGCAACAGGGCGCATACCCCGCACAGCAAGAATGACGCGAAGTCAAAAGCGAATACGGATCGCGGCATCCAGACAAATAGCGGTCCGGCGAATGCTGATGCCGCCGCCAAGGTCGCCAAGCCGATACCGTGACGCCGGGATTCGAGGGTCAGATATCGCGCTTGCGCACCTCGGCACAACAGGCTGTCGTAAAGCAACGCCGAATCCGCACCCGAATGCATGCTCGCCGCGAGACCCATGGTGATCTGCCCCGCGACGACCTGGGCGAACCCTTCGGCAGTCCACAGCAATAGGATTCCAATCGCCCAAAGAGCCGCGCCGATAACGAGTACGCTCTTGCGCCGCCATTGATCGGCGACCCATCCGGAAGGGATCTCGGCCAAGACCATCGTTGCCGCGAATGCCGCTTCGGTCAGCAGAATTTCGCGGAACGTTAACCCGACATGGTCCTCGAAATAGGGAACAAGTACCGCGACCAGGAACATTGCCGAGCGCGCCGCTGTAAAGCCGTACAAAAGCACGACATTGCGATCGGTGGGGAAGTCGCTATTCGCGGCGATTGCGGATTGCATCACGGCCTCCCCATCGTCGCCTAAATGCCCAGGAAAAAAGGGCCGGACGTTGTGGGTTGCTCGTGTTAAACGACATATTCATGACAATGCCTCCAAAGCAAAGCGGCTCCAGCTTGGAGGGACAGCAGTTCTTATGTTCGGAAGAACGATGTGCCGGCCCTCTGTCGCGTGGGGCCGGCTGATTTAAGTTACATCAACGTTTCGGCCCGTAATCCAGGGTGTGATGGCCATAGGTGACTGTGTTGGGGCTCGACAGAGCCGCAACGCCGCACAGGGACATCAAGATTACGAAGTCAGGCATTATTGCCACCGATAGTTGATATTGAGGGTTTTAACGATGGCTTTGTGGAAAAGCAACGCTTCCGTGGCCTCGCCAATTCGCTGTGCTATCGTCGTCGGGCCGCTTGGCCATTTTGTTGAATAGGGGAAATAGGAATGAC
>JAJFJC010000352.1 GCA_021774385.1 Alphaproteobacteria bacterium
CCTACCCACGATAAGCCGTCCGTTACCCTTTACCGGCAACGCACCCGACCAACTGTCGAATATACCCGGGGTGGCCGCCATAACGCTACTTAAGGTACCCGTGGACCTTGGCTATACCGCTTATTTTTACGTGATGGAGCCCACGAAACCGAACGGGCGTCTGGTCCTTTATCAGCACGGTTACGCTGGCACCGTGGAAGCGATGGCACCACTCTTTCAGGCCCTCATTTCACAGGGTTATACCGTTGCAACAACCAACTATCCAGAGTACGGCCCAAACCGTTTCCCAAGACAGCATCTCGACAGGTTCGGCTGGTATACACTCAGTCACGACCGCGTTGTGAGCGTTCATCCGCACCCGATGCGATTTTACATCGAACCGGTCATCGTCACATTGAACGGCTTACTCGCGGATGGAAAATTCAGCCGCGTCGATATGCTGGGGTTTTCCGCCGGCGGCTGGATCGCCACGATAGCCGCCGCCGTCGATCCGCGCATTAGCGGAACCATGACGGTTGCCGGCGGATATCCGCTTTATTTGCGGGTCGATAATTTCGAGCGTCAATCGCCGCCACCGCAATTTTTCCAGCCGCTCTTGCAAGCGGCGAACTATCTCGAAATGTATGTGTTGGCCTCGGATAACGATCAGCGGATGCTTACGCAGATTTTCAATCGATATGATCGCTGCTGCTATCGCAATACGCTAGCGCGGCTTTACGAACCCGCGGTGCGTCAATCGGTTGATACCCTGGGCGATGGGAAATTTCGTGTCCTCATCGACGAAACTCACGCCGATCACAAGGTTTCTGAGTGGGCGATCACGAAAATCATGGAAGGTCTCGCCCTGGAGGCTCAATAGACTCACCGATAGTCGGACGCTGCCGCCCACTGAAAAGCCATACCATGCCGCCGGCAAGGCCCACGGCAACCATAACGATACCGTACAGTACCGAAACGGTGAAAGCGGCGGCGGGCGAAACACCAACTAGTCCCAATGCCGTCATCATGGCACCCTCGCGAATGCCCCAACCCGCGACGGAAAACGGTACCATCGACAGCAACAAGACCGGTGGAAACAGAACCAGCATCTGCCAAAACGTAACCGTCATGCCGATATCCCGGGCAATAAGAAATACCGAACCGCACACAACGCCGTGAATAACAATCGAAATTGACAAGGCAGGACCAATACACACCGGGCGTAGGAAGACCGCATGGGCGCCGCGGCCAAGCGCGACAATCTGTTCGGAGCGGAACCGGCCGAGAACACCACGCAAGAATTGCGATTCGAGAAGAAGAAGGCCGGCAAACGCGCCAAATCCAGCCAAGAGAAATAGCGGTACCGCCCAACGTAGGGTCTGATCTCCGATCAATTGCAATAGCGTTGGCAGTCCCGCCAAGACAATGACTAGTAGTGCAAGCAACGCGACGAGACGGTCCAACACAACGGTTCGAATCGACAGGCCGACCCGAACGCCCGCACGTTTCAAACGCCAAACGCGTGCCGCATCACCGCCGATGGACGACGGCAGAGTTTGATTGAAGAACAAACCGACAAGAACTATGCCCCAGGCGGCGGAGAATGGCAGATTAATTTCGAGCGCCCGCGCGACAATTACCCAGCGCCAAGCTTGCACGGCGGATAGTGCCAATAAAATCGCGAACGCCACAAACATCGCGCCAAACGACGCTTGGGACAGCCCCTCGGCGAGGGCCGCACTATCCATGCCATGAAGCAGCCAACCGATTAATGCGGCGGATACCACTATCTTAAGGACAATCTTGAGCAAGAATCAGACTCGTTTCACCATATCGAGGTTACATTGCAGGCGGCCTGTAGGACTGATATTAGTGCGCCTCATGACAACAGCGACAGTGCCTGAGATCGCATGATGGGTCGAACCATACTTGTAACCGGCGGCGCCGGTTTTGTCGGATCGAATTTCGTGCGACGCATGATCGCAGCGGGCGCGAAAGTCGTGACTCTGGACGCGCTGACCTACGCCGGCGACCGGTCGACCCTGGCGGAGTTCGAGGAAAACCCACAGCACTTGTTCGTGGAAGGCTCGATCAACGATCGTTCTCTGGTTCAATCCCTGTTTGCCGAACACAAACCCGACGCACTGGTGAATTTTGCCGCGGAAAGTCATGTTGACCGATCGATCGATGGGCCCGACGCTTTCATCGAGACGAACATCGTCGGCGTCTTCGAATTATTGGAAGCCGCCCGTGCCTATTGCCGTGACATGGCACCAACCGGTTTTCGCTTTCTGCAAATCTCGACGGATGAAGTCTATGGTTCCGTCGATACCGGCCAATCCGGTGAAAACGACACGCTTGCGCCGAATTCACCTTATTCCGCATCGAAAGCCGCCGCGGATCATCTAGCGCGTTCCTACCACCAAACCTATGGCTTGCCCGTCCTGGTAACGCGATCGTCCAACAATTACGGTCCCTATCAGTTTCCGGAAAAGTTAATCCCCTTGATGGTTCTAAACGCCTTCGCCGGAAAACCATTGCCAATTTATGGCGATGGCGCACAGGTACGAGACTGGATTCACGTCGCCGACAATTGCGCGGGGATCGAAAACGTTTTGACCAATGGCGAAATTGGTAAAATTTATAATATCGGCGGAGGGACCGGTGTCCAAAACATCGATATCGCGAACCGTCTTTGCGCGATCGTCGATCGATTACAGCCAAATCCAACACTGCGCGCATCGCTTATCACCCATGTCCAGGACCGGCCCGGTCACGACCGTCGATACGCCCTAGATACCTCGCGGGTAGAATGTGAGACCGGATGGCGGTCGCAAATTTCAATCGACGATGGGCTGGAACAAACCGTGCGGTGGTATCTGGAAAACGAAACGTGGTGGCAAGGTATTCAAGCTAAACGATATAGTGGTGAACGCTTGGGCCTCGCCGCGCAAACAGGCAGGTAGCGCAACATGGCGCGCAAGGGAATTGTTCTCGCGGGTGGTACGGGCACGCGCCTTTACCCCCTCACCCGCGGGATCAGCAAGCAAATGATGCCTGTCTACGACAAGCCGTTAATCTACTACTCTCTTTCCGTCCTCTTGCTTGCCGGAATTCGCGATATCTTGATCATTTCAACACCGGATCATCTTCCCTCCTTCGACGCCCTGCTTGGCGACGGGCATGACCTTGGCGTCCAATTCCACTACGCCGCCCAATCGGAGCCGAAAGGAATCGCGGATGCATTCCGAGTCGGCGCAGATTTCATCGGAGCGGATCCCGTTTCCTTGATTCTCGGTGACAATATTTTCTATGGCGAGGGGTTGCCGCGGCGCCTTACGGAAATCTCCGATAGCGGCGCGACTATTTTCGCTTATGCCGTTCAAGACCCACAGCGCTACGGTGTTGTTGAAATTGACAGTAAAAACCGCGCGACTAACATTGAAGAAAAACCCCCGCATCCCAAATCGAATTTAGCTGTGACGGGGCTGTATTTCTATGACAACGATGTTGTCGATATCGCCAACGGGTTGACGCCATCGGCTCGCGGCGAAATCGAAATCACGGATGTTAACAACGCATATCTGAAAAGAGGTAACCTTACCGTCGAGACCTTAAGCCGCGGTTACGCTTGGTTCGATACCGGTACGCATGATTCGCTACTCGATGCGAACAACTACATTGCCACGATAGAGCGCCGGCAAGGCCATAAGATTGCCTGCTTGGAGGAAATAGCCTGGCGTCAAGGCTGGATCGATGCCG
>JAJFJC010000353.1 GCA_021774385.1 Alphaproteobacteria bacterium
ATCTTTAATTGGTTCCCCTGCTGGAACTCTCTTTCTATCTACAAATCTGTGTGGTTGAAATTCTCCTAAAACTGCCCTATTACCTAATATTTTTTGAACATAAGAAGCATGCCAACCTTTTGCTTTCCCCCAACTGCCCAAACCTGTTTCGTTTAATCTTCTAGTAATCACAAAATTCCCCATCCCATTGCTACTATCTAGAAAAATTTTTTTTACTATTTCAACTCTATCATCCAGAGTAATAAAATTATCTTTATCATCGTTGAGCTTTAACCACGCTGGACATCTTGAAGTTAATTTTTTGGAACTGATTTTGTTCCTTTTGTTTTCCCACGACTCAGAAATTCGCTTACTTTTCAGCAAAGATTCTTCATGAGCTCTCATCATAATAGTTAAGCTAAATATCAACTGAGCGCCGTTATTTACTACACTTTCCTCTGAATAAAGCTCCCCATCCGTTAAAGTAACTAATTTTATTCCAGCCGTAATTATGGAAGTAAATAAGCTAAGTGCATTAAAAACGTTTTCCCTAGATAGTCTATCAAGCGACTCAACTAACAAATAAGAACCACGATCAATTTTTCCACCTTTAACTTTTTGCAGAAATATCCCAAGAGCACCTCCATCTAGATTTCCCCCTTTAAAGGCAGATATACCGATATCTTGCATTTCAGACGACTCAGATAAGGTTAAATCGTGCTTTAGTGCGTAGGATTTTGATAACTCCAGCTGCCTCCTTAGGCTGTCACCCCTAAGTTGAATATCTGTTGACATTCTTATGTAAGAATAAGCTTTTACCAAAAGAAGAACCTCAAATGAGCATGAATTATGCGATATACCATAACCACTTGTTTTAATTAATCTTACAGCCATACCATAGAAAATGAATTATAGTATAAAACATTTAGTTACAGCTCACCCTATATAAAATTTTAATAGTATATAATATCCTTCTCATCGGTCCACCGGGAAGCGGCAAGTCGATGCTTGCCAAACGGATTCCAACAATTCTCCCATCGCTGGCGGTAGAAGAGGCCATCGAAACCACCAAAATTCACAGCGTGCTGGGGCTGGTCAGAAACAGCGCCGGGCTCATGCAACAACGTGCTTTTCGCTCCCCTCATCATACGATATCCGATGCAGGGTTGATCGGCGGTGGGCGTTACCCCATGCCGGGGGAAGTCTCGCTCGCACACAACGGCGTGCTGTTTCTGGATGAACTGCCCGAATTTAAACGCAACGTGTTGGAAGTGCTCAGGCAACCACTGGAAGAGGGAGAGGTTTCGATATCCCGGGCGGCGGGATCTTTAAACTTTCCCGCCAATTTCATCCTGGTGGCCGCAATGAACCCCTGTCCCTGTGGATACAAGTCAGACCCGAAACGGGAATGCACCTGCAACCCCTTGCAGATAAAAAATTATGTCTCCAAAATATCCGGCCCGCTTCTGGACCGAATAGACATCCACATCGAGGTGCCAGCCCTGGAGTATAAAGACCTTTCTGCTAACACAGGTGGCGAGTCGTCCCATATAATCCGCGAGCGAGTGGAACAAGCACGGGAGGTGCAATGGCATCGTTTCACTGACTCCAAAAACTATTTCAACGCCGGGATGAAACCCCATCAGCTTAAAAATTTCTGCGCACTCGACCAAGCTTCCAAAAAAATAATGGGAATGGCTATCGACAAACTCGGCTTGAGCGCTCGAGCGCACGATCGCATTTTAAAAGTTTCCCGCACCATCGCCGACATGGCCGGGGAAAAAATCATCCAGTCCAACCATGTTGCGGAGGCGATTCAATACCGAACGCTGGACCGGGTTGGAATGAGCTGAGGTACTAAAAATTCCAAGAGCTTTCCAAACCTCTTCATAACCACTTTTCTATATTTCCCCAATTACCCGCCTGTTTTTTTGTAAAAACCCGATCGATTTTCAAAGAACCCATAAATATAGGAAGGACAATACCAAAACCCCTAAATAACTGATAAAAAAGACTATCCGAACATATTAATTAAAAACTACTGAGAAAACGCTCTTTATTCGACGTCACACCCCTTCCTCGCCTTAAAAAGACGCGTTTACAATGACTTGCTGGAAAAATAAGATTTCCTTATTAAACTTTATCCTTTAAAATCAATAGAATAGACAATCACCCCCAAGAACATTGTAAACCCAGGCGGTTTGCCGTCAGCGGAGATAGGCGCGACCTTTATATGAACACACGCAAAATTCTTATACTCATTTTATTGGTTTTGACCTCATGGGGAGAGGTGCATGCGGGTCCGTCAACCTCACTTTCCAGAACCGTTATTGCCCTATATGACGGTAAAGAGGATCCAGACATCCGCAACGCCAAAGTCCACCGTTTCACCGAAATGCCTTTGAATCACCTGGGCCTGAAATTGAAATTTGTCGATATTAATAAAATTCTGCCGCCTGTGCAGGACCTTGAAGATATTCGCGGGGTGATCACATGGTTTGAAACGGACAGGATGCCCAATCCATTAAAATTTTTATCGTGGGCCAACCAACTCATGGACAATGGCATTCAATGGGTGGTTCTCGGCAATCTGGGAGTCAACGCAAACCTGGAGGGCAAACCAACGCCTTTGCCAATGATCAATCGCTACCTGGCCCGGCTGGGCCTGCAAACCCAGGGAAGTTGGAAGCAGATCACCTATGACGTGAAGTTGACACATAAAAATGCGACGATGGTGGAGTTTGAACGTCCCTACAAAG
>JAJFJC010000354.1 GCA_021774385.1 Alphaproteobacteria bacterium
GGTCACGAACCGCGGGTCGCACTGCTGTCCTATTCGAATTTCGGTCAGCCCTTGGCGCCGAATACCGAACGCCTGCGCGAGGCTGTCCAGATACTCGATCAACGCGGCGTCGATTTCGAATATGATGGTGAAATGGCGGCCGACACAGCACTCGATCCGGATTTAAGGGCGCAGCATTACCCGTTCTGCCGCCTAACCGGACCGGCCAATGTCTTGGTGATGCCCGCCCTGCACAGCGCCAGCATCGCGGCGAAACTACTGCAGCAAATAGGCGGTGGTTCGGTGCTCGGCCCGATGCTGCTGGGTGTCGAAAAGCCCGTGCAAATCGTTCAGATGGGCGCCACCGCGCAAGATCTTCTAACCGCAGCGGCCATGGCCGCGCACGATGCCATTGGCTAACCTGGAAACACTTCCTATCGGTATTCCGCCAGCGTTTCGCGGTAAGCGTTGGTGACGTCAGCGCCAAAACAACAGAAGATTACGCTCTCAAATAGCGGATACGCGGCCAGCGCTTCGGCAACGGCCGCAACCGCGATCCGCGTCGCGCGCGGAATCGGAAAACGGTAGACACCAGTCGAGATCGCTGGGAAAGCAATAGTGCGAAGTCCCGCCTCGGCGGCAAGTGTCATGGAATTGCGGTAGCAGCCACGCAGTAAATCGTCTTCACCATCGCCGCCACCATTCCAAACCGGGCCGACAGTGTGGATTACATGCCGCGCGTTTAATTTATGACCGCCGGTCATTTTCGCCTCGCCGGTCGGGCAGCCGCCAAGCGTGCGGCATTCGTCCAACAGCGCAGGCCCCGCGGCTCGATGAATCGCGCCATCCACGCCCCCGCCACCAAGCAAGGTTTCATTGGCTGCATTCACGATCGAATCGACATCAAGCGACGTGAGATCCGCTTCCAATAGGCGCATCCGATGAGGCACCGGCTCCTCCCTAATTCTCATCCTGTTCGGGATAGCGTTTCATCATCCACAGCAGCAGCAACAATCCCGGCGCCGCCGCCGCCGTGGAGAGGAGAAAATACGCGACCCAATCGACTTGATCCGCGACCCAGCCGCCACCGGAGGCCAGAAAAGTCCGCGTCGCGGCCATCATCGATGACAATAGCGCATATTGGGTGGCCGTATAGGCCCGGTTGCAGAGGCTCGACAAATAGGCAACGAAGGCGGTCGTTCCCATGCCGCCGGTCAGGTTCTCGACACCGATCGTCACGACAAGTGCCGGCAGCGAATAACCGATCATCGCCTGAGCCACGAAAACTAGATTCGATGCGGCCTGTAGGAAGCCCGCAAACAGCAGGGCACGCACAATCCCATAGCGGGCGACCAAAACCCCACCCAATGCGGCGCCGGCAAGCGTCATGGTGAGCCCAAAGCCTTTGCTAACGACACCGATTTCAGCGAGAGAAAACCCAATCTTCAAATAGAACGGCGTCGCCATCACGCCGAGCAGCGCATCACCATATTTATAAAGGCCAACGAACAGGAGAACCGCGATCCAGCCCGGGCGTGTCATGAAATCAGCGAAGGGGCCGATCACCGCATCCCGAAACCAAGAGACCATCTGGCCGATCGAACCGGTCCGGTCCGCACCCGACGGTGCCAGTGCCGTGGACGGTTCGGGATTAATCAACACCGCCAACACGCCAACCCCCATCAGCACTGCCATGGCGCCATAGGCCCAATCCCAACCCAGCGTGCCCGCCAAGATCAGCGCACCGCCGCCCGACGTCACCATCGCCACGCGATAGCCGAAGACAAGCGTGGCGGCGCCGGCACCGAGTTGTTCGTCGTCGAGAATTTCCGTGCGGTATGCATCGACAGCGATGTCCTGCGTCGCCGATGAAAAAGCGACAAGGATCGCCCAGATAACAGTCAACGTCCTCAGCGTCGCAGGGTCCGATGACGCCAGACCCAAAAGGGCGGCAATCAAAGTCACTTGCGACAATAGAATCCACGCCCGTCTGCGACCCAGCCAGCTTGTTAAGAATGGCAATGGCAATCGGTCCACCAAGGGTGACCACAGATATTTAAGCGTATAGGCAAAGCCGATCAGGCTGACCAAACCGATTTCGGTTAGCGACGCGCCCGCTTCGGTGAACCAAGCCGCGAGCGTTGCCCCGGTCAGCGCGAGGGGCAGTCCACTCGAGAAACCGAAGAAAAACAATGACGCGACGCGACGGTCGCCATAAACACCCGCCGCGTCGAGCCAGGTTCGCATCCGTTAATGCCGGTCCACCAGGAACGTTCAGCCGGACGGCAATAGGGTGCGCAGCTCTACTTCCGGACGGGCGCCGTAATGGGCGATGATTTCAGCCGCCGCGATGCCACCGATCCGGCCGGATTCGGCGAGACCACGGCCATGGGTGTAGCCGAATAGGAACCCGGCGGCGAACTGGTCGCCGGCCCCCGTCGTATCGATGACCTGTTTCGCCGGCTCCGCATCGACCACATGAACCTCGTCGCCCGAGACGATAACTGAACCCTTTTCGCTGCGCGTCAGGCATGCGACGTCACATTGGCCGCGCACCGCTTGCAGCGCGTCATCGAAATTGTCCACCTTATAGAGCGACAGGATTTCGTCTTCATTCGCGAACAGTATATCGATATGGGAATCGACGAGATGCGCGAATGAGGCACGATGCCGATCGACGCAAAAACTGTCGGACAGCGTAATCGCGACCTTACGGCCCGCCGCGTGTGCGATTTCAGCAGCGCGCACGAACGCCGCCTTCGCTTCCGGCGGATCAAAAAGATAGCCTTCCAAATAAGTCACCGACGCGGCCTGCACCAGTTCCGCGTCGATGTCGTCTGCGGTTAGCTCCGTCGCCGCGCCCAGATAAGTCGACATCGTGCGCTGCGCATCCGGCGTGACAACGACAAGGCAACGTCCCGTCGAAGGGCCGCTCTGCGCCGCCGGTGTTTTAAACGTGACGCCGATTGCTTCAAGGTCATGACGGAACACCGTGCCGAATTGATCGTCGCGAACCTTGCCGATATAGGCTCCGCGCCCACCGAGCGATGCAAATCCCGCCATGGTGTTGCCGCAAGACCCGCCAGAACTTTCCGTCGCGGGCCCGAGTTTAGAATACAGGAAGTCGGCCCGTTCCGGATCGATCAGCATCATGCCGCCCTTGTCGAGATTGTTGGCGGCGAGAAAAGCGTCGTCAGCCTGCGCCACGACATCGACAAGCGCGTTGCCGATGCCGAGGAGATCGAAATCGGTCATTATTTATCCTTTTTTTCATAGCGGAGTTCGCACGAGTATAACGACGGGAGAGTCGCCGGCAACATGTCTCCTGGAAAAGACAGAAAAATTTACGCTCAAGCTCTAAGCGGCAAAACAGTCCAAACCATCTTCGGCGGATAGCCAGCCTCGGCGAAGAGACGGCTAACGGGACAGCGGTCCTCGGACAATACCTTCAGCCGCTCGACCTTTTGTTCGGGCTCATTGGTTTCGATATCGATAAAGAGCTCGGCCTCGTTGAAATGCATGACGCCATCGCGGTTGCCTTCCACACCGTCAATCAAATCGGTAGTCGCCGTGGCCCGAATATTGATCGCGCCGTGTTTAAACCGCATCGCTTGCGCGACTTTGATAATCTGAACCGTTTGGCACGATGCCAGCGCCGCCGTGAAATGATAAAGCGGTGGCGCACCTTCCCCATTCCCACCCCGATCTTTTGCCTCGTCGGTGACAATCGTATGCTCGCCCGCCGCCACATCACACCGTGTACCGGCATCACAGCGTGACTCGACGATACGCGTCCTTCTGCCGACCTGTTCCTTTTTCCTAACGACTGCCATGGCCTCTCTCCTCCAGATAGAATATTTCGATTCGCGATGATACCCTATCGTGTCCTTAACATCTGACAAGAGCGGTTCGGAAAATCCTCTTTGACGTCGAACCCGGACCCTTTCACCGAACAAATGGATGTGCCGGACAATTTGGACTCCGACTTGCGCAGAATTCGTAAGCACGTTAAGAGGTTCAACACCTAAACCGAACTCCGAACGCAAATATTATGGGTATTATCGACAGTTTTACGAAAGCGGTGGCGCAGCTACCAGACCCAAGGCTCCGCCGTGTTTTGATCATTGGGATTCTTGGGTCGTTCGTGATCTTTGGCGCTTTATGGGTTGCGCTGTGGTGGGCGATGAATTCCGTTGCCTGGACCGATATTTGGGGCCTCGGCTGGTTTATAAGCTTATTTGGTGATTTCGCCGGATGGGTCGGTAGCATCGTTTTCTTTTCGTCCATCCTCTTTGCAACGTTTCTTTTGTTCCCCGCCATTGTCACGATTATCGTCGGCTTCTTCCTTGAGGAAGTCGTGGACGCCGTTGAGACGCGCCATTATCCGAGCGAACCGGCACCCCGCCCCCAACCTTTATCCGAAGTGCTTGCGATAACGACGAAGTTTGCCTTGATCGTTGCCGCGTTGAATATCCTTTTTCTACCGATTTACTTGCTCTTGTTCCTATTACCACCGCTCAATTTGGTCCTTTATTACTTGCTCAATGGCTATTTGGTTAGCCGCGAATACTACGAATTAGTCGCACTTCGAAGACTGGAGCCGCGACCGGCCAGACGTCTGCGGCGCGCGCACCGCGGCCGGCTTTTGCTTGCCGGCGTGATTTTGGTCTTCTTTATGACGATACCGATTGTAAATTTCGTCACCCCCGTTCTTGCGACCGCTTTCATGGTACATGTCTTTCAGGGTCTACCGCGGCGAAATGAGTTCAGTCCGCAATCAGGTGGGCCGCCGACAAAAATTGCTTAGTTTCCCGAACGCACCGTGATAATTAGTACGCGGTAAGGTATTACAGCAGGTCATCGCCCGAACAAGGAGATCCCATGGCGGAGGAAAATAAAATGGCGCCCGAAATTCGTCCGGAATCGGCGCGCCGCGTCCTTGATATTCCAGGCGCACGGCGTACGGAGTCGATCGGTGACGCGCAGGGCAAGAAGCTAATTGTCGGGCGCGAAATCTGCCTGACGGGCGAAATCTCCGCTTGTGATACACTTGTCGTCGAAGGGCGGGTCGAGGCGGCGCTCAGCGACAGCCGTACGATCGAGATTACCGAAACCGGTGTCTTCAAAGGCGAGATCGAGATCAACGTTGCCGAAATCAGCGGCCAGTTCGAAGGGGCGCTAACCGCGCGCAACAGGTTGGTCATTCACAGTAAGGGCAGCGTTAAGGGCAAGATCCGTTACGCCGAAATCGAAGTTGAGCGTGGCGGTCGCATCGAAGGCGACATTCAAATGATATCGGACACGGCGGACTTGTTGCCGAGTGTATCTGGAGAAGATTGAAACGCGGCACGCGGGGCGCTTGCTTTGGGTTGTGCTGTTTTTGGTGCTGGCGAGCTGTACCGCCGCTCCCGTAACACCACCGCCGCCGCGTGAAAGCGGCAAGGAACCAGAACGCGTCGAACGGCAGCAACTGGAACCGCCACCACAAACCCCAATTGTTGCGAAACCACCAACTCAAACCGCCGTGGCGCGGACCTCGGATCCGATAAACGACAATCCGCAGCAGCTCTTCGGGCTCGACGCTCATAATGTTGCGGCATTGCTCGGTCCGGCGAGCTTCGTGCGGCGCGACGGTCCGGCGGAAGTCTGGCAGTACCGCGCCGAGGCTTGTGTGTTGGATGTCTATTTATACAAGGAAGTTCGGGGGCTGATCGTCGCCCATATCGATCTGCGGAAGCGGCTCAAGGCGACTCAACCGCCGCGTCACTGTTTTGCAGCGCTGCTTTCGGAACAGCAATAATCCGAGAAATTTTACTGCAGGGTTTTACCCTTGAATCGGCAAAGATCGTTGACGATGCAGACCGAACAATCCGGCTTGCGTGCCTTGCACACATAGCGGCCGTGTAAAATCAGCCAGTGATGTGCGTGCAGTTTAAAGGAGTCGGGAACCGCTTTTTCCAACTTTTTTTCGACTATTTCGACCGTCTTGCCCGGTGCCAATCCCGTGCGATTGCCGACCCTGTATATATGAGTGTCGACCGCGATCGTGGGTTCGCCAAACGCCATGTTGAGAACAACATTAGCCGTTTTGCGCCCGACTCCAGCCAATTTTACCAGGGCCTCCCGATCCTGTGGTACGTTGCTGTTATGGTCCTCAATCAGTTGACGGCTCAACTTGATTACGTTTTTCGCTTTGTTGTTGAACAGGCCAATGGTTTTTATGTAATCGCGTACGCGTGCCTCGCCGAGTTCAAGGATCTTCTCTGGTGTATCCGCGACCTCGAACAGTGGCTTGGTCGCCTTGTTTACGCCTATATCCGTCGCCTGCGCCGACAAGACAACAGCCACCAACAGGGTGAAGGGGTTTTTGTAGTTCAATTCACCGCGCGGTTCCGGGTCTCCCGCCTGCAAGCGGAAAAAGAATTCTTGAATATTGGCTTTTTTCATCTTGGGGATCCAATCGTCGTCGAACGCCAGGTTGGTGGACACCGGAATGCCGCACTCCTATCTTAAAGCTACGATGATTGAAGAATCCACGCCAAACATAGTACCGGAAACGGTCTACTTCGATGCGGAATTACGGCCGCACCGCAGCCTCAGCCCCGCCGGTTTCATGATCGTAATGGTGGTCGCGACCGCGTTTGGCTTTACCATCGGCGTTTCATTCATGCTCGCCGGTGCGTGGCCTGTAGTCGGCTTTTGCGGGCTTGAGGTCCTTTTGCTGTATGTCGCGTTTCGCCTCAATTTCCGCAGCGGACAAATTTTTGAACGCATCCGTCTGACCGATCATAGTCTGCAAATTCGCCGTTTTGGACCAAAGGGCGAATTAGAACAATGGGAAATAGAACCCAGCTGGCTTCGTGTTGAAATAGAGAAATCGCGTAGGCATACCGGCCAATTAACGCTCTCCAGCCATGGAAAGTCCGTTGTGGTTGGCCGATTTCTCCCGCCGCATGAAAGGTTGGAAATCGCGACGGCGCTAAGGATCGCCGTCGAACGGTATCGCGGCGGCGCTATAGCGCTCTAACCCATCAATCCAGATGAAGTCGTTTAATCGGCTTCACTTCGCACGCCTCGCTTTTTCAATTATTTCGCATCTCATAGGAGTAGCAGTGATGACAAAACTATCGATTTTGCTCGTCGGTCTCGCAATCGGCGCCGCATTCACATTGCCGTTCGGGCTGGTGGCGCAAGACATAAGAGCGCTTGGACCTGGAAGCTACGATCTCGTCGTTGGCGAGAGCGCCAATTTCGCCTGGCGGGTCAACACCGTCAACGGAACCGTTTCCGTTTGCGCCGCCCCGGACGATCCCGCCGGCAGAACGGCACCCCGTTGCTCACCTTGGGGCGCCGATATTCTATCAAACCCAAAACGCTAGTTTTTCTCTGACGCTTAGTCCTCGAAACCGAGTACATGCCGCATCGAATACAGGCCGCTGGCGCGGCCACGCGTCCAAAGCGCGGCGCGCACCGCGCCGGCAGCGAAAACACCGCGATTTCCGGCCTTGTGCGTGAGTACGATTTGTTCCCCCTCGCCGGCATAAACGACCGAATGCTCACCGACGACATCGCCGCCCCTTAATACGGCAAATCCAATTTCGCCGGTCGGCCGGGCACCGGTGTGTCCGTCTCGAGCCGCTTTGTAGACTGTATCCAATGCAACGCCACGCCCCGCCGCAACGGCATGGCCGAGCCCGAGCGCCGTTCCCGAAGGCGCATCGATTTTGTGCTTATGATGCATTTCGACAATTTCGATATCGTAGTCCTCCGGCCCAAGAATTCCCGCGACTTGTTCCGCCAGGGCCAGCATTAGCGTGACGCCAACACTCATATTCGGCGCCCATACTATAGGTACATGCCGCGCCGCCGCCTCGATTACGTTGGCTTGTTCCTTATCCAGGCCTGTCGTCCCAATTACCATCGCCGAACCTGCTTGCGCGGCAAGGCGTGCATGTTCAATCGTCGCTTCGGGAACCGTGAAGTCGACGACGACATCGACACCAGCGATCATTGCCGCGGCGTCATCGCCTATTTCCACACCGAGTACCTCCAACCCCGCGGTTGTTCCGATATCCTTACCAATCGCGGCGGCTCCGGGCTGGTCCGCGCCACCCGCAACCACGCACCCCGGCATCGCCGTGACCTGCCCGGCGACCATTTGTCCCATTCGCCCACTGGCGCCAACAACGCCGATTTTCAATTCTTCCGCCATTCTGATTTCCCCCTAAGAGTTTCGTGGGCGCACCGGTCCCCATCACCATCTGGCATACTTGCTACTTGTGTTTGTCCGCGACAGATCTTTTTTCCGGTTTCCGGGCCACCGCCCGACGCTCTATGGCCGCCGCCGCCGCCTCGCCGATTTTAGCCCGCAAGGCGACAAGTTTCAGCCCTGCCTTTTTGTGTCCCGATTTCGCGGCTATCGCATACCAAAAATACGATTCCTGTTCATCCAATAACGCAGCGCTCTTTTCATAAAGTACACCCAGATTGTAATGGGCTTCCGGAGCCCCACTTTGCGCGGCCCGCAGGTACCAGCTTAACGCTTCCCGGTCATTGCGCTGTACGCCCCTACCTTGCATATAAAGCATCGCGAGACTGATTTGCGCGGCGGCTAGATTTTGCTCCGCGGCGAGGCGGTACCACTTCGCGGCTTTTGCCTCGTCACGAGGGAGGCCGCCGCCGGTTTCGTGCAAAGTCGCAAGATTGAACTGTGCGTTGGCGTGACCTTGTCGCGCCGCGCGCTCGAACCATTGCGCCGACGCGCCGGGGTCACGCGCTAGATCCTTGCCCGCGGCAAAGGCGAGACCAAGTCGATATTGTGCTTCCGCGAACCCGCCTTCTCCAGCCTGTTGCATCCAATACATGCCAGCGGAGCGATTAACCGAATCACCGGTGAGAAGTAAGTTCGCTAGTCTGAACTGTGCCCTGGCGCGAGCCTTACCGAACCCGTCCTTGATCTTGTCCTTTTTTGCCGCTCTTCGATACCAACGGAGCGCCGCGGCCCGGTCTGGCGAAGTGCCGATTCCCTGTTCGTATATAAGCCCAAGATTATACTGCGCCGTCGTATGGCCCCGAACAGCGGCGCGCTCGAACCAGCCAATTGCCTGACGATGATCGGCTGGAACCCCCAATCCACGTCGATATAAAATCCCAAGATTGAATTGCGCCGCGGGATCACCCGCCTCCGCCAGTGGTTGCCAGGCGAGTCTCGCCGCTTTGTAGTCACCCTGTTTGTAGGCGTCGATTCCGGCCGCCATGTCGGCAGCCACGGTACTCGCGCCGAAAATAAGCAGGGCCGCCGCAATCAAGTTGCGGATCACGAAATCTCTCCATTCGATAGGGTATATACGCAACTCTTGCGAAGCCATTTTACTATCGATGTGTCGCAAACCGAAAATTTAATTTTAGCGATGCCTCCCTAACGGCAAATCACTATGGGACAAGACGATAACCGCCCGGTTCCGTCACAAGTATCTCCGCATTCGACGGGTCGCTTTCGATTTTCTGCCGCAACCGATACACATGGGTTTCCAATGTACGAGTCGTCACACCGGCGTTATAGCCCCAAACTTCGCCCAGCAAGGTGTCTCGGTCCACCGCCTTGGCGCCCGAACGATAAAGGTATTTAAGGATCGAGGTTTCTTTTTCCGTCAGTCTGATTTTGCGATCCTCGGTTTCATCGATAAGCAGTTTTCCGCTCGGCTGGAAAGTATAGGGACCAATCGAAAAGACCGCATCCTCGCTTTGTTCGTGCTGACGAAGCTGCGCCCGTAAACGGGCAAGCAAAACACCCAGACGAAACGGCTTGGTAATATAGTCATTGGCACCCGCGTCGAGACCAAGAATCGTATCGGCGTCGGTATCCGCGCCCGTCAACATGATGATCGGCACCTTAACGCCACCTCTGCGCATAAGCCGGCACGCTTCACGTCCATCCATATCCGGCAAACCGACATCAAGCAGAATAGCGTCGAAATAGTCCTTTTTTACTTGCTCTAACGCTTCACGGGCCGTTTCGGCAAGCGCCGTTGCAAATTCCTCATGCAATTGAAGTTGCTCGGAGAGCGAATCCCGCAATGCACCATCGTCATCGACAATGAGGATTTTTTTTCCGGTTAGACTGCCGCTCGTCGCTGGCCTTTCGTTCCCCGTCGCTGTCATTTCTGGATATCACCTTATTAAGTCATCGCAAAAGAAACGATCCCAAGTGAACCGCATGAAACACGCCTACAACCAAACAATTACCTTGGCCTTAGAGCAAGTCAACTGAATTGGTCGTGTACGGAATTTTTCACAGAGCCACGATGTCCTCATGACCCACGACTAGTCGTAGATCACCGCCCTCAGCGAGGCTTAGACGACGGCCTCTCCAGGCATCGATGCAGTCTCCACCTAGGCTTTGGCTGGCTACCTCGGCAAACATTTGGATTAACTCCATCATGAACCTCGTGTCGTTTGGACCTAGCCGCCAAGGGCTTTGGGCGGTTCGCACGCGATACCCTGCTTGCCGCAGAATAGCCGTCATGATTTGTGGCGCCGCGACGCCCATGGCCGGGCCAAAACCCTTATCGCGGCGCATGTCCGCCCGGAACGCAGTCATAATCAAATCATCCGACGGGTGGGAAGGTGACCACTCAAAGGTTCCGTTCACGGTAAGCGCAGCCAAAAGGGGCAAACCGGAAGCCGCCCTCACCAAACGCGCGAACCAATCTCTCGAAACCAAATCGAAAAGCGCCGACCCTGTTAAGCCATCGATCCCAGATAAGTCGATCAGTGCGGGATCGGGTGCAAAATTCATGCACTGTTTTTCGACCGTTCCGCTAATTCCCGTGATGCGTTGGAGTAAATCGGGATCGGAATCAACCAAGCGCCACTTTGCCGGCACAGCCGCGAGATTTTGCAGATATCGTGAATTGGCGCCTTGCCCCGCGCCCAAATCAAGTATTCTGCGTGAAGGTGGCAGCGAATTCATGAAAGTCGCGGCCAGCGCGGGAGAACGGGCCGCGACATCATATGGTTCCCGTGCCGCGAGCCATTCGCCGCTGAATTCCTGAGTCATGCTGCTTGCGCCACCAATCGGTCTAGCGCCTTACCAAACGCCTTGCCGGCTATCCGCCAATCCGGCAAGGAACGGCCCGCCACGCGGGATCCTTTCGCCAACCGCGCGCGCAGGGTGGTATCGCCGATTACGCGCCTCAATTCCGAACAAAGAGCCCCGCGATCACCAACCGGGACGATCAAACCCGCGGACGCGGGAACCGTCTCGCGGACCGCACCGTCGCCACTTCCAACGATAGGCAGCCCGCGCGCCAATGCCTCCGCAAACGCCATGCCATATCCTTCGAAGGCCGAAGCCAAGACAAAGATATCGGAACCGGCATAGGCCGAAGCTAATGTATCGTCATCGACCTCACCGGCCAGCGTTACCCGGGCCGACAAATCGAAGCGGTCAATGTTTGCTTTAAGCTCCTTGACCGTTTCCGAATGACGATCAATCGATCCAATGCAAAGCAGCCGCCATGGAAGGTCGGCGCATTTCGCAAGTGCCGTGACTAGGTCGATATGTCCCTTCCTGGGGATCACATTCGCCACGCACAATAGCTGCGGTACTCCGTCGTTCGGCCCTTGCGCCATAGGTGCCCGATCCGTTCCCGGCATGACGGTCGCCAATTTCTCTTTCGGGAAGCCATAACGCTCCAACAAGGCTGCCGTCGCGGTACTTGTCGTAACAATGCCGGCGACCCGCCTCAGGAGGGCGCGTTCAACTTTTGATAAAAGTATGCGATCGCTATCTGAAAGGCCGCTTTCAAGCGCCAAAGGATGATGTATGAGCGCAACCAGAAACGCATGTTCGCCTTGATCGCCCGACAAGTCGGCAAACGCCGGCAAGGCCAGCCCGTCGATTACGAGTACGGACTCTTTCGAAAGCGCGGTTAACACATCCGAAGCCGCTTTCCGCGCGTTTTGGTTCGGAATTGGAAATGCACCCTTGAGTTCAAACACCCGCACCGACCGGTTATCCGCGCGCATGGCTTCAACGATCCGTCGATCATAAATATAGCCACCCGATTGTTGGCTAATGGCGCCGGGCACGGCGAACGCCACCTGTCGCGCCGCTTCAGCCATTCAAGGGGGCGTCGTATGTTGCCCACGCATCGGGTTTTTCTCGTAGTCGAACCTGAATGGAGTCTAAAGTCGATATCGCATCCTCTCCGAGGCTTCCGGACTGTATACCCTTGGCGAACGCGTTGAACATCGTCTCGGCAAGAACTTCCGTCGTTGTGTTCATGCCGGTAAATTCTGAAAGCTCGTCCAAATTTCTATACGCGTACGGTGCAAGTACATCCTTTAACAGATCGCCCGCCCGCCCAATATCCACGACGATGCCGTCTGAATTTAAAACCTTCCTTCGTAGTGTGACTTCCACGACATAGGTCGCCCCATGGAGGCGCTGCGCCGGCCCAAAAACATCACCTTGTAAGGAATGTGCGATCATTACGCTGTCGCTAACCGTGACACTAAACAATTTTACCTTGCTCCCTGATCGTAGCGAATAACATGGCAAAGCGCGTCACCGGGATCCGTCGCCAGACGTGCCAGGGTTTCCGGCAATTCCTCAAAATTTGATTCTCCCGAAATCAGACAATCGAATATGGAATCGCGCAGAAGGTTCAGGGCGAGAACAAGACGATCATGGTGGCTGCGTCGTGCACGGCGACTATTCGCCACGGCCCCAACTTGGCTTGATCGCAATGTCAATCGGCGAGCATGAAATGCCTCTCCCAACGGCACCGGAACCGTTTTATCGCCATACCAGCTCAACTCTAGAATCAATGCTTCGAATCCGGCCAAGCTTAGCGCCGTCGACAATCCCGCGTCGCTACCACTTGCGTGAAAAACGATATCGGCGTCGCCCGATGCGCTTCCCGGTGTCTGAAATACGACGCCCAGCCGGTTGGCGGTTTCAGCGCGCGACGCATTGATATCGATGAGTTCGACGTAAGAACCAGGTATGCAACCCGCGAGCGCGGCAACCAAACAGCCAACGACTCCACCGCCAACGACCGCGATACGATCGCCAACCCGGGGGCCCGCATCCCAAAGCGCATTGATCGCGGTTTCCATGTTCGCGGCCAGCACGGCGCGATTATCCGGCACATCGTCTGGCACGGCTATCGCGGCATTCGCGGGTATTGCATATCGATCCTGATGCGGGTGAAGGCAAAAAACCCGATCCCCTTTTTCATCGGTCCCGACAGAAGCGTAACCATATTTCACCGGCGCCGGAAACGTCCCCTCCTGGAACGGACAACGCATATCATCATATTGATTGACTGGCACCCGGCCCTGAAAGACCAACGCTTCGGACCCTCGGCTAATACCGCTAACCGAGGCCTGGACAATAATATTCCCCAAGGAGGGCGGCGCCCAAGGCGCGGTTCGAATTTCACCACGGCCCGGCGCGGTAACCCAAAACGACCGCTCAATCATCGAAAAGACACTCGAACATTACATCGTCGCCTAAATCAAACCGCCGCGTCGCCGGACGCAAACCTTCCGACAAACTCGCCACTTCCGGAAGCATAATCGCGGATCGGCCGGATCCGATAATCATCGGAGAAACCGTTACTTGCAGGCGGTCGAGACATTTAGCTTCCAGGAACCGCGATACCGTCACGCCGCCGCCTTCCACAAAGAGTCGTTCACAACCCTGCTTCGCAAGTAACGCCCGCAATTGCAATGGCGCCAAACCGCGTTTGTCGCGCGGCAAACCCACGAGGTCCGCCGAACCGTGGCGCGCGGCACCATTGATCCTGTCCTCCGCGCACACCAATACCGTCCGCGCGGCTTCGTCCTGAAATACGTTGTATTGGTCCGACAATCGCCGCTCGGTGTCGACGATGACGCGGATAGGGTTTTCGCCAAGGCAGTGCCGAACCGTTAGCTGCGGATCATCGTGCAAGACGGTCTCCGAACCAACGAGAACCGCATCAAACAGAGCGCGCATTCGATGATTGTGCTCTATATCATGCGGCCCCGTGACATAATGCGACGCGCCATTCACGGTCGCGATTTTACCGTCCAGACTTTGCCCAAGATGGGCCACGGCAAATTTTCCCTTCGGTACACATAGGGGAAGATAAAGTCGAAACATCGCCGCGACCGACGCCGGGACCGTTTCTTCGACGTCGACGGCACCGCAATGTTTTACGGTTGCAACCAGATTTCTATTCAACACGGCGCCGATATCGGCCACCGTAACGCCATTGTGATCATAATGGAGCGCCCAACCCTCTTCACACGGTACGGAGCGGGATTGCCGGCAAAGAGCAAGGACGCCGCGCCAGGCTTCTTTCTCGCCAATCCCTGCATTCGTTGCGCCCATTACCCTACTCCATGTCCACGGCGCCGATTTTTCACGGCACCTGTTTATTTTTGTTACAGATTTGCGCGCGCTCACCATATATCAAGCATGTATTTATCAGAACGGACCAATGGTGAGATGTGATGGCCCGCATCGCATCAACACAAGAAACAATCCAGGCATCCGGTAGCGACCGCCGGAAAGAGCAATGGCAGGACGCGCGATTTGTGGTCGGGTTCTTAGGGTTTGCCGTTGTTTTTTTTACAATCGCCGTTTGGCCTTCTACTGCCGCCGCACTAACGGCATCCACCGTATATGCCCTGTTCGCTGCGGTATTGCTCGGCCTTGCCTCCCGCGCCGGCGTATTAAAGCGGTTCGGTGCGGCGAACATGATTACCTGCTTTCGAGCTGCCCTTTCCGCGATTTTAGCGGGTGCGATCGCGAATGCTGACACCCTCGCCGAAAGCTGGTGGCTGGCCAGCTTGGCAGCCATTGCTTTGGCTTTGGACGGGCTTGATGGATATGTCGCGCGACGTCAAAAATTTACCAGCAAATTTGGTGCGTTTTTCGACCAAGAAGTCGACGCGGCATTCATTCTCGTCTTAACCCTTTTGCTTTTGGCGTCGGGAAAGATCGGTATTTGGATCGTCGCTATCGGCTTGATGCGTTATATACTGCTCTGTGTTGGGGTAATTTGGCCGATTTTGGCAACCCCTCTACCAAAGAGTCGTATTCGCAGTAGCGTTTGCGGATTATTGGTCGCGGCGCTAGTAATTTGCCTGTTACCCGTTATCGAAAGCAACATGGCGACCTTGATTGGCGGCGCCGCGCTAATCGCCTTGACCCTGTCCTTTGGCAAGGACGTAATATGGCTGCTGACAAAAGCACCAAGAAGCAGACCCGCGTGAACATCATGCCCGATACGCCAGTTTCGCCCCAGCCAATCGCTCAAGATGCCAGCCTTACCGCTGTCGGTAGGGTAATTGGCGATTTACGACGCGGTATGGCGATCGTCTTGCGGGACGGCACGGACGCCTTGCTTGTTACGGCGGCTGAATCGAGCGTCGATCCAAGAGCTCTCACAATGTTAACGGACACCACCGTTTCGTGCTTCGTGACCGCATCACGAGCCGAAGCCTTGGGCCTTGACCCAATCGATGCGCCCGTCGTGGCGATCGCAACGGAAAATGGCCTGGACTCGATTGCCGTCGCGACGATTATCGGCGAAACGGCGGACAATACGAGGCTTCGCGCACCGGTGGCCAAAGCAGCCAACCCGTTGCAAAAAGCCGCCGTGGAAGTGGTGAAACTGGCGCGGCTGCTGCCCGCCGCGCTGACAGCGCCAATATCAGAAAATGCCACAACATTCGCACAGAAACACAACCTTTTGGCCTTGGATATCGCGAATATAGCCCGCTACCGTGGCGTGGCAGGGGAGCTGATGGACTATGCGGTAACCGGATCCGTACCCCTCGAAGGCGCGGAGAATACAAGGCTGGTGGCCTTCCGGCCCGCCGACGGTGGGAAAACTCACATTGCCGTCGTGATCGGCGAACCCGACCCGGAAACAGCAATCTTGACCCGGTTGCATTCGGAATGTTTTACCGGCGATCTGCTTGGCAGCCTACGCTGCGACTGCGGTGACCAGTTGCGCGGCGCGGTGGACGCCATCGCTGCGGCGGGTGGCGGTGTACTTTTATATTTGGCACAAGAAGGCCGTGGTATCGGCCTGGTGAATAAATTACGAGCCTACCGCCTACAGGATGATGGGTTTGATACAATTGATGCAAACGAGCAGCTTGGCTTTGGTGCGGATGAGCGTGTCTACGCCCCAGCAGCGACAATGTTGCGGCGGCTTGGCTATTCCCGCGTTCGGTTAATGACCAACAATCCAATCAAAGTCACGGCCCTCGAAGCGCACGGCATCGATGTTGTCGATCGCGTTCCACACGCCTTTCCAGCAAATGGCCACAACGAACACTACCTTCAGACCAAAGCCGCGCGAAGTGGTCATCTGTTCTAAAGAGCAGGCTCGGTTCACGGGTAAATAAGTTCGCACGAACCACGGCAGTGTTGGCCGGGTTAAACGGCAATTCTTTCCCGCTTCATGGCATTTCCACCGCGCTGAAACTTAACCCTTTGAAAATACGAAGTTAGTTTATGGCACCCGGATTGCAATTGTAATCGTGGAGGGTCCCTGTATGGTCGAAACCACAGTTCCAAGTTTAAATGCAATCGCGCCTAGCGCGAAGCCAGCGCTTATAAACCCCACCGCGGCAAAAATCGAAACCGTGAACCCGGACGGCTCCGCCATCCCGGATGTTATTGCATATCATCATCGGCCAGAAGATCTTGACGATCAAAGTAACCAGGATGTCCCCGATAGCAGTGGAACCGAGAATTCGTTCTTTGGCGCCGATGGCCTGACGTTCAGCGATTTTCTCGACGTCATTAATCCGCTGCAGCATATTCCGATTGTCTCGACGGTTTATCGGGCCATGACGGACGACGAGATATCACCAGGCGCCCGCGTCGCGGGGGGCGCTTTGTACGGGGGGCCGATCGGTCTCGCCGTCGCCGCCGCGAACGCCATCGTCGAATCAACCACGGGCGAGGATATTGGTGAAACCCTGATGGCGGCATTCACTGGAAATTCAGCTGCCGCAAAACCCATAGCCAAAACGGAAACCGTCCCCAAAGACAAAGTTGTGTCTGTCGCAGAAGCAGGCCCCATCGTCTTTGGAAGCGGCGCAAAACCCATCGGTATCACCGCCCCTCAACGCCTTTCCGTCGAATCGACAACAGCTGATACAAAGGCGAAAGCGCTATCACGGAGACCAGCCGAAAAGCTTCCCTATGGTGGCATGGGCGCCTTGCCTTTTGGACCAATCGCACGGAACGATGAATCACGAAACGATCCGGTCGCGGCACTTCTACAAGCTCGCGCCACGGTACCGCTCGCCGGTCCCGTTCCTGGTCTCGGGAATAAAGTTCGCCCAACCGGCCCTGAACAATCCCCGCTGCCAAAAATTAGTCATAAGCTTTCCAACACGCTTTCCGCTCTGGCCGCACAAACCGCGCCTTCCCATACCACTTCCCCGAGAAACGGCGCAGCGACCCCACAAACCGCCGCGCCACTCCCTGCGGCTTTGGTGCCACAGCGCATGTTCGACGCGCTGGACCGCTACGAGCAAATGAAGAAATCCAAAACAGTGGATCGCTAAAACCAAACTGTATCAACGCGCCTTGCTATAAGATCCGGGTATGGATATTCACGTCACAGCGGATGGCACCCTTCGATATGACTGCACGGAAATTAGCTGCGCGATCGGTCGTGGCGGCATAATTTCCAATAAGACCGAAGGCGACGGTGCCACACCAGTTGGCTGTTATCAATTGCGCCGCGTGTTGTACCGTTCGGACAGAGTTGCGAGACCCGAAACCGCGTTGGAAGCCCGTTCCATAATGCCCAATGACGGGTGGTGCGACGACCCCGCCGATCCGAACTACAACAAACCAGTCATGAAACCCTATCCCGCAAGTGCGGAATCCTTATGGCGCGATGATGGTCTCTACGATGTCATCGTTATACTTGGGCACAACGACGACCCGCCAATTTCAGGTGCTGGCAGCGCGATTTTTTTACATGTTGCGCGCCCCGATTTTGGACCAACGGACGGCTGTGTCGCTGTTTCACTGTCCGACTTAATCGGCCTTCTGAAAATCTGCGGCGACAAAGACCGTATTTGTATCAATGCGTCGCCCGCGGCCCAAAAATAGCAGTCCCGACACGGACATGCGTTGCGCCGAATGCGACCGCTATTTCATAGTCCGCCGACATGCCCATACTCAACCACGGTAGGTCATGACGGCGTGCAATTTCACGAAGTAGTGCGAAATGCAATGAGGGTTCCTCGTTTACGGGCGGAATGCACATTAAACCTTTTATAGGTAACTCAAACTCACCAACACATTGCGCGATAAACCCGTCCGCCGCTTCCGGCGCGATACCCGCCTTCTGCGCTTCATTGCCACTGTTCACCTGTATCAGGCAGTCCGGCCGCCGACCGGTGCGGTCCATTTCCTTGGCAAGAGCCGCGGCAAGCTTCGGTCGATCGACTGTTTCAAAAACATCGAAAATTGCCATCGCCTGGCGAACCTTATTGGTTTGCAATGGGCCAATGAGGTGCAACTGTGATTCCGGGAACGCGTCCTTCAATTCTGGCCATTTTGATTCGGCTTCCTGTACGCGGTTTTCACCGAAGACCCGATGCCCCGCTTCCAGTGCCGCCCGTGAACGCGCGGCGGCGTGCGCCTTGCCAACCGCAACGAGCGTTACGGAATCGGCCTCGCGGCCCGCGTCGCCCGCTGCTTTGGCGATTTCGCGTTGGACCTTGCGCAAATTTTCAGCGATGTCGGGACAATTATCTTGCCCCTGTTTTGCATTGATTCCGGGCACTGGATCCAACCTATCTTGATAAGAACATACTTAAGACCTAGCAAAGCCATCATTGCCTTGCAATTAACCGCCGTCGAAACCTAAGTATCGTTGACATAATAGTGGCATTTACCAGTGGTTTTCGGGCATAAAGCGGTCATGTTTACAAACGTATCCCGTATTCTTTGGACCCTTGCATTCATAGTGTTGCTGAACGGCTGTGAAAGTATTGGAATTGCACCCGATCCACCGCCACCGTCGGAGGAACGAACGACATCAAGTTCAAGCAGCGGCAACGGCGGCCTAATCGACACCATTTTCGGCGGTGATTCCAATACGGGTGGCGGATCCAGTGGTATTGCCGTGAATAGTTTTTTGTGGCGGGCGTCGCTCGACACAATTTCGTTTATGCCGCTCAGTTCCGCGGATCCCTTTGGCGGCGTCATTATTACCGACTGGTATTCGCCACCGGAAACGCCGCAGGAAAGGGTGAAGCTGAACATATATATCCTTGGCAGGGAACTACGGGCCGATGGATTGCGGGTATCGGTGTTTCGTCAAAAACGTGCAAACCAGCCATGGCAAGAGGCCAAAGTTGACCCTAAAACGGTCCGCGATATCGAAAATGCGATCCTAAAACGGGCCCGCGAACTTCGGATCGCAAATCTACGGATACAATAAACCGCATATCGTCGGAGCCAAATTGGCAAGACGCCGTACCGCAAGGATTCTTGATCACATCATGACCCGTTATAACGCGAAGGAAACCGAAGCGAAATGGCAACAAATTTGGTCGGAGCGGCGTGTCTTTGAAGTTACCGAGGACACAAGTCGGCCAAAATATTATGTCCTAGAGATGTTTCCCTACCCTTCCGGGCGAATTCACATGGGGCATGTTCGAAATTATACCATGGGCGATGTCGTCGCCCGGTTTAAGCGGGCACAAGGCTTTAATGTCCTTCATCCCATGGGTTGGGATTCTTTTGGACTACCGGCGGAAAATGCAGCCTTCGAGAATAAAGTCCATCCAGCGAAATGGACCCGCGAAAACGTCGCTGTCATGCGCGATCAACTTAAATCGATGGGCTTGTCGATTGATTGGAGCCGCGAGCTTTCCACCTGCGAGCCCGAATACTACAAGCACGAACAAGGAATGTTTCTGGATTTCCTCGAAGCAGGCCTCGCCTACAGAGGAGAATCTTGGGTCAACTGGGATCCAATCGAAAATACCGTACTTGCCAACGAACAGGTAATAGACGGCCGCGGTTGGCGCTCGGGCGCCGAAGTCGAGAAGAAACTCCTGCACCAATGGTTCTTTAAAATCACCCAATATGCCGACGAATTGCTGCAGGGTATAGAATCTCTGGAGCGGTGGCCGGACAAGGTTCGATTGATGCAGACCAACTGGATCAATCGCTCGGAAGGCGCGCGCATTCTTTTCGATATCGTTGGTCAAGACAATCGTCTCGAAGTTTTCACCACACGCCCGGACACCTTGTTTGGCGCTTCATTTTGTGCCTTGTCTCCCAATCATCCATTGGCACAATCCCTGGCCGAGAAAGACCCGGAACTCGCATCGTTCCTTATCGAATGTGGTAAATTAGGAACGAGCGAATCGGCTTTGGAAAAGGCGGAAAAGCAAGGGTATGACACCGGCTTAAAGGTTGCGCATCCTTTTCAAGACGGACGCGAGCTGCCCGTATTCGTCGCGAATTTTGTTTTAATGGAATATGGCGCCGGCGCGATTTTCGGTTGCCCTGCTCATGATAGCCGGGACCTTGAATTTGCTCGAAAATATAGCCTTGACGTTATTCCGGTCGTATGTCCACCCGACGCCGATCCCGCGACGTTTCAAATCGGCCAAGAGGCTTTCATCGACGACGGAACGATTATTAATTCGGCGTTTCTCGACGGGCTTGACGTGGAAACCGCCATTCGTCGGGCGACGGAGCGCTTAGTCGAAATCAACGCCGGCGAGGGTACGGTCAATTATCGCTTGCGCGATTGGGGCGTGTCCCGGCAACGATATTGGGGCTGCCCCGTCCCGGTGATCCATTGTGAATCTTGTGGCATTGTTCCGGTTCCAAAGGAAGATCTGCCGGTCACCCTGCCGGAAGATGTCAGCTTCGACGGGCCGGGCAATCCGCTCGATCATCATCCGAGCTGGAAGCATGTCGATTGCCCATCTTGTGGCA
Organism: Alphaproteobacteria bacterium; assembly: GCA_021774385.1. Taxonomy (GTDB): domain Bacteria; phylum Pseudomonadota; class Alphaproteobacteria; order UBA8366. The sequence continues at coordinate 20,978 of JAJFJC010000354.1, forward strand.
AGGCGGCTATCCGGGAAACCGATACGTTCGATACTTTTATAGATTCATCCTGGTACTTCATGCGTTTCTGCGCGCTTAGTCCCGATAGCGCCTTTGCCCGGGATGCAGTGGATTATTGGATGCCGGTGGATCAGTATATCGGCGGCGTCGAACATGCCGTTTTGCATCTCCTTTACGCCCGTTTCTTTACCCGAGCCTTACGCGATTGCGGTTATCTGGATGTCGATGAACCCTTTGCCGGACTTTTCACGCAAGGCATGGTTTGTCATGAAACCTACCGCGACGAAGAAGGCGGCTGGGTGTTTCCCAATCATGTGATCACCGATGAAAAGGGCCGAAAAACGAGCTCGGAAACGGGACGCCCCGTCCAGGTCGGCCGATCGGAGAAAATGAGTAAGTCGCGCCGAAATGTCGTTGATCCGGCCCTGCTGCTTGATACTTACGGCGCCGATGCGGGCCGACTTTTCATGATGTCCGACAGTCCGCCCGAACGCGATTTGGAATGGACGGAATCGGGAATTGAAGGCGCATGGCGATACGTCAATAGGTTATGGCGATTGATTGCCGAACCGAGCGCACCAATCGCGGATATCAACACCGAACACCAAACCTCCGTGAGCGCGGACGGCGATAGCATGCTTCGCGCTGTACATAAAACGATTGCCGCGGTTACCTCGGATTTGGAACGATTTCGGTTCAATCGAGCCGTTGCGCATGTTCGCGAACTCACTAATCAACTTAGCGAATATGTTTCCAAGGGCGCCGAGCACGATCAGATTCGCCGTACCGTCTTCGAAACAGTCGTTCAGTTAATCGGTCCGATGATGCCCCATATCGCGGAGGAATTTTGGCAGATGCTCGGACACGATACGCTCTTGGCGGATGCGCCTTGGCCAACTGTCGATGCGGCCTATCTGGTCGATGAAAAGGTTACAATCGCCGTCCAAATTAAAGGGAAACTCCGGGGAACGATCGAGATGCCCCGCGACGCCGACAATAAAGTAGTCGAGGAAGCGGCGCTGGCGCTGGACGCGGTTCGGCGCGCCATGGAGGGTGAGGCTCCAAAACGTGTAATCGTCGTACCTAATAAGATCGTCAATGTTGTGGTCTAAACTCCTCACGGGGATACTCATCGCCCTACTTCTGCAGGGGTGTGGATTTCGACCTCTCTATGGCGACAACAACGCCAATGCCAGTGTCTCAAATTCGCTTGCCCTGACTCGCGTGGAAGTAGTTCCAGACCGAATCGGCCAAAAACTGCGTAATTTCCTACTTGATCGAATTAATCCCGAAGGCCAGTCGTCGCGGCCTCTTTATTCTTTGCGCGTCGTAACAAATACTTCGCGTACGGATCTTGGTATAGAGCGTGATGAAACCGCAACACGTGCGATCATGGTCTTGACGGCGGAGTACGTTCTAGCAGATGCCGCTGGCGGCGCGGTTTTGATCCAAGGAACCACGCAATCCACGAATAGTTTCAATATTGTCGCCTCCGACTTCGCGACATTGAGCGGCGAGAACGATGCGCTGGATAGAGCCGCACGCGAAATCAGCGACGACATCAAGACACGGTTGGGGCTTTATTTCAGTAGACTAAAACAGGCGGGACGCCGATGAAAGTCGCCGCCAACCGGTCCGATACCTTCGCGCGCAATCCAGATTCCGCGGCGCGAGCCGTTCTCGTTTACGGACCAGATGACGGCCTGATCCGGGAGCGTGCGGATGCATTGGCGAAATCAGTTATCGATGATTTGAGCGATCCCTTCCGGGTCGCGGAGGTTTCATCCGCGACGCTACGGGATGATCCTGCCCTGCTCGCCGATGAAGCGGCCGCTATCGCGCTAACCGGCGGCAGACGGGTTGTTCGCATACGAAACGCAACGGATAGTGCGACGGGACCAATCGCGGATTTTCTAGAAGAATCGCCGGGTGATGCACTTGTCGTGGTACAGGCCGGCGCGCTTAATGCGCGATCCAAATTACGCAAACTTTTTGAAGACGCCAAGAATGCAGCCGCAATTGCCTGCTACGCGGATGACGAGCGGGCATTGGATCATGTCATTCGGGATACTTTAGGTTCGGAGGGTATTTCGGTTTCAAATGAAGCAATGGATTATCTTACCGCTAACCTTGGCGCCGATCGTGGTTTAAGCCGCGCCGAGTTGGAAAAATTGGCGTTGTATGTCGGGCCCGGCGGAAAGGTCGAATATGACGATGCCATCTCTTCGGTAGGAAATTCCAGTGCGCTGTCGATTGATGACGTCATATTTGCCGCGGCAGGCGGAAACGGCCTGGCGGCCGACCGGGCGTTGACGCGCAGTTATCAGGAAGGCGTAAACCCCGTTACAGTATTGCGTGCCTTAGGCCGGCATCTCATGCGCTTACAGTTAGCGCGTGCGAAAATTGACGAAGGTGTTCCCGTAGACAGTGCGTTGAAATCATTACGGCCACCGGTATTTTTCAAATTATCCGCGGCATTTCGCCAACAATTGCGGGTTTGGTCGAGCCGCAATATTAGCCGTGCGTTGATGCTCGTCCTGGAAGCTGAACAGCACTGCAAAACGACCGGCGCGCCCGCGCCCGCGCTTTGCGGCCGTACAGTGCTACAAATTTCTCGTTTGGGATCCGCCGGCCGCCGTTAATCGTCCTGCGAATGATTTTCACCTTGGGTCAGTCGATGCAATATATCGTCAAGCTGTTCCAAGGTTTCGTAGGTGATATCGAGCGTTCCCCCTTCCCCACGCGTACGGATCGCGACTTTTAATCCCAACATATGGGAAAGATCGGTTTCTAGCGCCATGATATTGGGATCACTTGCGACGGCTTGGCGCGGAGCAGCGGGCTCCGATCCTTGATTTTTTGCCAGTTTCTCCGTCTGACGAACGCTCAAGCCACTCAGAACGACCTTCTTGGCCAACTCGAGCGGTGATTCAGTATTGATCAGCGCCCGTGCATGTCCTGCCGAAAGATCCCCTTCGTTCACCATTTGTTTTACGCTGTCGGGCAAGGACAAGAGTCGCAATAGATTGGCAATATAACTACGGCTTTTGCCAATCGTCCGGGCCAGCGCTTCCTGCGTATGATCAAATTCATCCATTAGGCGCTTGTAGCCCTCGGCTTCCTCGATTGCCGTCAAATCTTCCCGTTGCACGTTCTCGATAAGCGCGATTTCCAGCGCTTCGCTATCGTCTAACTCCTTAATGACAACGGGAATTTCACGTAATCCCGCGCGTTGTGCCGCACGCCAGCGACGTTCGCCCGCAACGATCTCATAAGCGTTCGTCTGGTCCGAGTGACGGCGCACCAATAGGGGTTGCAAGATGCCCTTTTCCCGAACCGATTCCACGAGGGCGTCGATGGTTTCGGTATCGAAATGTTTTCGCGGTTGAATCCCGCCGGGCTGTAGAAATTCGATCGGTACCATCTTGGACAAGCGCAGCCGGTCCAGTGACGCGTAATCTTCCGCTTCATCGCCAAGAAGCGCCGACAGACCACGCCCCAATCCGCGCCGTTTCGTTTCGTCGGCGGGTGTCACGCCGTGGCCTTTCTTTCGCGGCGCAACATCTCACTTGCCAAATGGATATAGGCTTGGCTCCCCGCGCAACGCCAATCGTAAACCAGGACGGGCTTGCCGTGCGACGGTGCCTCGGAAACGCGCACATTGCGCGGTATGACAGTGCGATACACCTTGTCGCCAAAATGTTCACGCACATCGGCGGCAACCATATCGGAAAGATTATTTCGGCGGTCATACATCGTCAGAACAACGCCCTGTATTTCCAAATCCGAGTTAAAAGCGCGCTTTACGCGTTCAATCGTTCGCACCAAGTGACTTAGACCTTCAAGGGCATAATATTCGCATTGCAGGGGAACCAAAACCGCATCCGCGGCGCAAAGCGCATTCAAGGTCAATAACCCCAAGGCCGGCGGGCAGTCTATCAGAACATAGTCATAACCTTGGCCCGCATTGCGGATAGCCTTCGCAAGCCTGTATTCCCGTTCCGCTAAATCGATCAATTCCAGTTCCGCGCCAGACAGGTCCACGGAAGACGGCACAATTGAAAGACCGGGAACAATGGTCGGTTTAATCGCATCAAGCAGGCCGGTCTCGCCAAGCAACAAATCGTAGGTCGTCAATTGACGCGCCGACCTTTCGATACCAAGACCGGTGCTCGCATTGCCTTGTGGATCCAAATCGATAATCAGCACCTTCTTATGTGTCGCGGCCATGGCCGTGGCGAGATTTACGGTTGTCGTCGTTTTCCCTACACCTCCTTTTTGGTTGGCAATCGCGAGCACGCGGGGCTGTTTCAACTTTGATTGGGCAATGAAGGCTGGTTCTTGAATGTCTAATTCAGCAGGCTGGTTCATGGGATTCCACTTTCATACTCAGGACAATCCCTTCGGGATCTGTAATGCTTTGATAGATATTTCCCCTAATATTAGATATTTTGCGTAATTCGGTCAATTCCTCTTCTACACCGCGTCCTTTTAAAAACAAACAGATTGAACTTGGTGAGAGATATGGTTGAGCATGCTGGACAAGGATTGAGAGAGATGCCAATGCCCGCGCTGTCACCACATCAGCGTTCAGTGGGGTCATTCCTTCGATTCGTTTATTATGAATCGTCACCGTCGCCGCTGTCACGCGCGCGGCTTCGCGAAGGAATGCGCACTTCCTGCCGTTGGACTCAATCAAATGGACATCCGGTACGCCTAGAATAGACAGAACCAGCCCCGGAAACCCCGCGCCGCTGCCAAAATCAACGAGTGTTTTGGCCTGAGGTGGGATATGTGGAAATAGTTGCGCCGAATCGAGCATATGACGCCGCCACAAATCGGCTAAAGTCGATTGTCCGACCAAGTTTATTCGATGGTTCCATTTTCGAAGGATTTCGGCATACGCTTGCAGTCGAATTAGTGTTTCACGTGAAACATTCGCCGCCTTCGCGAATTCCTCGGCACGCAGAATGTCAGACACGGGCCTCTGATCCACCACGCCGAACATAGCGAAGAAGCGCTATTGTCGCTGCCGGCGTCACACCAGAAATACGAGCGGCGGCACCAAGCGTCCTTGGCCGCGCGGATTCCAACTTCTGCCGCACTTCAGCCGATAGGCTGCCAACCGCGTTGTAATCAAGATCGTTCGGTATAATTAACTGGTCATCACGCCGATAGGCTTCGATATCCGCATCCTGTCGCGCCATATATCCTTGATATAATCCGTCAATGGTCAACTGTTCCGCAATATCCGGACGAAGCGAGTCCAACTCAGGCCAAATCGTGGAAAGACCCGACAAACTAAGCTCAGGAAAACCAAGAAGATCGATTACGTCGCGAATGACACCATCCTGTTTGATTTTGAATCCATAACGATTTACGACCGTCGGACTTGCTTTCAAGGAATGAGCCATCGCACGCGCATCGGCAAGCCCTTGCTCTTTATCGGTCCATGCCGACAATCGTGTTGCCGACAAGCAACCTAGCTTAACACCGATTGGAGTGAGCCTCTGATCCGCGTTATCCGCGCGGAGCCGAAGCCTATACTCGGCACGCGACGTAAACATACGGTATGGCTCATTCGTACCCTTTGTAACCAAATCATCAATCAAGACACCGATATATCCTTCCGCCCGATCCAATACCAACGGCGTTT